>CANFHZ010000020.1 GCA_947446885.1 Comamonadaceae bacterium
CCCTTGACCCAGGCCGGATCCAGAATGCCAATCGCTTGCGCCGCCACCTGCGGACGGTCGTTTTCCATAGCCAGGCGGGCGCGCAGCCAGGCTATCTGGGCGGATAGTTTGTGGGCTTTGTAGAGGGCTTCATAGGCGCTGGAGCAGCCGTCTTCGGACTCGCGCAACGCCAGCCAGTTGGCTTGCACCGTGGTGGCGACATCGGCGCGGTTGCCGATGAAATCCGCCAGCGCCGCGTAGCACTGGATCGAGCGGTCATCGCCCATACGGTAGAGCGGGTACTGCGCATTGAAGGTAGCCCAGTCCCCGGACCGGCCGAGCTGCAAGAGCCAATCTGCGCGCAGCCGGTCTTCCTGGTAGGTTCCCGCGTAGCTAATTAAAAAGGCCTGGATATCGGCCTTGGACGCGGAATCCAGCCGGTTTGAAATCTCCCAGTACGCGGCCCAGGGCTCCAGCACATACGCTTTGAATTGCGGCAAAGCGGCGGCTAGCGCGCGGCCGTCGCGCCGCTTGTAGGCTTGCGCCATATCCAGCAGGGCCGCGTCGAGCCGCGGGTTATCCGGATAGACCGAGGGGCCTGCCTGCGCTTGCAGTGGCAGGGCAAAAAATGATGCGCTGATACACAACGCGGCGGCAGAAAAAAAGGTCCAACGGGCTAAAGCTGTCAAAATCATTCCACTTAACTTCATCGACCGATTATGGACAAGTCCCCTGGACCCGCAAATCAGCCCGCAGGTACACCTGCAAGCGCTGCGGTTGAAGCCAAAAAAGCCTTGCGCAAAGAGTTGCTGGCCTTGCGCGAAGCGCTACCGGATCGTCTGCACCGCACCGAGCTACTGCAGCAGGTGATGCGGATCTGGCTGCTGCGCCGTGAAGACACCGTGATTGGCGCGTATTGGCCCATCAAAGGCGAATTCGACCCGCTGCCCGCGCTGCACCGCTGGAAGGAAGATGGGGAATTGCTCGAACATTCGCAGCGCCGCCGCATCGCCCTGCCGGTGATCAACAAGGCACACAAAACCATGACCTTTCATATCTGGTACCCGGGCTGCGCGATGGAGGAGGATGCCTACGGTATTCCCAAGCCCAAGGACACCGAGATGGTGGCGCCCACGCTGCTTTTTGTACCCTGCGTAGGCTACAGCGCAGGAGGCTACCGGCTGGGTTACGGCGGCGGCTTTTATGACCGCATGCTGGGCAGCCTGCAACCCCGGCCCTTCACCGTGGGATTGGGCTTTGGTGTGGGCTACGTCAGCGACTTCTCGCCGCAGCCGCATGACGTGCCGCTGGACGCCATCCTGACCGACTTCGGCGAAGCCTGGCCGGTCGCAGACCTGGCCCGCCCTCAGCGCTAAGGCAGCTGCGCCGCCAATCGCTGCAGATCCCGCACATAAGCGGCCAGCTTGTCGGCGAAGTGGCGACGCTGGGCGACGCTGGTGTTGGCATGGAATTCAGCAAGATGTGCGCAGTCGCTGCTGATGATGCGTTGCGCATAGGCGCGGTAAGCCGGGTCCGGTGATACCAGGCTGCGCTCCAACAAGGCCTCAATCAGCGCTTGCGCGCGCTGCGGCGTTTGACCGCGCACCGTTTCCATGGTGTCCACGATGTCGTTGTGGCGACGTTGCAATTCAGCCCAAGCCATGGCTGTGTCGTAGGGCGTAGCTTCCAGCTGGCTGCGCAACAAGACCGCTTGCGCCGGGCTGGCCGAGCCGTACCAGGTTTTGACGTTGTCAAGCGCCTTGTCCAAGCGCTGGTCGATTTGCTCAGACGGGCGCGCGTCCAGCCACTTGCCGCGCCAGGTTTTTGCAGACTTGGCCAGCTCGCGCCGCACACGCTCAGTTTGCGCTGGCCTGAGACCCGGGACGGTAGCCGCCAGCGCGGGCGCGCTGCGCTGGGCCAAGGCGCGGGCATAGTCCAGGCCCTCGTGGTACCAGCCGCAAACCTGTTCGGCCTGCAGCTCACCCGGTACGGCGGCCTGCACAGTTTGCAGCATCAGCGCGACGCGCGGCAGGTCTTCTTTACGGTGCCAGAGGTGCAGTTGCGCCAAGTCCGCCTTGACCCGGGCACTTTGGGTAGCGTCAAAGTCGGCGTAGCCATCCAGCCACCAGTGCACGATAAAAGGCGCATTGTTGTAGGCCGGCACGATGGCGCCGCACCCGGCCAGAAACAGCACACAGGCTGCGCCGATAATCCGGCCACAGGCGGCAAAGCCACCCAGCTGCGCGCGCAAAGATGTGAAGAAAAAAGGCATTGTTGTGGCAACTGGCAATCAAATAAGCGCCCCGCCCCCCTTGGACGTGGTCATTATGGCGGCGGGCAAGGGCACCCGCATGAAGAGCAGCCTGCCCAAGGTTCTGCACCGTCTGGCCGGCCTGCCCTTGCTGGAACACGTGCTGAACACCGCCCGCGCCTTACAGGCCCGCAACACGGTAGTCATTACCGGCCACGGAGCCGAAGCCGTTGAAGCCGCCCTGGGTGGCGCAGGTGCAGATACCGGCTTACAGTTCGCCCGGCAAATACCCCAGCTGGGCACTGGCCACGCGGTGCAGCAAGCGGTTCCGATGCTCGCCGATGACGGTGTGGTTCTGGTGCTGTCTGGCGATGTGCCTTTGATACAGCCGGACACCCTTGGGGCCTTGTTGGCAGCCTGCGCAGGGCAGCGGCTGGCCTTGTTGACCATCCGTTTCGCCGATCCCAGCGGCTATGGCCGGGTGCTGCGCAGCGGTGAGGCGGTGCAGGCCATCGTGGAGCACAAAGACGCCAGCGAAGCGCAACGCGCCATCACCGAGGTCTACAGCGGCATCATGGCCGCACCGGCGCGCCAGCTCAAAGGCTGGCTGGCGCGGCTGGATAACAGCAACGCCCAAGGCGAGTTCTATCTAACGGATGTGGTGGGCATGGCGGTGGCCGACGGCGTGGACGTGGTCGCACACACCATAGACGATGCCCTGCAGGTGGCGGGCATCAACAGCCCCGCACAACTGGCTGAATTGGAGCGCGCCCACCAGCTGCGTACCGCGCAGGCACTGATGGAACACGGCGTGCGCCTGCAGGACCCAGGGCGGCTGGATGTGCGCGGCACGCTGCAATGCGGTCAGGATGTCGAAATCGATGTGAATTGTGTGTTCGAAGGCCGGGTGCATCTTGGCGACGGCGTGCGCATCGGCGCGAACTGCGTGATCGCCAATTGCGCGATTGAAAGCGGCGCGGTCATACAGCCCTTTACCCACATCGACGGCGAAAAGGCCGGTGTCACCGTGGGCGAAAACGCCCGGGTTGGCCCATTTGCCCGGCTGCGTCCGGGGGCACAACTGGGGCCGGACGTGCACATCGGCAACTTTGTGGAAGTGAAAAACGCCACCCTCGCCGCCGGTGCCAAAGCCAACCACCTGGCCTATCTGGGTGACGCCAGCGTCGGCGAACGCGTCAACTTTGGCGCAGGCAGCATCACCGCCAATTACGACGGCGTCAACAAGCACCACACCGTGATTGAGGCCGATGTGCATGTGGGCAGCAACTGCGTACTGGTCGCCCCCGTCACCCTGGGCGCGGGCGGCACCGTGGGCGGCGGCTCCACCATCACCAAAGACACCGCGCCGGGTGCGCTGACGGTGGCACGCGGCAAACAGATCAGCGTGGCGGGGTGGAAGCGGCCCGCAAAGAAGCCTTCGCAATAAATCACCCCAATCGTTCGATTCGAGCGTTTGGCACGGTGCGCGTGTTACATTGCTGCGCATGCAAACCTTCTCCGCCAACGAAGCCAAAACCCAATTCGGCCACTTTATTGACCTGGCCCAGCGCGAGCCGGTCCGGGTCATGCGGCGCGACCGGGTGGTCGGCGTGATGGTCTCGGCGCGCGACTACGAAGCCATGCGCGCGTTTTACGCCAACCGGCTGCAACACACGCTGTCGCAGACCGCACAAGCCGCACAGGACGCCGGCCTGACACCCGAATTGCTCGACGAACTGCTGCGTGACGAATCCTGAATGGGTGATTGACACCAATGTGTTGATCAGCGCGGCGCTGACCGCGCGCGGTGCACCGGCTCAGCTGGTGCAGCTCGTGCTGGAGCGCGGCGCGTTGGTTTTCTCGCAGCCCACATTCAATGAGCTGAAAACCCGCCTCTACCGTCCCAAATTCGACCGCTACATCAGCCTGGAGTTACGCGAAGCCGTTCTGCACGACCTGAGCGCCGCAGCACGCTGGGTCGAGATTGGCGAACCTGGCCGCTACTGCCGGGACCGCAGCGACGATATGTTCATAGAAACCGCCCTGGCCGCCCGGGCTGGCGTTCTGGTCAGTGGAGACCAGGACTTGCTGGACGCGCGAGCCATTACGGGCTTGCGCATCCTGACCCCGCAGCAGGCGCTGGCGGAGCTGCTGGCATGAAGCGGCGAGCACATCAAACCGGCAGCGGCACCGTGGTGCTGAACTTGGCCCGCTTGGTACTGAAAAACGCCTTCACGTTGCGCACATTGGCGTTCTGGGTCAGCAGGCGCTGGGTGATGGCCAGGTAGTCGGGCATGTCGCGGGCCTGGATGACCAGCACAAAATCCGGGCCGGGCGACACGCGCCAACATTGCTGTACTGCGTCTTCTGCGACAGCGCGCGCCTCAAAAGCGTCCAAATGCTCCGCGCCCTGCGCGTCCAGCGTGACTTCAACCAGGGCCGTCAAGCCGTGGCCGAAGGCCGCTCCCAGGCGGTCAGTGGACAGATGGGCCACCTGCCGCTCGATCCAACCGGCCTCGACCAGGCGCTTGACCCGGCGCAAACAGGTGGGCGGCGAGATGTGAACCAGCGCAGCCAGCGCCAGATTGCTGCGCGATGCGTCGCGTTGCAGGGCGTCAAGCAGTTGGATGTCAATTCCATAAAGCGGTATTTGTTCCATAAATAGCGACCAGATGATTTTTAATTTCTATTAAGCAAATATTTGAAATCTTATTTCTTTTTTAGATCAATTTCAATCACAAATTTTTCCATTGGAGATTTAGCATCACCTCGATTCAACGCAAGGAGGACTTATGTGCGGCATCGTCGGCGGGGTTTCCACCCGCAATATCGTTCCTGTTCTGGTGCAGGGTTTGCAGCGGCTGGAGTACCGGGGTTACGACTCCTGCGGCGTGGCCATCCACACCGGCAGCTTGGGCGCGCAGGGCGGCGGTTTGCAGCGGGCCCGCAGCACGGCGCGGGTCGCGGAGTTGATGGAACAGGTCAGTAGCGGGCACATGCAGGGCGGCACCGGCATTGCCCACACGCGCTGGGCCACGCACGGCGCCCCAGTGGTGCACAACGCACATCCGCATTTCAGCCACGGCACGGGCGCTGCCAACGATGCGCCGGGGCGGGTGGCGCTGGTGCACAACGGCATCATCGAAAACCACGATGAACTGCGCACGGCGCTGCAGGCGCGCGGCTATGTGTTCCAAAGCCAGACCGACACCGAGGTCATCGCCCACCTGATCGACAGCCTGTACAACGGCGATCTGTTTGATGCGCTCAAGCAGGCGACAGCGCAGTTGGGGGGCGCGTACGCGCTGGCCGTGTTCCACAAGGACGAGCCGCACCGCGTCGTGGGCGCACGCGCCGGGTCGCCGCTGATTCTGGGCGTGGGCACATCGGATAGCGAAAATTTTCTGGCCAGCGACGCCATGGCCCTGGCCGGCGTGACCGACCAGATCGTCTATCTGGAAGAAGGCGACCATGTCGACCTGCAATTGGGCAAATACTGGATCGAGGACGCGCAGCACAAACCCATCGTGCGGCCCGTCAGGACCGTGCAGGCGCACAGCGGCGCAGCCGAACTTGGTCCCTACCGCCACTACATGCAAAAAGAAATCTTCGAACAGCCGCGCGCCATTGCCGACACCCTTGAAGGCATTGTGGGCATCACGCCAGAACTGTTTGGAGACGGCGCCTACCGCGTGTTCAAGGGCGTGGAGCGCGTGCTGATTCTGGCCTGCGGCACCAGCTACCTGAGCGGCAGCGTGGCGCAATACTGGATCGAGGCCATCGCCAAAATGCCGTGCACCGTGGAGATCGCCAGCGAATACCGCTACCGCGAATCCGTGCCCGACGCCAAAACCCTGGTGGTGGCCATCAGCCAGTCCGGCGAAACCGCCGACACACTGGCCGCCCTGCGCCATGCGCGCAGCCTGGGCATGGTGCATACGCTGGCCATTTGCAATGTGGCCACGTCGGCCATGGTGCGCGAATGCGCGCTAGCCTATGTCACGCGGGCCGGGGTGGAAATCGGCGTGGCCTCCACCAAGGCCTTCACCACCCAACTCGCCGCCCTGTTTTTGCTGACGCTGGCGCTGGCACAAACCAAAGACCGGCTGAGCGAAGGCCAGGAGTCAGCGCACTTGCACGCGATGCGCCACCTGCCCGCCGCACTGCAAGCGGTACTCGCGCTGGAGCCGCAGCTCATCGCCTGGGCGCAGGACTTTGCCTCCAAAGAAAACGCCCTGTTTTTGGGACGCGGCGCGCACTACCCTATCGCGCAGGAAGGCGCGCTCAAACTCAAGGAAATCAGCTACATCCACGCCGAAGCCTATGCCGCAGGCGAGCTCAAACACGGGCCACTCGCGCTGGTGACCAGCGCCATGCCGGTGGTGACTGTCGCACCCAACGATGCCTTGCTGGAAAAACTGAAAAGCAATATCCACGAAGTGCGCGCGCGCGGCGGCGTGCTCTATGTTCTGGCCGATGCGGACACCCAGATCCGCAGCGGCGAAGGCGTGCACGTGATCCGCATGCCCGAGCACTATGGCGTGCTCTCGCCCATCCTGCACGTGGTGCCGCTGCAATTGCTGGCCTATCACACCGCCTGCGCGCGGGGCACGGACGTGGACAAGCCGCGCAATTTGGCGAAGTCGGTTACGGTGGAATGAGTTGACTAGGGGGCCACTCGTTCAATTAATTTCCAACTGACTGGCTTTCCCTGATTTCACAATGGCGTTGATCGCATTCATCACTTCTTTTTCCTTGCCTCGAAATCCGTGCTCCGTGAGCGCCTCGCATGGGGGACCTTGAAAACCAGCGCCGCCAGTGACGGTCACGAGAGGAAAACCAAACTTTTCAGCAATGGCTTTAGCACTGGGGTAGGTGGTCAAGCTGCATGGATCGGAGCTATGGTGCACAAAAAACTGAGGAACGCCAGACTTCTTGTAGTCAAAACCACCGAGCTCCCGGTATGAATTTTTCGCGTAGGGGTCTGCGATCATGGCCGTGTGGATCGCACCGGCGTAGCCGGCAGGGTTGTGCAAGGGCATAAAGGACGAAGAAATCGTACCCATGCTGGTACCAAGCAGCCAGACCTCCGCTATTGACGGCGCTCGGCTGCGCACTTCGGCAATCAATCGGTCCACATCTTCTTGTCGTTGTTTGGAGGCCTGGTAGCTGCTCGCACAGTAATCCCCGCTCTCTGACTGGCAATCCACTATCAGAGCGGCGACGCTATCGTCCACCACAAACCGGCGCGCCCGAATCAAAAAATTACCTGTGAGTTTGGAGCCCGTCATCACGCCGTTCTCTACGATAGGTCGAACCACAGAGGGATAGCCTGGCAGCAAAACGACTAGCTTGCTGGGTTTATCGGCTCCCGCCTTTATGGAGTACACGCCCAGCTGTTTTTTGGTTGCGGATAATTCCACAGAAATCAACTCCTCCCGCAGTCCCTGGGCATGGGGTGGAACAGTCTGCGCCCGACCAAAAGCCGGATAAACCGATGCGGCAGTGATCACCAAAAGTAAACACAGAGAAAATCGTTTGTACATTCTGAGGGCTCCTAAATACGCTTCAAGCGTAATAGTAGCGACTTGCTGCTCACTTTAGAATTGCCAAAAGTGGCAGTCGACGTTAAATTAAAACGGCGAAATTTGGTAGCGGCGAAAAATTCTAAATTTATGTTGCCTAAAACTCTTATTGCTTACCCTGAGCCCAACAAGTGCTTGGCACAATTTCAACTCAAGTTGAAAATATTATTTTTAATATGACCTCATATGCAAGGAGTTACTGCATGCAATCCGTTTTAAAAAGAATCATCATTTGTATGGTCGTTTCTGCCGCACTTACCGGCGAAACGCAGTGGGCCGTAGCCCAGGCTCAACCCATAAAATATCCATCGGTTGCGGCCCTTTCTTCGATAAAACCAATAGCAAACTCAGGCGGGAGTTTTAAGAGGAGCCTGACCTTCTCGTCGGGTGAAGTCGCAGTGGGCATCGGTTCCAACCAAGTTAACCCATCTGATTTGGTTGATTCACTTCAGTATTTAGCTCCAGGAAATAGAGATCAGGGTTTAGTAACTCTGTGCTCTTCTGGGATAATTGATAATAGCATTCACCCAGAATGTGTCGTTGTGGGCATTGCGCGCTCGTATCAAGTTCAAAAAGAAAATATGCAGCGCTGGGTTGCCGACACAAGCCCCCAATTGATTGGACAGGCTCAATGGGATGTCACGCCGAAGAACAACCTCTATAACGTGGTTCTCAGGAATTCAATGTCCATAGAGCCCGCTTTTGATAAATGCCTCGAGCGCGTACTTCAACCCAAAAACTCAGTTCAATCTTGCTTCCAGACTGCCACAAAAGACGAAATATCTTTTATAGTTTTCCGGCTTTGCTACGGGGAAATGAAGTTGCGCGAGAATGGCCTAGATCTGAACTCTAATTTATCCACACCCATTACATTCTGTGCAGTAGATCGCAAAACTGGGTTGGTCTCCAGCCTATTTCTTGATGAAACACGCGGCAGAGTAACTGTCGCATTAAGTGCACCAATCTCGCTGTACGAATTGTATGCACGGTCAACCGCATTAGAGATTCAGCAAACCCAAAAACAATACACTCCGCCTAAGTTATAGGTGAGGCGTAGGCGATCCAATAACCAGCTACATCCGCCCAGTCAGCCGGTAGGCCGCAATGCCCACATATTCGTGCAATGCAGCGTCCCACCGGCTCAAGTCACCGATTTCATACAAGGTCCAGGGTGTGGACAGCCCGGCATTGAAATCCACGCTGTATGGCGTGACATCCCAGCCTTGTTTGCGAAATACCGCAAGCGACCGCGGCATGTGGGCCGCAGAAGTCAACAAGATCCATGGCCGCTGTGGATTGACGCCATCAAGACGGGCACTGAAGACGGCGTTTTCGTAGGTATTGCGTGAGGCGCTTTCAAAAAGAACGCGCGTGGTGTCCACACCAAGTTGCGCAAAAAACCGGCGTGCCCGTTCCGCCTCGCTGGGACCGGCACCGAAGTATTCGCCCTCGCCGCCGGTAAAAACCACCTGCAAGCCGGGCGCCTTCCGCAGCAAGGGAAGTACGGTGGTCAGGCGCTCGGCACCCGCGTTCATTTGGGGTTCCAGCGTGCCTTCCCAGCGGTAAGCGCTTTCCGTGGCACCTCCGAGGACGATCACTCCGGCATATTGATCCAAAGGCAGCGGAGGTGGGTCAGGGTACTGCCGTTCCAAATGCCGCAGCAGCGCATCGGGCGCAGCGGCCCAACCGCCCAACAAGAGCGTGGCCGTAGACGCCAGGATCAATCGGCGCGCAAGAACCGGCCGACGCCGGATCAAAGCGGTGCCCAGGCAGAGCATTAGCAAAACCCAGAGCATCGGGGTGGTGGCCAATGCCACCAATTTTGAAATCAAAAACATAAGCGCCCATCATAGAACCCAGACACCGCGCGAAAGGCGGCGAGCTCTAGAACGGCGCGGTAGTCAGGCCGCCGCAAAATCCTTTCAGGATGTGGCGGGTCCTGTCGCCTTTGAAGGTCAGGGTCTGAACGAAGCTGCCGTCGGCTCGGTCAATCGTGAAGTCTTCTTGGATGATCATCATGCCAAAGCGTTCGAACATCGCCGGGCGGCTCACCGAAATTTTGCTGCCGTTGATTTTGAGTGCGCCTTTGTGCCCCTCGGAAATAGCGAAATCACCCTGGTACCAGCCGGTCTTCTGGTCATAGTCAACACCTGCGATCAGCATGTCGTTGTAGACCTTGGGCTCAGCGTCCAGGGTGCGCTGCGGCATGGAAATCGTCACCTCGCAAATAAACTTCGCTTCGCCGGTATTTTTTTCTTTATCCAACTCTTTGCTGGTGGCAGCTTTAACCGCTGGTGCGCCCAGATGAATCCATCCCGCATAGACGCCGAAAGCCGCCATACCTAACACCAGCAGAAGCACCACTGCGGCCGACACCAGCACCGCCAGCAGCGTTTGTCCAGCGACGGCACGCGGCGTGTTCATAAGTTCTCAACACCTTCTACCGCTTCTGCCGACGCGGCCTTTGCCTGGGAGGCTTGGGCCAACATATTGCGCAGCCATTCCATGTCACGCGGCGCCTGGCCAATCAGGATCTCGCGGTTATTTTGCGGCTGCACCGGACGGGCATTGAGTTTGAAGGGGAAGGCGTTGACCTGCTCCTTGGAGATATTCACCGGTGTGCGCAGAATGAAGAAGCGCACACCCTCGGTACACGGCGGCGTAGTGAGCGAGCCTTCATAGCTCCAGAAGTTGAGCTCTTTCGGCAGCAGGTTGGCCGGATTGAAGGTCACTTCCGGGATGTCGACCGGCGGGCCTTCGGTTGCCGGGAGGTTGGACCACAGGGTTTTGATGTTGGGGTTCTCGTTGCCCTCTTTGAGCAGCACGCCAATCACGGCGAGTTTGCCCTCGGCGCTCTTGTGTACAAAGTGCGCCACCATGGCCATGGGCTTGCCGTCAATCTGCTCTTCGCTGGGACGGTGGAAGTGAAACTGCAACAAATCGTAGACAACACCATCGATACGCAGCTTGCTGCCCGCCGGAATGTTGACCTGGATGGTATGGCCATTGTTCAACATGGTCAGGGGGCCGGGTTTGTATGCCGGTGAGAGATCCACCATTTGCTTCACAAAAGGTCCCTTGATGTCCAGCGGTGACTGTTTTTTGCCTTTGCCGCAGGTTGGGAACTCTTTGCCCCAGCGCGCAGGCCCCATATCGCCGACGTAATCCCAATGGGGGGTGGCATGTTTATCTGCGGGTTTTTCGGCTGTCTTTTCGCCGTCTTTGGCATCGGCGGCATGGCCGTCATCCTTGGCGTTTGCATCCTTCTTGCCGTGCCCATCGTCCTTGGCCTGCTCATCCTTTTTGCCGTGGCCATCATCTTTGGCGGCGACTTCCTTCTTGCCGTGTCCGTCGTCCTTGGCGTGCGCATCGTCCTTACCATGGCCCTCTTTGGCCATCTGGCTGCCCTTGGGCAGGCAGTCGGCCATGATGTCAACTTTCTCACCCGTAGCTGCCAAGCCAATCTGGGCGGCACAGATGGTGTTTTTGCGGTTGCCCCAATCGGCCATCGCCAAGGCCTTTTTGTAGGCTTCAACGGTAGCGGGATCTTCAGCGCCCTTGGTTAGCATGCGCAAGGTGGCCAGGCCGATCTGACGTTCCGGGCTCAGGTTTTTTTCCTTTTTGTACGCCGCCTCCAGATCAGCCAGCGTGGTGCCGGCAGAAAACCCGGCTTTGGCTGCTTCAAACTGGCTGGCCTTTGTTGCGGCGGCTTCGGCCTCTTTACTCAGAGACTCCAGTTCATCAGACGCCGCTTTGGCCGCCTTTTCGGCTTCGTCTATCTTGGCTTTGGCTTCTTCCGATGCCTTGGTCAATTCTTCAATTTCGGTTTTGCTGCCCTGCGCCTGCTTCCAGGACATATACCCAAACGCCGCCGCGCCAGCCATAGCCAGCGCAAGAACGACTTCCAACACGATGCGTTTCATAGGATCTCTTTCACTTCGGAATCATGCGGATCACTTCGCTTATGCCGCTAATTTAAACCATACCAAGCAGTATCGGCAGTTCAGAGGGAAACTTAAACAAACTTGCCAAACACTTGCAACGCTTTCACGGACGCACCCAACCCGCCTGCAACCAATGCTGGTACGCAGAACTGAAAGGCCATGCAATATGTTGCACCGGAGTTCCCGCCGGGAAGATGCCGGCCGTCAGGTGATCCAGCCACGCTCCGCGTACACCCAGTTGCGCACACCATCGGCGCTCGGCCACCGAAAACTGCGGCTCTGCTGCGGCGCGTGCGCGCGGACTGACAGTCAACAACGGGCCTATGGGCAACTGGCCAGGTAAGGCGACATCCTTTTGCCCTGAATACGCGTCATGCACACTGGCCCACTCGCGACCGCGCAGCATGCGGGAAATGGAATGAAGCTGGGTCTGCGCAGCATCCAGACTGCGGTGCACAAAGCGCATTTGTCCCAGTACGTTGTCAAACAGTACAAATGCCTGCGGATAGCTGTGCAGCAGCTGAGGCAGGTGCTGCACCGCATCGAGTTGCTGGTAGGACAGTACGGTGCGCGACTGCTGCAGTGCCGCGTCATGGCGGTGGCGGAATACCGGCGCAGCCCAACGGTCCAGATCAAAGGCCCGCACGCAGCGAAAACGCTGTAACCAGGCGCTGCTCATCATCCAGCCGCCGCTGGCACCGATCAGCAGCAACTCGGTACTGCCTGGTGTCACACCGGCCAGCCAGCGGGCGATTTGCTGTGTGGTGGCCGCCCAGCGGTTTTGCGCGCGCCATGCGCGCATGTGCCAAAGCCAGCCGCCTGACATGCCGGCCGCCAGCGATGTCTCGGCCACATTGGCCTCGTGCGTTGGCGCAGTGTGTGCCATCAGGCGGCCTTGCGGTTGTATTGCTGAACGCCCAGCACGTCCATGGCGCGCTGCTCCAGCCGCGCCAGTTCCTTGTTGTGCAGGGCCTGTGCGTTTTCACGCAAGGTCTTCATTTTCAGGCGCTCGGTGTCGGCTGTGCGCAGAGATGCTTGCAGCATCTCCTGGTGTGCCAACGTGCGCTCAATATCGGCCTCTACACGGTTGTGCAAAGTCTGCAGCTGCGACATGAATTGGCGCTGGTTCATGGCTTCCTGCATACCGACCTGCTCGGTGCGGTTTTGCAGCTGGGTGCGGTATTCGTCGTACAGCACCAGCAAGCGCGTGCGGCTGGCATACAAGGTTTCCAAAAGTTGGCCCGCCTGTGCGATCTCGGCCTGCAAGGCGGTGATGCGGCGCTGCGCCTTGTCTTCAAGGGCGGCCCAACAGGAGCGGGGTCCTTCCATATTCAGCCCTCCATCAAGCGGCGCAGACGCTCGCGCGCGGGTTTTTCTTCAAAACCGGTGTGCATGTCCTGTTGCAAAAACGCTTCCAACTCCGGGCGCAAGGCAATGGCCTGGTCGATCTCGGGGTTGGAGCCGCTCTGATAGGCCCCGACCTGAATCAAATCGACGTTTTGCTGGTAGAGCGACCACAGGCGCCGAAAGCGGTTGGCCAACTTGAGGTCGGCAGGTGCCAGCAGGGTTTGCATGACCCGTGAAATCGATCCGTTGAGGTCAATCGCCGGGTAGTGCGCGGCGTCGGCCAGCTTGCGCGAGAGCATCACCTGTCCGTCCAGTGACGCGCGGGCAATATCCACAATCGGGTCGTTGCCGTCATCACCCTCAGCCAGCACGGTGTAAATCGCGGTAATAGAACCGTGACCGTTGCGTCCGACACCCGCGCGTTCAATCAAGTTGGGCAGCAAGGCAAATACCGAAGGCGGATAGCCCTTGCTGGTAGGTGGCTCGCCGATGGCCAGGCCGATTTCGCGCTGTGCATGCGCCACGCGGGTCAGGCTGTCCACCAGCATCAGCACGTCTTTGCCCTGGTCGCGAAAATATTCGGCAATCACATGGGTCAGGTGCGCAGCCTTCAAGCGCAGCACCGGGGAAATATTGGCCGGAGCGGCAATCACCACCGACTTGGCGAGGCCTTCTGGCCCGAGCGATTCATGGATGAATGCCTGCACCTCGCGCCCGCGCTCGCCGATCAAACCGATCACCACCACATCGGCCTTGGTGAAACGCGTCATCATGCCCAGCAGCACGCTCTTGCCCACACCGGATCCGGCAACCAGCCCCAGACGCTGACCGCGCCCCAGCGTCAGCAGGCCGTTGATGGCCTTGACGCCCACGTCCAGCACCCGGTCAATCGTGCCGCGCTCCATGGGGTTGAGCGGCAGGCCGAACAAACTGAGCTGGTCTGCGCACACCGGGCGCGGCATGCCGTCCAGCGGCGCGCCCTGCGCATCAATCACGCGGCCCAGCAGGGCATCACCCAAATCCGCATGGCCGCTTTCGCTGAGCACACGCACCGAGGCACCGGGGCCTATGCCAACCGGCTCTGCGAAGGGCATCAAATACAAAGTCTTGTCGGCAAAACCGACCACCTCGGCCTCAATCCGGTGGCCGCTGGTGCCTTCGACAACACAGCATGCGCCAATCGGTGCCATCAGGCCGCGCGCCTCCATGCGCAAACCCACCACGCGCACCACCGTACCGCTGCGTGCGGGCACGCTTTGCGCCTTTTTCTGCAAAAGCGAGATGCTCTGGTCGACCTCGGCAGCAAAATCAAACATCGCTGTCCTCCAGGTCCAGGTCCACGGCTTCGGCCGGCACGACGCGCGCCGGGGTCGCAGCGCTCATGCGCACCGGTACATCTTCCACCGCCGTGCTGCGCTGGCGCTCTGCGGCAACGCGTTCGGGGTTGAAGGCCGACTGCGTGCGCAGCGGGTCTTCAGCCAAACCCAGGGCGCGGGCAATCGCCGCCAGTCTGTGGGTAATCAAATCTTCCACCAAAGCATCGTTGGCGCTGGCCCGCACGCTGCCAGGCGGCAAAGCCTCGTTGACCACCAACTGTGGCAAGTTCTTCTCCACCAATCCAGCGCGCTTGCGCAAGTCGTGCAGGGCATGCAAATCGTCCGGGTGCAGCTCCACCAGCACAGACGAGGCCTCATTGGCGGCCAGGTCGTCAACGCAGCGCTGCACCAAACGGTCGATCGCGCTGCCATCCAGCCGCAACTCGCCCAGCACCAGCTGTTCGGCGATGTGCACGGACAAGCGTTTGAGGGGTTCAAAAAATTGCTGGGGACTCTGGTGCAAGGCATCCAGGGCCGCTGTCAAGCCGTCAACCACGGCCTGGTCCATGGCGGCCAGGGCCTGGCCATCGGCCTGCTTCTCGGCTTCGATTTCGGCACGGATCTGGTCATACAACTGCGCCCGTGCGGCCTCCATGCCATCGGCATAGCCCTGCTCCCGGGCCGTATCGAGCGCCTGTTGCGAATGGGTGGGCAGGTCTTCGGGCGTTGGTGGCTCCAGGCTGGCGGCCAGTTCCGGGGCATCGTCCGCGGCCAGGTCAGCGCTTGCTTGCGCCGGCTTGTCCTGTGGCTGCGGCAGCGCGGCACTGTCCGTGCTGCGTGGGCCGATCAAAAAAATGGAGTCCAGGTCCCGCAGCGCGAAGCGCTTGGCGGACACTTGCGCAGCAGCCTGGCTGACAAAACCGCCCGCAGGGGCCTTGCCTTCAAACAAATCGTCTGCCTGCCAGACCCGCGCAAATTTGACCTCGGGGCGGCGTACATCTTCCGCCACCGCAGCGTGCTCCGCGTCCGATTGCAGAGGCACATCGGCGGAACCCGCTTGAATCAATTCGTGCGGCTTGAACATGCGCAGTGCTGCCGCTCAGGCGCCGCCGCAGCCGGGGCGGTGTGGCTTACACATAGTCGGCCCCGCCACCCAGCACCAGGTCACCGGCATCGGCCAGTTTGCGCGCGGCGCGCATGATGAGTTTCTGGGCTTCTTCCACATCGGCCAGACGCATGGGGCCTAAAGCCTCCATATCGTCTTTGAACATTCCGCGGGCACGCTCTGACATATTGCCAAGGAACTTGTCCTTTACCGCATCGCTGGCACCTTTGAGTGCCTTCATCATGAGGTCTGGCTCAACATTGCGCATGATGGTCTGGATACCCTTGTTATCCACGCCCACGAGGTTCTCGAAGGTAAACATGTTGTCCTGGATCTTTTGCATCATGTCCGGATCCAAGTCCCTGAGACCCCCCATCACTGCTGCTTCCAACGCAGTCTTCGTTAAATTCATGATGCTCGCGGCAGCTTTCACGCCGCCAAAGCTCGACGACTTGGCCGAGCTGTTGGTGGAGAACTGCTTCTTCATAATGGCTTCGAGTTCCACCATGGCCGACGGTTGCACCGTCTCCAGGCTGGCAACCCGCTGAATCACTTCAGCGCGGCTGTCGACTGGTAGAAAAGCCAGCACATCGGCCGCCACTACGGGCTCCAGCACCGACAAAATAATGGCCACCACCTGGGGATGCTCGGCCTGGATCATGTCGGCAATCGAGCGTGCGTCCATCCAGGACAGAATCTCCAAACCTTTGCTACCCGCTCCAGGGGAGATGCGCCCCAGCACCGAGGCCGCTTTGTCATCGCCCAGCGCACGCTTGAATACTTTCTCCACATAGTCTGCGGTACCTAAGGCCAGGCTGGTTTGTTTTTTGATGGTGGCAACGAACTCGTCCAGCACCACGTTAATGGCCTCTTGCGACAAGTCCTGCACCTGCACCATCGCAGCACCCAGTGCCTGCACTTCCTTGGGGTTCAGAAATCGGATGATGTCCGACGCTTGCTCTTCACCCAGCAGCAGCATCAGCACAGCGGCGCGCTGCGTGCTGGTCATATTGGCCATTTCCTGGCGCAATGCCTCGGTGGCGTAGCCGTCGGCGCTGGAGTCTGGATCTGCCATGGTGAAAATATTCCGATTAAAAAGAGGTCAACGCTGCGCGGTTCAGCTGATCTTGATCATGTTCTTCAACACGCTGGCCACGCGGCCCTGATCATCCGCAACCACCATGCGAATCAAGGCTACCTTGTCGTCATAGGTGTTGGCGGTGTCGAGCATTTCGGCCGAGATATTGGACTTCTTGGGCTTCATCTTGGCCTTCATTTCTTCCAGGGTTTCGGCGGCGCTGGCCTCGGGGTCCGCTTCGGCTTCCGGATTGGCGAGGGCCAACGCTTCGCGTTTAGCGGTTTCTTCGGCCAAGACGGCGGCCTGCGCGGCAGCGGCAATGGCTTCTTGTTCCTCCTGGATAGCTTTGGCAGCGGCCGCGGCCGCTTCTTTTTCCTTGTTCAGGGTGTGCATCACATAGGGGCGCACGACGATCAGCAAAAAGCCGATGAAGGTCACGCCCAGGGTGGCTACTTTGATGCTGTTCATGATCGATTCATCCTTGTACCAGGGAATGCTCAAATCCATGGGAGCTTCCGGTTCAAACTTGGCTTGCACCACGCTGACCACGTCTTTGCGGGCTTCATCAAAACCCACCACACCGCGCACCAACTGGGTCATGCGCTCCAGCTCCTCCGGCGTGTAAGGATTGGGTACCGGCGGTACGTCCTCTCCCTTGTCATTTTTCGGTTGGGGTGTCGGGGCACGTTCGTTGATCACCACCGCAACACTCAGACGCTGGATGTCACCCGTGGCGCTCTTGGTGTGGCGGACTGAGCGGTCAATTTCGTAGTTACGGGTGCTGCGCGAGGCAATCGTGCTGCGCTCGTCGGTGGCACTGGGCGTAGTGGCCTGGGTGTTGGCCGTAGTCGTGGGCGTGGGCGGTGCCGTATTCGACAAGGTGCCCGGCACACCACCGGCGTCTTTGGAGCTGTTGCGGTCCTCGCTCAAAATTTCTGAGCGGGTTTTGGGGCCCTTGCCACCGGTGTCATAGTCTTCCACCGTCGTTTCGGTCTGGCTGAAGTCCAAGGCCAGATTGACCTGCGAACGCACATTGGCTTCGCCCACGATGGGCGACAGAATTTGCAGCACGCGCTGGCGGTACAGGTCTTCCTGGTTCTGCTTGTGCTTGGTCTGACCTGCGCTCAAGCCCATGGCGAGTTCGCTGGCGCTCTCGGTCATCAGCTTGCCGTAGTTGTCCACGATCACCACGTTGTCCGGGGTCAACAAGGGCACGCTGGAGGCAATCAAATGCACCATGGCCTGCACTTGCAAGGGACTGACGGTGCGGCCTGATTGGGGGGTCACCACCACCGAAGCCTTTGGCGGCGTCCGGTCGCGCACAAACACCGAGGGCTTGGTAATGGCCAGATGCACGCGCGCCGCCTGGATGGTCTCGATTTGCAAAATGCTGCGCGCCAGTTCCTGCTCCATGGCGGCGTTGTAGCGGGCCTGTTCCATGAACTGACTGGTGGTCAGGGCCGACTGGTCCTTCAAAGCATCCAGTCCGGTTGGCATGGTTTTGGGCAGGCCTTTTGAAGCCAGAAAAATCCGCGCCGCGTGGTAGCGGTCGGTAGGCACCGTCACCTGACCGTTAGCGCTGTCGATGATGGGCTTGTAATCCGCGGCCTTCAGAGCCTCGTACACGGCCTGCTGGTCGCCCTCGGTCACACCGGTCATCACCGGGCGGTAGGCGGGCTGGTTCATCACCACAAAAATAATCGCAAACAGCAGGCAGACCAGGGCAATCACCAGAACCGGTAAAGCCCGCTTCACGGCGGGTTGGGCCAGGGTGCGCTGGATCGGGCCGAACAAACCGCTGTAGTCCTCGGGTGCCACCATCGCACCGTTGTTGCCATAGCCGTTGGGCACCATGCCGCCGTTGTTGGGCATCCCCATGGCGTTGCCCATGCCGTTGTTCATGCCATTGGTCATGGCACCGCCGTTGCCGGGGTTGTTGGTAGCAAGATTGCCACCCTGCCCGGAGGCGCGGCGGTCCACACCGCTACGTGTCGCCAGCGGTTGCTCATCGACTTGTGCGGGTACAAAAGTGCCGGTATTTGCGAGTGCGGTGGCCATACAAAAAGTCTTTCAGCGCGGAATATGTCGTGGTGGGGGGGCTTAGACCGGCATGTTCATGATGTCTTCATAGGCCTTGAGAACTTTGTTACGCACCTGCAAGGTCGCTTCAAAGGACAAGGACGCTTTTTGCATCTTCAACACCACGTCGGTCAGCGGCACTTGCTCGCCACGCTCGAACGCGCTGTTGGTTTCCTGCGAATCAATTTGCAGGCTGTTGGTTTCTTTGACGGCCTGGCGCACCATGTCCGAAAAATCGGACTTGGCAACGGTTTGACCAGCCAGTCCGTCCACACCGACGCCGCTGGCCTGCGCCGCATGGGACTTGAGGGTTTGCAGCATCGACGCGATGCTGCTGGCAGAGGTGGCTTTTTCAATCATGGCGTGTGTCCTGTTTGGTGCGGCACGGATCAGGCTGCGGAGCCCACAGCATCCGGCGTTTCACGCAGGCGGGCCAGTTTGTAGCGCAGGGTGCGCGGGCTGATACCCAGTTTTTGCGCAGCCTCCTCACGGCTTTTGCTCTCCATGAGTGCAGCCTGAATCACCGAAAACTCGCTGTGCTTGACCGTCGCATGCAAACTCTGCGGCACTGCCGAAAGGGGCTGTGCCCCGACTGTTGGCACTGGCGTGCTGGTGTAGGGGGGCTGCACAGCGCGCAGGTCCATGTCGCCCATCAGATCCAGCGGGTTGATGGAGTCGTCAAACATCAGGTGCTGCGCATCGATCACATGGTCGCCTGCAATCACCATGGCGCGTTGCACCACGTTTTCCAGCTCACGCACATTGCCGGGCCAGCTGTAATCCAGCAGCGCATGCTGGGCATCGGCGCTGAGTTCCCAAGGTTGGGACTGGGTTTGTGCGCAATGGCGTGCCAGCATGCGCACCACCATCGGAAGGATGTCACCCTTGCGCTCACGCAGCGGCGGGATGCGCAGCTTGAAAGTGCTCAGGCGGAAATACAGGTCTTCGCGGAATTCGCGCTGGGCAATTGCGTCGCGCAGGTTTTTGTTGGTCGCCGCAATGATTTTGACGTTCAGAGTCAGCGGGCGCTCCGAACCCAGCCGGGTCAGCGTGCGCTCCTGCAACACCCGCAGTAACTTGGACTGCAGGTGCATAGGCAGCTCGCCGATCTCATCCAGGAACAGCGTGCCGCCCTGGGCTTGCTCGAACAGACCACGGTGGTCCTTGACCGCGCCGGTAAATGCGCCTTTTTCATGGCCGAAGAGCAGGTCTTCCATCATGTGCTCGGGCAAGGCGGCGCAGTTCAGACCCACAAACGGCCCCCGCGCAACCACGGACGATTCGTGCAGCACCCGCGCCAGGACTTCCTTACCGGCGCCAGTGGGGCCTTCAATCAGCACATTCACATTGGCCAGCGCCACGCGCTGCGCTAATGCCAACAAATTGCGGCTCACCGGGTCTACATAGACCACGTCACGCACGGCCGGAACCGGGGGCGCTTTGGCAGCTTGGGCATCAGCAGACTTTTCATTGTCGGGTTGCTGTACCGGTTGCAGCGCAGCCTCCCAGGTGGCCACTGCCCAGTCATCGGTCGCAATCACATGCAGCGCGCCAGTGCGCATGGCGGCCACCGTGACCTCCAGGTTGCGGCGCTCGACCCGGCACAGGATGGACGGGCGCTTGTATTCAGCGGGGCAGGCGTCAATCAAATCCTTGACCGCATGCAGCAAATCGCAATCCTGACCCAGGCCGACAACCACCAAATCGGCAGTGCCTGCGCGGATGGGCTCATGGAGCTCGTCCAGGGTACGGACAATGTGCACCGCCATGCCCAAATCGGTCAAGGCAGACTGGTCCTGCGGGCGCAGCGCCCGGAAAGGATCCAGCCATAGTGCTTGGAGAGGATGGGTCGGATGGGACATCGGTCAACGTCTTAAAAAGGTTCGGAAACCCTCATAAGCAGGAGCCGTGCCACCGAATTTCGTCGGTTTGTCGACGACTTTCTGTCTGCGGCAATCCCTTGCCGTTTACGCCGCCGACGCCGTCCCGTGCACGCCTGCGCAGCCCCGCGCCGGGGCCAGCAGATCAGCGTGCCATCGCCAGTACAGGCTTGGCCACGGCGGGCTTGGCGTCAAAACCCTGGCAAGGCCTTCCGTCCAGCGACAACACCTGTTGGGACGGCATCATGCGGGACTTGAATCCGAGCAATTTGCAGCTGTACGGCAGCTTGGGATCCCAGCTGGTGGCGAAAAATCGGCATTTCCAGCAGTTGACCGGCACCGTGCTAAGCAAAGTAGGTAAATTGGGCATGCGGCATAGACAGCAATAAGCGCGCCAGGCAGCTTCTTGCCGCCCCGGATTCAGCCCGCCCAGAGCTTCCATTCGGATACGTCGACCTCATCCAGATTCCGGTCTCCCGGCGGCCCGCCCCGGTCGATCACCAAGAAGTCGCAGGGGCGTTCCAACGCAATCAGCGGGTGGTGCCATACGCCTTTGGCGTAATTCACGCCCTGCCCCGGCCGCGCCAGAAAGCAGCGGATCTGCTCCGGATGTAACTGGGCGGCAGGCTCTGCAACCACCACCAGGAACGGGAGCTCGGCCATCGCCACAAAAGCCTGGCTCCCCAGCGGGTGACGCTCCATAAGCTGCAGTTGCACCGGCAGGCTGCGCGGCAGCGCGCGGAAAATATTGACCAAGACCCGCGCGTCCGGCCCGACATCAAGCCGGGCCAGATCATGGAAGCGGGTGGCAAATCCTTGGTTGATGGCGAACTGCCGCGCGGCTGATCCCGCCTCTATCACCTCGCCATATGGCGCGAAGCGAGCGGCGTCCAGGTCTTGAATAGGCAAATGAATCGAGGCTGTGGGATGTTCCATGGTGCGTTAACAGTCAATGTCGATCAGGTCCGGGCCGGGCTTGGCGTTCAAGCCTTTGCGGCTGCGATGGCGCTGGCCAAAGGCAATGCCCATCACCAGCGTCTGCACGACGCACAAGGCGGAAGTCAGAGAACGAAAACCTTTTAGCTCCGCGTCATTCACCTCAATCAGCAGGTCAGCAACGCGGCCCAAGGGGCTGAGCACGCCATTGGTAATCGCCAGTACCTTGGCCCCGCTGGCCTTGGCCTGCTCACACACCTTGGGGGTATCAGCCGCATAAGGTGGGAAACTGATGGCCACCAACACGTCCTGCGCCCCGAGTGCGCTGGCCTGCTCGACGACCATGCCGCCTTGCCCGGTGATGTGGATCGCGCTGCGCCCGATCCGGTTGAGCGCGTAGGCCAGATAGGCCGCAATGGAATACGAGCGGCGCAGCCCGATCACATGCACCAATTGCGCGCTGCGCAACATGGCAATTGCGGGCTTGAGGGGCAATACCTCCGCTTCTGCCTGCAGGTGCTGCAGCGACACGATATTGGCCTGGCTGAAAGCACGCAGGACCGCAGCCGGATCCTGCGGACGGTCCAGGGTGAGTTCGCCGCCGTAATGGCGGATGCGTTCGCTGTGGGTGGGTCTGGCGGTCTGCTGCAAGGGCGCGCGGAACAGACGCTTCAGATCAGAAAACCCGGCAAAGCCCAGCGCCTGCGCCATGCGGATAAAGGCCACGGGCGAGAGCTGCGACTGCTGCGCCAATTCGGCCAAGGCACACAGAGCAAGGTCCTGGGGATGCTCCAGCGCGTAATGCGCTGCGTCGCGCATGCGCGGCGTGAGTTGCGCGCTGCGCTGCGCCACCAGCGTACGCAGGGCTTCGAGCGTGGCGGGTTTGTCAGTCGACGGTGGCTGGTTCAGGGCCATGGCCTAAAACGCCTGCACCTGCCCGCGCGGTACAAAGCGCCCCATGCCCGCCCGGCCATGCCAGTCGGGGCCATCGACGATCAGATTGCCGCGCAAAAATACTTTTTCCACCCGGCCCTGCAAGCTGCGGCCCTCCAGCAGCGTGTGGTCGCAATTGCCATGCAGGTGTTTGGCATGAATGGTTTGGCTCACTGCCGGGTTGAACAGCACCACGTCGGCGTCACTGCCCACGGCGATGGTGCCTTTTTTGGGAAACAGGCCAAACAGCTTGGCCGGGGTGGTGGCGGTGAGTTCGACAAAGCGGTTCAGCGAGAGCTTGCCCTGCACCACGCCAATATCGAACAGGCTGACCAGGCGCGTCTCGATGCCGGGCGCACCGTTGGGAATCTCGGCAAAGCTTTTCGTGCCGCGCAGTTTGGAGCTGCGCAGGCCGAAGTGGTCGGCCTTCATGCAAAAGGGGCAATGGTCGGTGGCGATCACCTGCAAATCGTCATAACGCAGCGCGCGCCACAGGTGCTTCTGGTCGTCGGGTTTGCGCAGCGGCGGCGTCATCACGTATTTGGCGGTCTCGAAGTCCTCGTTGTCGTAAACCGAATCGTCAAACAGCAGGTAGTGCGGACAGGTTTCGGCAAACACCGGAATGCCCTCGGCACGCGCGCTCACGATGTGTTTGAGCGCGTCGTTACTGGACACGTGCACAAAGTAAATCGGCGCGTTCGCCAGCTCGGCCAGTCGGATGCCGCGGTGCGTGGCCTCGCCCTCCATGAGCGAGGGGCGGGTGAGCGCGTGGTAGCGCGGCGCGGTATGGCCGGCCTCCAAAGCCTCTTTAATCAGCAGGTCAATCACCGTGCCGTTTTCGGCATGCAGCGCCACCATGCCGCCGTCGGCACCAACCTGTCGCAGCATGCGGAAGATAGAGGCGTCATCGGCCATCATCACACCCGGATAGGCCATGAACATCTTGAAGCTGCTCACGCCCTCATGGTGCATGGCATAGCGCACGTCCTTCAAAACCTGCTCGTCCACACGGGTGACGATGACATGCAGGCTGTAATCCACGTTCACCTGCGACTCGGCGCTGCGCTGGGCCCGCGCAATCGCGCCCAGGGGCGAGTCGCGTTCGGTTTGCAGCGCAAAGTCCACGATGGTTGTGGTGCCGCCAAAGGCTGCGGCCTTGGTGCCGCTGGCAAAGGTGTCAGCCGTGATGGTGGGGCCGATCACGTTTTCCAGGTGTACATGGGTATCCACACCGCCGGGCAGCACGTACAGACCGGTCGCGTCCACCACCCGCACATCCGGGCCGACGTCGATGGCCTGGCCAATGGTGTGCACGATACCGCCTTGCAGCAGCACATCGGCCACGTAATCGTCGCTGGCGGTAATCACCCGGCCGTTGCGGATCAGGGTAGCGGTGGAGTCGGTCACGTTCTGTCTCCGGGGTTCAGGCAATCGTGGGCTTGGTATCCATGGCTGCGTCAATCGCGGCGTCTAAATGCGTGATCAGATGCGCAATTTCGGCCGGGGTGTTGTAGTGCGCAATCGACACCCGCACCACACCGCCGCGCGTGTGCAGTCCGAGGGCTTCGATCAGACGTTTGGCATAAAAATCGCCAAAACGGATGCCAATCCCAAAGCGGTCGGTGTGCAAAACAATGGCCTCGCTCATGGCACCACGCACCACAAAGCTGACGGTAGGCATCCGCAGGCCGTCGCCGGTATGCGTGCGCCCGATGATGCGCACACCGGCTTTGCCGCGCAAATAGGCCAGCAGCTGCTCGGCCAGCGCGTCTTCATGGTGTTCGAAGGCATCAAAAGCGTGCTGCATGCGGCTGCGCGCATCACCCTGCGCGCCCAGGGCGGTACCGACCGCCTCCAAGTAATCGCTGATGCCGATGCAGCCGTACGACAGTTCGTAATTGACGTTGCCCGGCTGCAGCTTGTAGGGCAGGGTATCGGAGGGGATGAAGTAATGGTTCAGGCTGGCCAGTTGCAGCAGCAGTTCCCGCCGTCCCCACAACACGGCGTAGTGCGGACCGAACACCTTGTAAAAGCTGAATACATACACATCCGCGCCGCTGGCTTGCACATCCACCAAGCGGTGCGGCGCGTAGGCGACCGCATCCACACACAAGCGCGCGCCCACACGGTGCACGCGCTGCGCCACCTCGGCCACGGGGTTGACGGTGCCCAGCACATTGGAGGCGTGCGTCATCGCCACCCAGATAGTGCGCGGCGACAACAGCTTCTCCAGATCCGCCAGATCCAGCTCCAGGGTTTGCGGATTCACGTTCCAGAAATGCACGGTGGCCCCGGCGGCCTGCAGGCGCAGCCAGGCACCGATGTTCGCCTCATGGTCGGTATTGGTCAGGATGACTTCATCGCCCGGGCGCACCTGCGGGAGGATGGCCTGGATCAGCTGGAACATCAGCGCCGTGGTGGCACCGCCCATTACCACTTCTTCATCGTGCGCAGCGTTGATCAGCCGGGCTACCGATTGGCGCGCCTGCAAAACCTTGGCCCCGGCGGCCTGCGAGTGCGCATAACTGGCGCCCAGCTGCACGCTGCTGGTGAGCAAGTAATCGCGCACCCGGTCGGCCACCCGGGTCAGAACCTGCGAGCCTCCGGCGTTGTCCAAAAACACAAAGTCCTGCGCCAGCGCCGGAAATTCGGTGCGGATGGCAGCCAGGTCAAGGGCCACAGGGGGAGTCGTAGCGGGCATGGAAAGGTCTCAATGTTGCAAAACGGCTTTCAGAAAAGCCTGGGTGCGCGCCTCACGCGGCGCGCCGAAAAACTGCTCGGGCGCGGCTTGTTCAACGATGCGCCCCGCCTCCATAAACACCACGCGGTGCGCGACGCGGCGGGCAAAACCCATCTCGTGGGTGACGATGACCATGGTCACGCCGGTCTTGGCGAGCTGCTGCATCACGTCCAGCACTTCCCCCACCATCTCCGGATCCAAGGCCGACGTGGGCTCGTCAAACAACAGCACCTTGGGCTGCATGGCCAGCGCACGCGCAATTGCCACCCGCTGCTGCTGCCCGCCGGATAACTCAGCGGGAAATTTATGGCTGTGCTCAGACATACCAACCTGCGCCAACACATCGGCCGCCCGCGCCAGCGCCGCACTGCGTGCCAAACGGTGCACGCGCAGCGGCCCCAGCGCCACGTTGTCGAGCGCGCTCAAGTGGGCAAACAGGTTAAAGCTCTGAAACACCATGCCCACGTCGGTGCGCACGGTGACCAGTTGCGGGCCTTTTTGGACACGCACGCCATCCACCCGCACCACGCCACCCTGGTATTCCTCCAGCAAGTTGATGCAGCGGATCAGCGTGGACTTACCCGAACCCGAGGGGCCGATCACCACCACCACTTCGCCCGCCTGAACGTCCAGGTCAATGCCGTGCAGGACTTGTACCGCGCCAAAAGACTTGCGCAGTTGCTCAATCTGAATCAAGGCGGTCGTCATAACGGGGGCTTTCAACGGCTCGGGTGGCGGGCTTCGAAATAGCTCACCAGCCGCACCAATGGCAAGAGCAGCACGAGGTAGAGCACAGCAGCCCCGATCAGCGGCGTCGGGTTGGCAGCCAGCGCCTGGGCCTGGGTGGCCTGCTTGAGCAAATCGGGCATGGCCACCACCGAGGCCAGCGCCGTGTCTTTGAGCACATTGATGCAGTTGCTGGTCAGGGGTGGAACCACGATGCGCAGGGCCTGCGGCAGGATGACATAGCGCATGCTGCTGGCAAAGCCCAGGCCGATGGCTTGCGCCGCCTCAAACTGGCCTTTGGGCACGGCCTGGATACCGGCCCGGAAAATTTCTGCGGCATACGCACATGAGACCAAACTGATGGCCAGCGCTGCCGATACAAACGAAGACAGACGCACGCCCACAAAAGGCAATGCGTAGTACACCAACACCAATAAGACCAGCAAAGGAATAGACCGCAAGGCATCGATATACACCCGCGCCAGCCAGCGCAGCGGTGCAGGACCGTACAAGCGCAGCAGCGCCATGGCCAAGCCGGACGCAGTACCTGCCACGATGCTCACCACACCGAGCATCACGGTCACGCCCAGGCCTTCGAGCAAAGCCGGGAGCGCGCCGACAAAAACGGCCCAGTTAAAAAAAGTGTCAATCAAGCCCATGCGAACCATTCTGCACCCCCGCGCACAGCCTGCTCAGCAGCGCGCGGGGTGCTTTTTCTCAACGCTTCAGAGCTTGGGAACGTCCATGACTTTCACGGTCGACGAACTGTCCGGTGGCGTGCTGCCAAACCATTTCTTGTGGGTCGCAGCAATAAAGCCTTCTTTCTTCAGCGCAGTCAGGATGTCGTTGATCTTGGCCGCGTCAGCAAAGTTCTTGGCGAACATGAAGGAATAACGCTCGTTGGTCGGGATGCGTGCCACCACGCGGTACTGGGGCTTGTCCTTGATGTAGTACTCCACCGCAGGGATGTCGCTGATGTAGCCGTCAATCCGGCCGGCAGCCAGGTCCAGCATGGCGGGCGCCAGGCCCTCGTAGCGGGAGATTTTGGCAATCTTGAGCTTTGCGGTGTTCTCGGTGGCATAGATGTCACCGGTGGATGCCGTGTCCACACCCACCGTTTTGCCAGCCAGGTCTTCCAGCTTGTCGATCTTGGTGGTTTTCAGCACGGAGAGCGACTGGTCACTGTCGTAGTACGGCTGGGCGAAAGCCAGCGACTCCAAGCGCTTGGCCGTGATGGTGATAGACGACACCGCAATCTGGATACGCCCGGACTGCACCGCCGGGAACAGGCCGTTGAATGGAATGTTGTCGATCTGCACGGTCTTGCCAGCACGCTTGGCCACCTCGTTCACCAAATCAATTTCAAATCCGACGATCTTGCCCGACGCGTCCTGGAACTCCCAGGGCACATTGCCCACATTGGCACCGACCACCCAGTCCGCCGCCATGGCCGAGCCACCGACTACCGTCAAAAGCGACAACGTCAAGCGCGCCGCGAGGTGTTTGAATTTCATACTGATTACTCCAGGTTTGAATTGAAAAACGGTTTCTGCCACTGCTGCGCGCTGCATACGGGCACGCTGGCGCAGGATAGCAAGATGAAAAATTTAAATCAACTTTTATTTTTCTGAATTATTTGATTCACACGGCAGACCCCTGCTCGGGCGCAAGGCAAACGCTACAGTCCGGCCACCCCAACACGCCCCGCACCGCTATGAACGCCATCCCCGACACCGCACACCGCCGGGCTGCCGCGCAGCAGCGGCAGTCGCTGGTATTCGGGCTGGTAGTGGTGCCGAATTTCTCCTTGATTGCGCTGAGCGCCTGCGTTGACCCCTTGCGCCTGGCCAATCAGGTGCTGGGGCGCGCGGCCTACCGCTCGGTGCTGCTGTCGGTCGATGGCGGGCTGGTGGCGTCCAGCGATGGCATCCAGGTGATGACGCAACACAGCCTGGCGGTGGCACCGGCTTTAGACGTGGTGTTTGTGATCGGGCCCAACCCGATCCCGAAACGGGGCTTGCGCCCGCTTACGCTATGGTTGAAAAAAATGGCGGCCGGCGGCATTCCGCTGGGCGGCATTGACACCGGCGCGTACCTGATGGCACAGGCCGGCTTGCTGGACGGCTACCGCAGCACCATCCACTGGGAAGACCATGAGGCATTGGCCGAGCAGTTCCCCAAAATTGTCGTCACCCAGCATTTTTTTGAGGTTGACCGCGACCGCTACACCTGCAGTGGCGGCGTCGCCCCGCTGGATTTGATGACCTATTTGCTCACACAGGCGCCCGGCAGCCGCCAGCTTGCCAATGAAGTTGCCAATCTTTTGGTGGTGGAGCGGCGCAGCCTGACCGACGTGCAAACCGTGTCCATCATTCACCAGAGCCGTGTGACCCACCCGAAAGCGGTGGAAGCATTGCGGCTGATGGAAGCCAATGTGGCCGAGCCGCTGACTGTGGCCGAGGTCGCGCAGTTCACCGGCATGGCGCTGCGCAGCCTGCAACGTTTATTCAAAACCAAATTTGGCAAAACGCCCGAGCGTGTGTACCTGGACATACGGCTGGCGCAGGCGCGCCTGCTGGTGCAGCGCAGCGACAAAAGCATCCGCGACATTGCTGCGGCCACTGGTTTTGCAACGCCTTCGCACCTGACGGCGCGCTACACGCCCCGTTACGGTGCATCGCCCCAGAAGGAACGGGAAAAGCGTGACGCAGGATTGGCATTTAAGGAAAGAATGTTGTCGTAATAATGAAGTATCGCCCGTGGGCTTGCCGCAATACTGAGCCACTTTTGACCCGTCACCCAGGAGAACACCATCATGACCATGCCCGACCTGATTTACATCGACAACGGCGAGCGCGTACGCCACAGTTTCTCGGACGCTGAATACGCCACGCGCATCGGCAAACTGCGCGCCATGATGGCCGCCAAGGGCGTGGATACGGCGCTATTCACCAGCTACCACAACATCAACTACTACAGCGACTTTTTGTATTGCTCCTTTGGCCGCTTCTACGGCCTGGTGGTGACGCAGGACAAAGTGGTGCTGATTGCCGCCAACATCGACGGCGGTCAGCCCTGGCGCAAAGGCGTGTGCGACCGCGCCCTGATTTACACCGACTGGCAGCAGGGCAATTACTTCCGCGCGCTGGCGCAGGAGATTCCCAACAAAGGCCGCGTCGGGCTAGAGTTTGACCACCTGCCGCTGGAGCGCATGGACAAGATCAAGGCGGCCCTGCCCAGCGTGGAGTTCGTCAACATCGCTGCCGACTGCATGCGCATGCGCATGGTCAAGTCAGCCGAAGAAATTGAATTCATCTCCAACGGCGCCCAAGTCTGTGACGTCGGCGGCGCGGCGCTGGTGGCAGCCGTGCATGCGGGCGTGCCCGAGCACGAAGTGGCACTGGCCTCGACCCAGGCCATGGTCCGCGAGATTGCCAAGCGCTACCCGCACACCGAACTGATGGACACCTGGACCTGGTTCCAGTCCGGCATCAACACCGATGGCGCGCACAACCCGGTGACCACCCGCAAAGTGCAGCACGGCGACATCCTGAGCCTGAACTGTTTCTCCATGATCTCGGGCTACTACACCGCGCTGGAGCGCACACTGTTCTTCGGTGATGTGGACGCGGCATCGCTGCGCTTGTGGGAAATCAATGTGCGCGTGCACGAAGAGGGCCAGAAGCTGGTCAAGCCCGGCGTGCGCTGCTGCGACGTGGCACACGCGCTCAATAAAATTTACGAAGAGTACGGCGTGCTGCAGTACCGCACCTTCGGCTATGGGCACTCTTTTGGTGTGCTCTCGCACTATTACGGGCGCGAAGCCGGCCTGGAATTCCGAGAAGACATCGATACCGTGCTCGAACCGGGCATGGTCGTGTCCATCGAACCGATGATCATGCTGCCTGAGGGTATGCCGGGCGCAGGTGGTTACCGGGAGCACGACATTCTGGTGGTTACCGATACCGGGCACCGCAATATCACGGGTTTCCCCTATGGTCCCAAGCACAACGTGATTCCTGCATAGGCATAGACTTTGCTAACCTTGTAGGCTTGCCTTCGTACTGGAATTCCTCTCCCATGCAAAAACCCTTTGTTCGCTTCGACCACGTTGAAAAAAGCTACGACGGCAAGAACCTGGTCGTGCGGGACCTGACCCTGGACATTGCGCAAGGCGAGTTCCTGACCTTGTTGGGGCCTTCGGGCTCCGGCAAGACCACCACACTGATGATGCTGGCCGGTTTCGAGACGGCCACATCGGGTGAGATTTACCTGGACGGCAAGCCGATCAACCGCATCGCGCCCGAGCACCGCAACATCGGCATGGTGTTCCAGAGCTACGCGCTATTCCCCCACATGACCGTGGCCGAGAACGTAGGCTTTCCCTTGAGCGTGCGTGGTGTGACAGGTGAAGCCGCACGCAGCCGGGTCATGGCGGCTTTGGACAAGGTCGGCTTGAAGGGTCTGGAGTCGCGCCGCCCGGCGCAGATGTCCGGCGGGCAGCAGCAACGGGTGGCGGTGGCGCGCGCTCTGGTGTTCGAGCCGCAGCTGGTGCTCATGGACGAGCCACTCTCCGCCTTGGACAAACAGCTGCGCGAGCAACTGCAGTACGAAATCAAACGCCTGCACCATGAGCTGGGCATCACCATTGTGTATGTCACCCACGACCAGACCGAGGCGCTGGCCATGTCGGACCGCGTGGCGGTGTTCCACCACGGCCGCATCCAGCAGATTGACACGCCCACGCAGCTGTACGAACGCCCGGCCAATGCGTTTGTGGCCCAGTTCATCGGCGAGAACAATACCTTGCACGGCCGGGTGAGCGCCATGCACGGCAATACCTGCGAAGTTACGCTGGCCGACGGCACCCGCCTGTCCGCGCAGGCTGTGGCCGTCAAGGCCATGGGCGAGGCCACGCGCCTCTCCGTGCGCCCTGAGCGCATTCACCTCAACCCGGCTGCGGGTTCGGTGGACACCCTGGTCAACGGCACGGTAGTCGATCTGACCTACCTGGGCCGCTATGCCCGCTTGCGCATGCACGCGTGCGGGCTTGAAGATTTCATCGTGACGCTTCCCAACGATGGACGCGACCTCAGCCTGCAAGCCGGCAGCACCGCCACCCTGGGGTGGAACGCTGCCGATTGCCGGGCTTTGGACGGCGAGTGAGGGCGGCATTTTTTTCAACAGGA
>CANFHZ010000021.1 GCA_947446885.1 Comamonadaceae bacterium
CCATCCGGGTCGGGCAAAACCACCTTGTTGCGCTGCGTGGCTGGGCTTGAGCGGGCCATGGATGCGCCGGATGCGCAAGTCAGCATGGGCGGCGCGATGTGGCAAGACGCAGCCAGCGGTTTGTTTGTCCCAACCTGGCAGCGGGCGCTCGGGTATGTATTTCAGGAGGCCAGCTTGTTGGAGCACCTGAACGTGCGCCAGAACCTGGCTCTCGGGCTGCGTGGTGGACGCGGCAGTACTGCTGCGCTGAGCGGGCTGGACGATGCCGTGGCGCTATTGGGCATAGGCACATTACTGGACCGGCAGGTGCACACGCTCTCCGGTGGCGAACGCCAACGGGTGGCGGTTGCCCGGGCCCTGGCCCGCAAGCCACAGGCGCTGCTGCTGGATGAGCCGCTGGCGGCGCTGGATCGTGCGCGCAAGCAGGACATCCTGCCCTGGCTGGAGATGCTGCGCGACCGTTTGCAGATTCCCATGCTCTACGTTACCCACGCGATGGACGAGGTTGCGCGGCTGGCCGACACCCTGGTGTTGTTGGAGGATGGCCAGGTACGCGCGTGCGGACCTGTGTCCGAGGTCTTGGTACAGCACTTGTCCTCTGGTGGCGAAGAGGCCGGCGCGTTATTGGAGGCTACGGTACGCGGCCGCGACGCCGCCTGGCAACTGGCCGAAGTGGTGTTTGACGGCGGCAATCTGTGGCTGCGTGACAGCGCTTTTTTGCACCCGGGGCGAGCGGTCCGGGTGCGGGTGTTGGCGCGCGATGTAAGCCTGGCGCTGGCTGCGCCTGTGGGCACCAGCATCCAGAACCAGCTAGCCTGCACGGTGGAATCCATCAGGCCCGACGTCCATCCATCGCAGGTCTTGGTGCGGCTGCGCTGCGGTTCGCTCAGTTTGTTGGCGCGGATCACGGCGCGTTCGGCTGCGCAGCTGGAGCTGGCGGTGGGCCGGACCGTGTGGGCTTTGGTGAAATCCGTGGCCCTGGTGGAGTAAGGCGGGGCGTTCGGGGTCAGCTAATCGTCCTGGCCGCGCACCGGGGCGCGCAGGCTCTTGGTTTGGGCCCGTGCGCCCTTCGTCTGCAGCCGCCGTTGCTTGGAGCCGTAAGTAGGCTTGGTTGGCCGCCGCGGTGTGGGCGGGGTGGCTACGCTGTTAACCAAATCGTGCAGGCGCAAGTAGGCATCAAGCCGGTTTTTGTCTTGGGTACGAAAGCGCTGCGCCTTGATGATCAGCACGCCTTCGCTGGTAATGCGCGCGTCGCGCAGCGCCAGCAGCCGCTCCTTGACGCCTTCGGGCAGGCTGGAGGCCGGAATGTCAAAACGCAAATGGATCGCGCTGGAGACCTTGTTGACGTTTTGGCCGCCCGCACCCTGCGCCCGGATTGCGCTGATCTCGACTTCGGATTCGTCGACCAGCAGCGTTTCGATAAGGGGTGAGGATATGGCCATCGCAGAGAAACTACACTGTGTACAGCCCATATTGGACACCCACCACCCAACCCAAGGAGCCCGCCATGGCCAAAGGTCAGCAAAAATCCACCAAAGAAGCCAAAAAGCCGAAAAAAGACAGTGCACCGCCTAAGCCGATGGCTCCCGGCTACGAGCCGGTACGCGCCACCGTCACCACCGCCATCCTTCCGCGCGGCAAAGCCAAGAACAATCCGGCCTAGTGCAACTCCAGGAGATTTTGTACACCCAGGGATTTGGCACCCGGCGCGTCTGCGCAGGGCTGGTGCAGCAGGGCTGGGTGCAGGTGTACGCGGTGGATGAGGACAGCACGCCGCAGCCCTGCACCGACCCCGCAGCGGAGTTCCCGCCAGAGGGTTTGCGCTTCCGGGTGCAGGGCCGTGATTGGCCTTATGCGCAGCGCGCCTACATTGTGCTCAATAAGCCTGCCGGCACAGAGTGCTCGCAAAAGCCATCCACTTATCCCAGTATTTATTCGCTGCTCCCTGCGCCCTTGCGTGCGCGCCCGCAAAAAAGTGCGGTTCAGGGGGTGCAAGCTGTTGGACGCTTGGACCAGGACACCACTGGCATGCTACTGCTCACCGACGACGGACAGTTCATCCACCGCATGAGCTCGCCGCGCCACCACGTCCCCAAGGTCTACGAGGTGCGCGTCAAGCACCCACTGGATGCCCGCCAGACCGAGGCATTGCTGGCAGGTGTCGTGCTGGATGATGATCCCAAGCCAGTCAGGGCCGCGGCTTGCGAGGCGGTGGATGCCCTCCATCTGCGTTTGACGCTGACCCAGGGTAAGTACCACCAGGTCAAGCGCATGGTGGCGGCCGTTGGCAACCGGGTGGAGGCCTTGCACCGCTCGCGCATTGGAAGTCTGGATTTGCCTGCTGACCTGGCACCCGGTGCATGGCGATGGCTCACGAAGGCTGAATTGCTTGCAGTGGCGGTGCCCTGAGTCCCGCGCCAAGCGCTGGGGCAGTGGGGCGGCGGCTACACTCGCTGGCTATGCGAAATCGAATAATAGGGGCTTCGTTAGCCCTGGCCAGTTGGACCTGTATCAGCTTTGCCGCGGCAAGTAATCCCTCTCAAATTGCCCAAGCAGAGGCTCCCGCAGCGCCTGCGGCCAGCGCCCCGGCGGTGGTCAAAGAAGCGGCCCCGATTCTGGTGTTGAACTCGCTGAGCGCGAGCGTCAGCGTGATCGATCCGCAGCGCTGGGTCGAGATCAAACGGGTTCCGACTGGCAAAGAGCCGCACCACCTCTACCTCACTCCGGATGAAAAATCGGTAATCGTGGCCAACGCGGTGGGTAATTCGCTGACCTTTCTGGATCCGCGCACCGGCGATGTCCAGCGCACGGTGAACGGCATCTCTGACCCCTACCATCTGCGCTTTTCGCCGGACATGAAGTGGCTGGTCACGGCCGGCAACCGGCTCAATCATGTGGATTTGTACCGTTGGAATGCGGGTGAACTGACGCTGGTGCAGCGCATTCCGACCGGCAAGACACCCAGCCATTTGTGGATCGATTCCAAAAGCACTGTGGTCTACGCGACCATGCAGGAAAGCGATGAGTTGATCGCGATTGACCTGGCCACACAGACCGTGAAGTGGCGCATCAAAACAGGGTTTCTGCCGGCTGACATCTTCGGCACGCCGGACGACAAAAAGCTGCTGGTGGCGCTGACCGGTGCGCGTGGGGTCGAGGTGTATGACGTCAGTGCTGCCAAGCCGGTGTTTGTCAAAACACTGGCAACCGCCAGCGGGGCCCATGCCTTTCGCAGCCTGGGGGACAAGCAGCATATTTTTGTGAGCAACCGCGCCGCCAATTCGATCAGCAAAATCGATTACCTGAGCATGGAAGTGGTCGACACATTTGATGTGCCCAGTGGGCCGGACTGCATGGATTTGTCTGCCGATGGCCGCTTCTTGTACGTTGGTTCACGCTGGGCCAACAAGCTCACCGTTGTCGACCTTACAACCCGCACGGTGGTGCGCCAGGTCAAGGTCGGCAAATCACCGCATGGGGTATGGACACTCGACCACAAGCCGCGTTGAGGCAGCTCGGCGGCGTATTGCGCGCGGGTCTGCTGCTGTGGTGCAGCGCGGGCACTACCCAGGCGGCACCGGCTTGCAACAAGCCGGTGTACTTGACCTTGGATACCGGCCACATGGAAGTTGCACCGCAGATGGCCGAGGTGTTGCAACGCCACCAGGTCAGGGTGACTTTTTTTGCTGCTGACGAACCGACCCGAACGGGGGACGGCAGTCTGGGCACGCACTGGGCACCTTGGTGGAGGGCCCGCGCAGCGGAAGGCCATGCCTTTGCCTCGCATACCTTAGACCATGTGTATTGGCGCGCCGATTTGCCTGACGGGCGTCTGCAAGTGCGGCCCAGCGCCGGAGCGCAGGCAGGCCAGACCCAGGCCTGGCAGCCGGCCCAGTATTGCGCGGCACTGGATGCGGCATCCGATCGTTTGCGTCAACGGACGGGGGTTGCGCCGCTGCCACTGTTCCGCGCCCCTGGGGGAAAGACCTCGGCGCGGCTGCTGGACGTGGCCCGCAGCTGCGGCTATGCCCACGTGGGCTGGGCGCAGGCCGGCTTCTTGGGCGATGAATTGCCCAGTGAACGTTTCAGCAACGCCCGTTTGTTGTCTGACGCTTTGCGCGATATCCGGCCCGGTGACATCCTGATGGCGCACCTGGGCATTTGGTCGCGCAAAGACCCTTGGGCCCCGGCCGTCCTGGAGCCACTGATCACTGGCCTGCAGGCCAAGGGCTTTTGTTTTGAGACCTTACGTACCCACCCGGATTACCAGGTCTGGCTTGCAGCCCACACCCAGTAAGCTTGCCTGCCCTTCGCGCAAACGCCCATGGACGCCCTGACAGACATCTTTGACGCACTGCATCAGCACTTTTTTGAAGGCCTGGTGCAACCTGTACTCATGGCGCTGGGGTGGGGCGGATACCTGGAGCGCGCCTATGAGGGCTCAATCTGGTTGCTGTTCGGTCTGGGACAACTGCTGGCACTGCTTGCGGTCTTAGGCCCGCTGCAACGCTGGCGACCCGTGGAGCCGGTCACCGACCGGGCTAGCGTGCGCACGGACATGCTGTACACCGTGATCCACCGCCTGGGCGTCTTCAAGCTCGGTATGTTTTTTCTTTTGGAGCCGGTGCTTGACAGTCTGCTGGGCCGCCTCAGTGTGCTCGGGTGGGTCACGCCGCAACTGGACAACGTGTGGCCCGGTGTCACCGACAAGCCTCTGGTGAGCTTCGCCTTGTATCTGCTGATTTTTGATTTGGTGCACTACGGCATCCACCGCGCCCAGCACCACTTTGACTGGTGGTGGAAGCTGCACGCTGTGCACCATGCCCAGCGCCAGATGACCATGTGGTCAGACAACCGCAACCATCTGCTGGACGACGTGCTGACCAGCGCCCTGCTGGCCGTGTGCGCCCAGCTGATCGGCTTGCCGCCTGGTCAGTTTGTCGCCCTGGTGGTGTGCACCCAGCTCAGCGAAAGCTTCCAGCACGCCAATCTGCGTGTTCATTTTGGCTGCTTGGGCGAGCGCCTGTGGATCAGTCCGCGTTTTCACCGCTTGCACCACAGCATCGGTGGTGGCCATGAAACAGTGCATCCCGGCAACGGGCGGGTGGTTCTGGGCGGACACAACTTCGGCGTGTTGTTGCCCTGGTGGGACATGCTGTTTGGAACCGCTGATTTCAGCCCCCGCTACGCGCCGACCGGCGTGCGTGACCAGCTTGAACAAGGCCGCAGGTATGGCGATGGATTTTGGTCCCAGCAATGGCTGGGTCTGATGCGACTCTGTAACCGGGCCTAGCCCCTCCCAGCCCATGCCCGCTGTGTTCGATGCTTTCTGGCGAGCCGTGCTGTACTGCCTTTATCCGCGGGTGATTTTGCTGTCTCTTTTGCCTGTCGCAGGTGCGGCTGCGCTGGCCTTCACGCTCGGCCAGCTCTTTTGGGCCCCGGCTGTGGACGGTCTAGGGGCTTGGCTGGAGTCCTCGGCGACCTTGACGGTGATGTGGAGCTGGCTGGAGGCGGTGGGGCTGCCCCGACTCAAAGCGGTTTTGCCACACGTGATTTTGCTGGTTGCGCTCACGCCAGCGGTGGTGCTGGTCTCGCTGGGCGCGGTTTCTCTGGTGATGGCGCCGGCGCTGGTGCGGATGGTTGCACGTCGGCGTTTTCCGCAACTGCAGATGCAGCAAAGCGTGCCCTGGTGGCATGGCGTGTTGTGGACGCTGTGGTCGATCACGCTGGCGCTGGTTGCCATGGTGCTGAGCCTGCCGATGTGGCTTGTGCCGCCGCTCATTCTGGTGGTTCCGCCAATGATCTGGGGATGGCTCACCTACCGCGTGCTGGCCTTTGACGCTCTCGCCCAGCACGCCACTGTGGACGAACGGCGCACGCTCATGGCACAGCACAAATACCCCCTCCTGGGCATGGGCGTGGTGGTCGGCATGATGGGTACGGGCCCGAGCCTGATCTGGTCAACCGGACTGATGACGATTGCCATGGCCCCGCTGCTGCTACCGGTGTCGATATGGCTATACGTGATGGTTTTTTCCTTCGCCTGCCTGTGGTTCATCCATTTTTGTTTGCTGGCCTTGCAGACGCTGCGTACGCACGCAGCGGCCCCGAGTACGCCGCCTGCGGCACCGGTACCCGACACACTGTCTGCAGACTTGCCCCATACCCTGGACACCTGACTATGCACTTTGGACTGATCATCATTGGCGACGAAATTCTCTCTGGCAAGCGCGCCGACAAGCATCTCAGCCGGGCTATTGAACTGCTGGGCGCGCGCGGACTTACGGTGGCCTACGCCGACTATGTAGGCGACGACCCCGACCGCATCACAGCGGCGTTGGCGCGCGCTTTTGCTTCGGGCGACGTTGTGTTTTCTTTCGGCGGTATCGGGGCCACCCCGGATGACCATACCCGGCAGTGCGCCGCGCGTGCTTTGGGTCAGCCTTTGATTCTGCACCCTGAGGCGAAGGCGCTGGTTCAAGAAAGGATGCAAGACATTGCCCGCGAGAAAGGCCTGCCTTACGAGCCGGACCGCGAGGACAACCGCCACCGGCTGAATATGGCGGTGTTTCCCCAAGGCAGCGCCATCATTCCCAACCCGTACAACAAGATCGCTGGCTTCAGCCATCCTGGCAGCCGGGGCGGCGCAGTCTATTTTGTCCCCGGCTTTCCGGTGATGGCCTGGCCCATGGTCGAGTGGGTGCTCGACACCCATTACCCGCACCTGTTCCGCGCAAATGCATGGTGCGAACAGTCGGTGATTGTTCTTGGAGCCATGGAGGCGACGTTGACCCCGCTGATGGAGGACATTGAGCGCAGCCACCCAGTCAAGGTATTCAGCCTGCCTAGCGTGGACCATCCCGAGTGGGGTCGGCACATTGAATTGGGCGTTAAAGGGAGTCCGCAGGATTGCGCCACTGCGTTTGCCGCACTGAAAAATGGGCTCGCCTTCTACGATATCCAACTTGGCCCCGAATTAGTGCGAAACTAGACAATTGCACTAGTATGGTGCAATTAAATATATAATGCTCTTACTTGGTGCGTTGAAGAGCGCGGCATTTTTTCTGTCGCGCAGCCCTTAGTCCGGTAGGGTCAGCGACAATCGCGGGCTTGCTCAGTGGTGGCATAGAAACTGCTGAAAAAGAGCATCGTGATCCCAATTTTTTCCAACCGCGCTTAAGGAGCATTTGATGGCCAAGACCGTCGCAGACGTGATGAAGATGGTGAAAGACAACGAGGTCAAGTTTGTTGACTTCCGTTTCACCGATACCCGGGGCAAAGAGCAGCACGTGACCGTGCCGATTTCGCATTTTGACGAAGACAAATTCACATCCGGCCACGCATTTGACGGTTCGTCCATCGCCGGTTGGAAGGGCATTGAAGCCTCGGACATGCAACTCATGCCCGACCCCAACACCGCCAATATTGATCCCTTCTTTGAAGAAACCACCTTGTTCCTGAGCTGCGACGTCGTTGAGCCCAGCGACGGCAAGGCCTATGACCGCGATCCGCGCTCCATCGCCAAGCGTGCCGAAGCCTATTTGAAAGCTTCCGGCATTGGCGACACCGCCTTCTTCGGCCCCGAGCCCGAGTTTTTCATCTTTGACGATGTGCGCTGGAACACCGATATGTCCGGCTCCTTCTTCAAAATCGAAGAGTACGAAGCGCCCTGGAATTCCGGCAAAGACATGAACGGCGCCAACAAAGGCCACCGGCCCACTGTCAAGGGCGGCTATTTCCCCGTCCCCCCGGTGGACAGCACCCAGGACATGCGTGCGGAAATGTCCCTGATCCTGGAGCAACTCGGCGTGCCCGTCGAAGTTTTCCACCACGAAGTCGCAGGCGCTGGCCAAAACGAAATCGGGACCCGCTTCAGCACCCTGGTGCAGCGCGCTGACTGGACCCAGATTCTGAAGTACGTGGTGCAAAACGTGGCCCACAACTATGGCAAAACCGCCACCTTCATGCCCAAGCCCATCGTCGGCGACAACGGCTCCGGCATGCATGTGCACCAGTCGGTCTGGAAAGACGGTAAAAACCTGTTTGCTGGTGACGGCTACGCTGGTTTGTCCGACTTTGCGCTCTACTACATCGGCGGCATCATCAAGCACGCCCGCGCCCTGAACGCCATCACCAACCCCAGCACCAACAGCTACAAGCGCTTGGTTCCGGGCTTTGAGGCACCGGTCAAGTTGGCCTACTCGTCGCGCAACCGCTCGGCGTCGATCCGTATTCCGTTTGTGGCCAACCCCAAGGGGCGCCGCATCGAGGCGCGTTTCCCCGATCCCATGGCCAATCCCTACCTCTGCTTCAGCGCTTTGCTGATGGCCGGTCTGGATGGCGTGGAAAACAAGATCCACCCCGGCGAGGCTGCGACCAAAGACCTGTACCACCTGCCGCCCGAAGAGGATGCCTTGGTGCCAACCGTCTGCCACAGCCTGGACCAGGCGCTGGATTGCTTGAACGCCGACCGCGCCTTCCTGACCAAGGGCGGCGTGTTCACTGACAGCATGATCGATGCGTATATCGAACTGAAAATGGGCGAAGTCACGCGCATGCGCATGGCCACGCACCCCATTGAGTTCGATATGTATTACTCGCTGTAAGCATTGCGCCAGACAGCACGCGCCTTGTTGAACCCGGCTTCGGCCTGGTCTGCGCGTGCTGATCGGCGTACAAGGCGGCCATCTGGCCGCCTTTTTTCATGGCGCGATGCCGGCTGCCGCAGGGAGCAACGGAGAGAAGTGATAATTGCAACTATGGGTGCAAAAAACAATCAATTTTCCCGCCATCTCCCGCCATCGCTGTGTGCGGCTTTTGCGCTTGCCCTAGCCGCCCAGTCCGCTTGCGCGTCGCAAGAGCGGATTTTCCGCTGCGGCAATCTGTATACCAACCTCGATAAAGCCAGCGAAACCGGCTGCGAGCCCGTCCCGGTTGACCGGATCAGCGTAGTGCAGTCGCAGGTCCTTCCCGCCAAACCGGTCCAACGGCCCAGCACGGGCAGCGGATCGGGCAGCAGCAAGTCCGTAGCCCGAGTCAGCGGGTCTGAACAGCGCCAAAAAGACGGGGAGTCGCGCCAGATTCTGGAGGCCGAATGGCGCAAAGCCAAGGCCCGTTTGCAGGATCTGCAGGCGGAATACAACCACGGAGAGCCCGAGCGTCTGGGCACCGAACGGAACAATCCGCAGAAGTATCTGGACCGCGTTGCTGCACTGAAGTCCAGCATCACCCGCACCGAAGCGGATCTGACCGGCATCCGGCGCGAACTCGCGCGCATGGGTTTCGCTGCAGTGCCCTGACCCCGCTCCATGGACGAACGCAGCACCGAATCCCGCTTTCAGGCCTTTGACCTTCTGGCCAGCCTGGTAAGCGTGGTGGATGCACAGGGTCGGGTGGTTTTCAGCAACGCGGTGTTTGAAGACGCCGTTGGCATGTCCCGCCGGGCGATTGTTGGCAGCCTGATGGTTGACTACTTTTTGGAGTCGCAGGCGCTGCTGGCGGCATTACGGGGCGTGCGCGACAACGCGTTTTCCGCGCTGCGTTACGACGCTGCTCTGCGGCGTAGTGGGCAGGAGGCCATGTTGGTGCATGTGATCGTCACCCCGTGCGTGGACAGTGCCGACGTGATCATCGAAATGGTGCCCCAGGAGCAGCAGGTGCGGCAGGACCGCGAGGAACGTCTGGCTGAGCAAGCACGCACCAATAAGGAGCTTATTCGCAATCTGGCGCACGAAATCAAGAATCCTTTGGGTGGTATTCGCGGCGCTGCCCAGCTTTTGGAGCTGGAAATCGGCTCCACCGATTTGCTGGAGTACACCCAGGTCATCATCCACGAAGCCGACCGCTTGCAAACCCTGGTGGACCGACTGCTGGCACCGCACCGGCGCGCCCATGTGGTGGGCGATGTGAATATCCACGAGGTCTGCGAGCGGGTGCGCTCACTGATCGTGGCGGAATTTCCCAAGGGGCTCACCGTGGCGCGGGACTATGACATCTCCATTCCCGATTTGCGCGGCGACCGCGAACAACTGATCCAGGCCGTGCTCAACATCGCGCAAAACGCCTGCCTGGCACTCGCCCAGCGGCGTGAAGCCGGCGACGCACGGCTGATCTTCCGAACCCGTGTGGCGCGCCAGGTGACTTTTGGCAAGCACCGCCACCGTCTGGCACTGGAATTGCATGTTGTTGACAATGGACCGGGCGTGCCCGATTCGATCAAAGACCGGCTGTTTTACCCCCTGGTGTCCGGGAGGGAAGGCGGTTCTGGCCTGGGCTTGACGCTGGCACAAACTTTCGTGCAGCAACACCACGGCATGATCGAAGTCGAGAGCGAGCCGGGACATACCGATTTCAAGATTTTGATTCCCTTGCCCTGAGGCATTCTTCGGAGACGCACCCGCCATGAAGCCCGTTTGGATAGTCGATGACGACCAGTCGATTCGCTTCGTTCTCGAAAAGGCGCTGCTGCGCGAACAACTTCCCACGCGCAGTTTTGCCAGTGCCGCCGAGGTGCTGCGCGCGCTGTCCGCCCCCAATGAACCGGGTCCGCAAATCCTGGTCAGCGATATCCGCATGCCCGGCGAGTCCGGCCTCGAATTGCTAGACAAGGTCAAAGCGCGGCACCCCAGCCTGCCCGTGATCATCATGACTGCGTTTTCCGATTTGGACAGCGCCGTAAGCGCCTTCCAAGGCGGCGCATTTGAATACCTGCCCAAGCCCTTTGATTTGTCCAAAGCGGTGGAGCTGATTCGCCGCGCGCTGGAAGAAAGCTTGCGCGAGGAAGTCGCCGACACCGCGCGCACCGATGCGCCCGAGATGATGGGTCAGGCTCCGGCTATGCAAGACGTTTTCCGCGCGATCGGCCGCTTGAGCCAAAGCCATGTCACCGTCTTGGTAACCGGCGAGTCCGGCACCGGCAAGGAGCTGGTTGCGCGGGCCCTGCACAAACATTCACCGCGCGCGGCCGGTCCTTTTGTGGCAATCAACACTGCCGCGATTCCCAAAGAGCTGCTCGAGAGCGAATTGTTCGGCCATGAACGCGGGGCCTTCACCGGCGCGCAAGGCCAGCGTCGGGGACGCTTCGAGCAGGCCGACGGCGGCACTTTGTTTCTGGACGAAATCGGCGATATGCCTTTTGAGTTGCAGACCCGTTTGCTACGCGTACTCAGCGACGGCAGTTTTTACCGCGTGGGCGGGCACAGTTCGGTCAAGTCCAATGTGCGTGTGATCGCCGCGACCCACCAGGATTTGGAAGAGCGCGTCAAGCTTGGTTTATTCCGTGAGGACTTGTTTCACCGCCTCAACGTGATCCGCCTGCGCCTTCCGGCGCTGCGCGAGCGGCGCGAAGACATCGCAACGTTGACGCGCCATTTTTTGCAGGTCAGCGCCCACCAACTCGGCGTCGAAGTCAAGCGGATTTCTGAAGCCGCCCTGGCGGTCTTGGAGGGCTTTCCATTCCCGGGCAACGTGCGCCAACTGGAGAACGTATGCCACTGGCTGACTGTCATGGCACCGTCGCAGCTCATAGAGCCCAAAGACCTCCCGCCCGAGGTTCTGGCGGCCTTGGGCGCAAGCCCTGCTGCACCCCCTGCGCCCGAGCCCGCAGCCTGGAGCCCCGCCGCGCCACCTGGCGCGCCGCAGGCGGCCGTCACAGACGCTGCGGGTCACTCGGCATTGCCCACCGCGCCGTCCGAACCGCACCCGGCTACGCCGGTGCCACCGGTCAATACCTGGGAACTCGACCTCGAGCACGAGGCCCTGGAGCTTTTGCAGGCGGATTGCGCCGACGTCTGGGACGTCCTCACGCGCCGCTTTGAGTCCCGCCTGATTCAGGCTGCGCTGCACACCACCAAGGGCCGCCGGGTGGATGCGGCCAACCGCCTGGGTATAGGCCGCAACACCATCACCCGCAAAATCCAGGAATTGGGCCTGGACCGGCAGGCCGAGTTGGTCGACCCGGCCTGAGTCGGCTTCAGTCCGCTGCTTCCAGCGTCAGGATGACCGGCGCATGGTCGCTGGGGCGTTCATTTTTGCGGGGGGTTTTGTCAATCTCGCAGGCGCGGGACGAGGCTTTGAGCGCTTCGCTGACCAGGATGTGGTCAATGCGCAGACCGCGGTTGCGCCTGAAACCCATATCGCGGTAGTCCCACCAGCTGTAGCTTTTCGGCGGCTGCGGGAAAAGCCGCAGGCTGTCATGCAGGCCCAGCGCCACCAGGGCGCTGAGCTCGTAGCGTTCTTCGTCGGTGCAATGGATCTGGTCACGCATGCCTTCGGGATCCCAGACATCGGCATCGTCAAAGGTGATGTTGAAGTCACCCATCAGCACCAATTTCGGATGGCTGAGCAATTCGGATTTGACCCAAGTCCGCAGCGCCTTGAGCCATTCCAGCTTGTATTCAAACTTGTCGCTGCCCGGCGCCTGGCCGTTGGGGAAATAGGCGCCGATCACGCGCACATCGCCCAGGTTGGCACTGATGATGCGGGCCATGTCGTCGGCAAACAGCGGGTTGTTGCGCACCACACGATCCAGCGGCTGGCGGCTGATCAGGGCCACGCCGTTATAGGTTTTCTGACCAAAGCACTGGCACTGGTAACCGGCCTGGGCGAAATCAGCATGGGGAAACTTATCGTCCGTTAACTTGAGTTCCTGCAAGGCCAGCACGTCTACCGGATGGGCGGCCAGCCAGTCCAGCACCTGGGGCAGGCGCACGGCCAGTGAATTGACGTTCCAGGTAGCGACTTGCATAGGCAGGGCAGAAGTGATGACGGGATAGGGTCGGGGATCATAGAGGCTGCATCGGGGCTGCAAACCCTTGCACGGTGTGGCCAGGCGCATACCCTATGATGCAGCGCGCCAACCGGCGGCGTGCGCTGCACACCCTAGGTTGGTCTGGTCAAGGCGAAACAGGAGCCGCCATGCAAAAAGAGTCAAACCACCCATTGTTGGATGCGGAGGTGGAAATCATCCTCGGACATGTGGAGGAGGCGGACATCCCGCGCGATCTGCCGGTGCGCCGCTGGCTGTATGCCTGGATGCTGGATCCCCATGTGGCGGGCAACCACCAGCGCGAGGTGGATCGCTGGATTGGCGTGCTGATTGTGGCCAATTTGTTCGCGCTCCTGTTTGAGCATGTGCCCATCATCTACGAGCCGAACAAAGCGTGGTTCACGGTTTTTGATGCTTTCTCGGTGCTGGTGTTCACGCTGGAGTACCTGTTCCGCCTCTACCTCGCACCAGAAGAGGAAGAGCTCAAGAACAAGCCTTTCGCCCGGCTGCGCCACGCCTTGGCCCCCCTGTCGGTCTTCGACCTGCTGGCTATCGTCCCTTTTTATTTGCAGGCCTTTGTCGCGGTGGACTTGCGGATATTGCGGTTTCTGCGCTTGCTGCGGATCCTGAAGCTGTTTCGCGTACTGGTACCCGCCTGGCACGGTTTTGCCCAACTCAACCGGGGCCGTAGCTTGCGGCAAAAAGTCCACGCGCTGATGTTCGAAAGCCCCTACAGCGGCGAGATGCACCATCTGATTGACAGCTTTATCGCCATGTGGGTGGTGATCTCGGTGGCGGCCGTGATACTGGAGTCGGTGGCCAGCGTGCATTACGCCTTGAACATGGAATTTTTGATTCTGGATACCGTGGCGGTGCTGGTGTTTTCGATGGAGTTGACGATGCGGCTGTACAGCTGCGTGGAGGAACCCCGATTTCAGAACGCCGCGTTAGGGCGCTTGAAATACGGCAAATCCATGTCGGCCTTGGTCGACATGCTGGCCGTGTTGCCGTATTTTCTTGAGCCGTTTTTGAACCATTTGCTGGACTTGCGCTTTTTGCGGGTATTCCGGCTGATCCGGCTACTCAAACTGACGCGCTACACCGGTGCCACCACGACGCTCACCAAAGTCATCGCACGGGAATGGGGCGTGGTCAGCGCGGCGGCCTTCATCATGATTTTGATGGTGATCATGATGGCCTCGCTGGGTTATCTGTTTGAACACGATATGCAGCCCGACAAGTTCGAGAACATCCCTCAGGCCATTTACTGGGCGGTGGTGACCCTGGCCTCGGTCGGTTATGGCGACATCTCCCCGGTGACACCGGCCGGACGCGCGATGACCATCGTGATGGCGCTGATGGGAATTGGCATTTTTGCGATTCCGGCGGCTTTGTTGTCCTCCGCGTTCAGCGACCAGTTGCAAAAAGAACGCGAAGCGCTTAAGGGCAACATCTACCGCATGATCGCCACCGGCAATATGGATCCCGACGCCGTGCAGCAAATCCGCAACGAAGCCAAGCGCCTGCATTTGACCGCCGAGGAACTGGGTGCCTTGATTGAAAAAGCCCACGCAGAGCGCGAATCCAAAGAAGACCTCTCCAACCTGGCATTGCATGAAATTGCCCGCAACCCGCACCAGGTGATCGAGTACTACAAGCAGCAACTCGGGCAGTTGCGCCAGTTGGGTCTTTTGAGTGATCTGGCCCAGTTCGAGGCCATTGCGCGCAAGGAAGATCATCTCACCGCCACGGATATCGCGGTGTGGAACGCCATTCAGCGCCGCACGCCGACCGACCCGCCCCGGCGTTAGTGGTGGGCGGCGGCGGGCCTGTGTTCGGCGCGCCGGTAACGCACCAAGCTATAAGGCAGTCCGCTGGCCGCCGTGTGGTTTTCCCGGCTGTACTCCTGCCAATTCGAACCCAGCTCCGGCGCGTATGCGTCACCGGCCACATCCAGGTCCAGCTCGGTCACCGCCACCGATGTAGCCAAGGGCAGCGCCTGGGCATAGATTTGGGCACCGCCAATGACCCAGACATGCGGCGCATCCGCGCACAGGGCCAGTGCCGCCTCCACTGAGGCTGCTGGCTTCGCACCTTCGCTGTGCCAATCCGTCTGGCGCGTAATCACCATGTTGTCGCGGCCGGGCAGGGGACGGAACCTGGGCGGCAGCGAATCCCAGGTCTTGCGGCCCATGATCACCGGGCAGCCCAGGGTCAGGCGTTTGAAGTGCGCCAGATCTTCGGGCACATGCCAGGGCAGGGTGTTGTCGCGCCCGATGACGCCGTTACGGGCGCGGGCATAAATCAGGTGCAGCTCCATGTCTTCGGCTTCAGACGGCGACCGGCGCTTTGATGGCCTCGTGCGGCTCATAGCCGCTGACCACAAAGTCCTCCAGAGCGTATTCAAAAATCGAAGCCGGACGGCGTTGGATGTGCAGCGTGGGATAGGGCCGGGGTGCCCGGCTGAGCTGCAGGCCGACCTGCTCGGCGTGGTTGCTGTAGACGTGACAGTCGCCGCCGGTCCAGATGAAGTCGCCCACTTCCATGTCGCACTGCTGCGCCACCATATGGGTCAGCAGCGCGTAGCTGGCGATGTTGAACGGCACACCCAAAAAAATATCGGCGCTGCGCTGGTAGAGCTGGCAGCTCAGGCGGGGCCGGGCATCCGGGCCCTTGGCGGGCGCCACATAAAACTGGAAAAACGCGTGGCAGGGCATCAGCGCCATCTTGGACAAATCGGCCACGTTCCAGGCGCTGACGATCATGCGGCGCGAGTCGGGATTGGTCTTGAGCGTGGCCATGAGCTCGCTGATCTGGTCGATATGGCGGCCATCCGGTGTGGGCCAGCTGCGCCATTGCACGCCGTAGACCGGGCCCAGATCGCCATCGGGCTTGGCCCATTCATCCCAAATGGACACCCCCCGCTCTTTGAGCCAGTTGTTGTTGGAGGAGCCGGTGAGAAACCAGAGCAGCTCTTGGATGATGGAGCGCAGATGCACTTTTTTGGTGGTGACCAGCGGAAAGCCTTCGTTCAGGTCAAAGCGCATCTGGTAGCCGAACACGCTGGTGGTGCCGGTGCCCGTGCGGTCAGACTTGACCACGCCGTGGGTGAAGGCATGGCGCAGCAAATCTTCGTATTGCTGGCGGATGGGACGGGGCGCGTCAGTGTGCATAAAAATTGGGCAGAAAGTGGGCGGATTCTAGGTGTCAGCCGCGCGCCTCAGGTCAGGCGGTCTAGCCAGGCGGTGCACAGCAGCAAGACCAGAAAAAGCGCTATCACCACGGGCATCACCGTACCCAGACCGGCCGAGGCCGCCAGCACGCCAAAGGCTGCCGGCACGACCGAGATGCCGACATAGGCGCAGGTCATTTGGCGGCCGATGAGGCGGCGCAAGGTTTCGGGCGGAAAGCGCCGCGCGGTCTCATGCATCAGCGAGGGGAAAATAGGCGCGCAACCCAGCCCCATCAGCACCAGGCCCAGGCGCGATACGTCCCCGAACAGCGCAGGCCAGGCAAACAACAGTGCCCCGGCCATGGCCATTCCAATGCCCAGTCGCACCAAACGGCGGTTGCCGATGCGGTTGGCCACCAGTCCGACGGCAAAGCGCCCGGCTGTGATCGAGCCGAAGTACAGCGACACCCAGAAGCCCGCCTCGGCGGCAGCCAGACCGCGGTCGCCGACCAAAATACTTGCAGCCCATAAGCCGGTACCCATTTCGGCAGACACATAGAACAAAAAGCACAGCGGTGCCAGCCACATCGCCAGGGGCGGTGGCGTAGGATTGGCGACCACCGCTTCTGGCGGGTCTGCGTCCGTCGCTGCCTGCGCCGGCTCCTGCGACCACAGGGACACTGTGGCGAACAAGACCAGCGCCAGAGTGAGTTGCATCAACCCGATGTTGCGCGCGCCCGCCGCCCAGCCGTTCTCACTGGCGAGTGCCATGCCCATTACCAACGGCCCGGTAGTCGCCCCCACGCCCCAAAACCCGTGCAGCCAGTTCATATGGCGCGAGGAATAGTGCGCAGAGACAAAATGGTTCAGGCTGGCGTCGACAGCACCCGCACCCAAACCCAGCGGTACCGCCAGCGCCACCAGCCAGCCGAATCCGGGTGCTACCGAAAAGCCTAGCAAACCCAGCGCAGTCAGCATGCAACTGCCCGCGACCACAGCCCCGGTTCCAATGCGCTGCACGATGGCACCGGCCAGCAGGCTCGATGCCGCCGAGCAGGCCGTCATGGTCATGGTGATGGCGCCGACCGCCGCCAGGGGCTGGTTCATTTGCAGCCGTATGGCAGGCCAGGCCACGCCCAGCATGCCGTCGGGCAGGCCAATGCTGACAAAGGACAGGTAGACCAGTCCCAGTAAGACCGTATGCGCCATCAGGTGCTGGCTGGATGGCTGTCGATTCTGTCAAGGGCCAGCATGCGCCCCGGGTTCATCCGGTTGTGCGGATCGAGCGCGCTTTTAATGGCACGCATCATGTCCAGCGCCACCGGGGACTTGTGGTGCGCCAGCTTGTCGCGCTTCAAGCTGCCGATGCCGTGTTCAGCGGATATGGATCCATTGAACGCATCAACCAGCGCATAGACCACTGCGTTGATAGGCCCTTCTTCGTCGCGCAAAAAGGCCTGCGCATCGGCACCTTGCGGGGCTTGCACATTGAAATGCAGATTACCGTCGCCCAGGTGCCCATAGTTCACCAGCCGGATACCCGGGTGGCTGCGCGCCAGCGCGAGCTCGGCCTGCGCCACGAAATCGGGGATGTGCGATACAGCAATCGAAATATCGTGCTTGATGTTCAGACCCTCTTTGGCCTGGGCCAGCGGGATACTCTCGCGGATATGCCACAGGGCACGCGCCTGGGCAATGTTCTCCGCTACGACCGCGTCCACCGCGCAGCCTTGTGCCACCGCCGCTTCGAGCAGGGTTTCGAGCTGGTTGCGGGCGTGTGCTTCCGACTCGGTGTCGGAATGCTCCAAAACCACACAGTAGGGAACGGTCTGGAAAAACGGCACGCGCTGCTGGGGAAAGTGCTTGTGCACCAGGCTGAGCGCAAACTGGCCCATCACCTCAAATCCGGTCAGGCCCGCGCCCAGATGCGCATGGGCCAGGCCCAGCAAGGCGACGGCGGCCTGGAGCGAGGGCAGGGCCACCAGCGCGGTCATCTTGGCCCGGGGTGCCGGATACAGCTTCATGACCGCCGCAGTGATGATGCCCAGCGTGCCCTCCGAGCCGATAAAAAGGTGGCGCAGGTCGTAGCCCGTGTTGTCTTTGCGCAGGCCGGTCAAACCGTCCCAGATCTCGCCCTGCGGCGTCACCACTTCCAGACCCAGGCACAGGTCGCGGGTGTTGCCAAAGCGCACCACCTGCGTCCCGCCCGCGTTGGTGCCCAGGTTGCCGCCAATCGTGCAACTGCCTTGTGAGGCCAGGCTGAGCGGAAACAGCAGCCCGGCCGCGTCGCAGACCGTGTGCAGGTTCTGCAGCACACAGCCCGCTTCGACGGTAATGGTCAGGTTGTCCGCATCCAGCGTGCGCACCGCGTTCATCCGGCCCAGGCTGATCACCACCTGTTCGCCGCTGGCGTCGGGTGTGGAGCCCACCACCATGCCGGTGTTGCCGCCTTGCGGAACCATGCTGATGCCCGCAGCGGCACAGGCTTTCACCACCGCCGCCACCTCTGCCGTGGATCCTGGGCGCACCACCGCCAGCGCTTTGCCGCGCTCTCGGCCACGCCAGTCCAACTCGTAGGCGCTCAAGTCGCCTTCACACAGCACATGGGACGCACCAAGCAGATTGCAGAGGGAGTGCAGAAATTCTTTACGGTGCATTTCGGGCATTCCTCAAGCGCAGCCGAACATGCCATGCGCAGGCGGCAAACAGTGCCAAACACAGCACCACCTGCAGCAAAGCCAGCCAGTTGCCCGGCTCCCGGTCGCCCCAGGCCCGCACCACACCCTCGGTGAAGTACAGCCACACCAGCAAACTCACCCAGCGGTAGGTGTACATGCGGTTTTTCAGCAAGCCCGCCAGCGGCAGGCATAGCGGGAGGGCTTTGAGCGCCAGCAAAGAGCCGCCCGGGCGCAGCGGCGCGGCCCAGAGCTCCCAGACCAGGCTGAGCAGAATCAGGCCGAGCAGGCTGCCCACCGCCAGCCAGCGGGTGCGGTCAACCAGATCGGGGGGGGAGGGAGTCTGCGCGTCCGCAGCGGGGGTCATAGAAGTCATGTGGCAGCATTTTCACCGCAATCCGGCGCTGCGCCTTGGTGGCAGACGGCGCTGCGGTAAGCTGTTCCGGCTATGAATCTGATTTTTGATCTGGGCGGCGTGGTGGTGGAGTGGCAGCCGCAGGCCATTTGCGCAGAGGCCTTTGCCAACCCGGCGCACCAGGCGACCGCTTTGGAACACATCATCGGGCACCCGGACTGGCTCGAGCTGGATCGCGGCACTTTGGCCCGTGACGCTGCTATCCGGCGGGCCGCAGCGCGCACGGGTTGGGATCATGCGGTGGTCGCGGATTTTTTTGACCATGTTCCGGGAACCCTGCGGCTCAAACCCGACACCGTGGATCTGATGCAGCGCCTGCAGGCGGCAGGGCATCGCCTCTTTTGTTTGTCCAATATGCCGCACCATTCCTTGGCCTACCTGGAGCGGGCTTACACCTTCTGGGATGTGTTCAGCGAGCGGGTGATTTCCTGCCAGGTCGGCCTGTGCAAGCCGGAGCCGGGAATTTACGCCCACCTTTTGCGGCACTGCGCCATCGATGCCACGCAGTCCATTTTCATCGACGACATGCAGGCCAATGTGGACGCCGCAGCTGCATTTGGCATCCATCCGCTGCGCTTTGTAAACGCCGCACAGTGCGAGGCGGCGCTGACCGCATGGGTGGCAGCACAGACCGCTGGCGCCTGAGCGGCGGTGGCATCATCCGTTCATGCGCAGCGTTGACCGATTCCAGGCCTGGTTTGGCGACCTCTGGCACCTGCGTTGGCGCGAGGCCTTTGCCACGCTGCGGGAGCGCTTTGCGCAAGACCGCCTGGGCGTCACTGCGGGCAGCCTGACCTTCACGACCACGATCGCGCTGGTGCCCATGATCACGGTGGTGCTGGCGGTCGTCACCGCTTTTCCGGTGTTCAGCAAATTCCAGGACATCACCCAGCGATGGTTGGTGGAGAGCCTGGTTCCCGACAACATTTCCCGTCAGGTTCTGGGTTACCTCACGCTGTTTGCCGGCAAGGCCAACAAACTCGGGCTGGCCGGACTGGTTGCGCTGGTTCTCAGCGTGCTGTCCATGATTTTCACGATTGACCGGACCTTGAACGCGATCTGGCGCGTGCGCACCGCGCGCTCGCTGGGCCAGCGCATCCTGATTTATTGGACCGCGATGACGGTCGGTCCACTCATCTTCGGCCTGAGCGTGAGCATCAGCTCCTATGCCATCTCCGCATCCAAGGGTTTGGTCGTCGGACTGCCCGGAGGCGTGGGCTTGCTGCTCGATCTGGTGCAGTTTTTCCTGGTGGCTGCGGTCATGGCGGCCATGTTCCAGTACGTCCCAAACACCCATGTGCGCTGGGGCCACGCCTGGATGGGTGGCTTGTTCGTGGCGGTGTGTCTTGAAATTGCCAAGCGGCTGTTGGGCTACTACCTGAGCAAAGTGCCCGCCTACTCGGTGGTCTACGGTGCTTTTGCCACGCTGCCGATTTTGCTGATCTGGATTTACATCGCGTGGGTGATCGTGTTGTTGGGGGCGACGCTGACCGCGTACGTGCCATCACTGCTGGCCGGCGCCCCGCGCAGGCGCAGCGGGGCGGGTTCTGAATTCCAGGTCGCTTTGGAGATCCTGCAAGCCTTGGACAGCGTACGCCAGACTACGGGCAAGGGCCTGACCATGGCGCACTTGAGCGCCCGCCTGGCGCTGACGGCGCAGCACATCGAACCGGCTGTGGAGCGTCTGGTGGCGATGGACTGGATTGGCTTGCTCAGCGAAGCGCAGGGGCCCCAAAGCGACGCGCGCTATGTGCTGCTGGTCGATCCGCAGACCACGCCGGCGCGGCCTTTGCTGGAATTTTTGCTGGAGCCCAACCCGGCAACCACTGCACTGTGGGGTGCCGCTGGATGGGAGCGCGCCACCCTGCGCAGCCTGCTCTAGGACACTGCCCCGGGGTCGCTCCGCGCTTATTTGGCAAACAAGCGGCTGGGGTCGGCAAAGGCCTTGAACTCCACCGCGTTGCCGCAGGGGTCCAGGAAAAACATGGTGGCCTGCTCGCCGACCTGGCCTTTGAAACGGATGTGCGGCTCGATCACAAAGGAAATCCCGGCCTTACGGAGTTTGTCGGCCATCGCCTCCCACTGCGCCATCTCCAGCACCATGCCGAAATGCCGCACCGGAACCTTGTCGCCATCGACTGCGCTGGTGTTGTGGTGTCCGGCTTCATCGGGACTGAGGTGGGCAACGATCTGGTGGCCAAAAAAATTGAAGTCGACCCATTCCGGCGAGGAGCGGCCCTCGGGACAGCCCAGCAGATCACCGTAAAAGGCCCGGGCCTTGGCCAGGGAGGTGACCGGGAAAGCAAGATGGAAAGGCTGCATAGTGGAAAAGTTCTCGTGCTTATTTGGATTCTGCGGAGGGATCGGCCGCCACGCGGCGGGCGCCATCAAAACGGCGCGCCCAGTAGCTGGTTTTCATGTCTTCGATGCGTACCTCACCACCGGGCTTGGGGGAATGGATGAATTTGCCGTTGCCGACATAAATTCCTACGTGGCTGAAAGTACGGCGCATGGTGTTGAAAAAAACCAGATCGCCGGGCTTGAGCTCAGTGGCATCAATTTTCTGGGTGGCAGCCGCCTGCTGCGCGGCGCTGCGCGGCAGCACCAGCCCCAGCGTGTTCTCAAAAATGTATTGCACAAAGCCACTGCAATCAAAGCCGGTCTCCAGCCTGGCCCCGCCCCTGCGGTAGGGAACACCCAGAAAACCCAGCGTTGAGGCCACCAGATCGGATGCCTGGCTGCCCACTTTGGTGCCCACATCGCTGATGGTTCCCAAAATGCCTTTGTCCGACATAAAAATCCCCAGTTCATCCGCAGCGGCTGGCGGCGGGGCCGTGGTTTGCGCGCAGACCGCACCCGCGCACAGCAGTGCGGCGAGCAGGGCGGGCAGGGTCAGGCGCATGGAGGGGTTCCGGTATCCTTGGGTGATCAGGCGGGCGATTTTGACATAGGCGCTCTGAGCCAGACCTGCTATGCAAATCAATCACTTAGGTGCACATCCGCACCTTCTTTATCAGGACTACCTATGCTTTTAGACGCCCCGGAATGCCAACTCGTGCTGATGGACTACCAGATCCGCCTGATGCCGGCCATGCTGGAGGCGGACACCGTGCTTGCCAATGCGGCACGGCTGGCGCAACTCGCCGCTCTGTTGGCGGTACCGGTTGTCGTGACCGAGCAAAACCCGTCGCGCCTGGGAACGACCGTGGATTTCCTGCGGACTGCGCTGGCGCAGGCGCAGCCCCGAATGCTGAGCAAAATGCAGTTCAGCGCGGTGGAAGAGGGCCTGGGCGAGTGGCTGCGCCCCGAGCCGCAGGCGCCCCAAGGCAACGCCCGCAGTCTGCCCAAGCACCTGCAAAAGCCCGCAGTGGCGCAGCGCCAGACCATTGTCCTGGCAGGGTGCGAGGCCCACATCTGCGTGTTGCAGACGGCCTTGGACCTGGTCGAGGACGAATTTGAGGTCTGGGTCGTCACCGATGCCTGCACCGCCCGCACCGAACGCAACCGCGACGCCGCCTTTGACCGCCTGGCCGCTGCCGGGGTCGAGCTGGTGACCACCGAAATGGTGGCCTACGAGTGGGTGCGCAGCGCCGAGCACCCGGTTTTCAAGGCCATGCTGGATCTGGTGAAGTAGTGAATGCAACACGGTGAGCGGCATAGACGAATCGGCCACGCCTAGTCAGCACGGCGCAAGTTGCGCCACCATAATCAAAGGCCAGGACGTAATCAGTGCAACGCACACCGTGGAGACAAGCCATGACCCGTTACCAAGAATTTCACCGCCGCTCCTTGCAGGAGCCCGACGCGTTTTGGTCTGAACAGGCCCGCAAAATCGACTGGCAAACTCCGCCGCAACAGATTTGCGACTACAGCAACCCGCCGTTTGCGCGCTGGTTCGTCGGCGGCACCACCAACCTGTGCCACAACGCCATCGACCGGCATCTGGCTACCCGGGGCGACCAGGCCGCCATCATTGCTGTCAGCACCGAGACCGATACGGAGCGGGTCTACACCTACGCGCAGTTGCACGATGAAGTCCAGCGCATGGCGGCGGCCATGCAGGCCTTGGGCGTGCGCACCGGCGACCGGGTGCTGATTTACATGCCCATGATTGCCGACGCTGTGTTTGCCATGTTGGCGTGCGCGCGCATCGGAGCCATCCATTCGGTGGTCTTCGGCGGCTTCGCATCGGGCTCGCTGGCTTCGCGCATTGAAGATGCGCAGCCCGCCCTGATCGTCAGCGCCGACGCCGGTTCGCGCGGAGGCAAGATCGTGCCTTACAAGCCGCTGCTGGACGCTGCCATTGCGCTGTCCAGCCACAAGCCGCAAGCGGTTTTGCTGGCGGACCGCCAGCTGGCCCCCATGGCACTCGTTGCCGGGCGTGACCACCTGTGGAGCGCCTTGCGGGCCCAGCATGCCAATACCGTGGTGCCTTGCGTCTGGGTCGATGCCACCCACCCCAGCTACACGCTGTACACCAGCGGCACCACCGGCAAACCCAAAGGCGTGCAGCGCGACACCGGCGGCTACGCCGTGGCGCTGGCGGCCAGCATGGAGCATATTTTTTGCGCCAAGCCGGGGGAGACCTACTTTTGCACCAGCGACATCGGCTGGGTGGTCGGGCATTGCTACATCGTCTACGGCCCGCTGATCGGCGGCATGGCGACCATCGTCTACGAAGGCCTGCCCACGCGCCCGCACGGCGGCATTTGGTGGGAGCTGGTGCAAAAGTACCGCGTCACCGTGATGTTCAGCGCGCCTACTGCGGTGCGCGTGCTGAAAAAGCAGGATCCGGCGCTCCTAAGCCAGTACGACCTGTCCAGCTTGCGTGCGCTGTTCCTGGCCGGCGAGCCACTCGATGAGCCAACCGCGCAGTGGATTAACGAAGGGCTTGGCAAACCCATCATTGACAACTACTGGCAGACCGAGAGCGGCTGGCCCATCCTGACACTGGCCAATGGGGTGGAGAAGCAGGCCAGCAAATTCGGCAGCCCCGGCCTGCCCATGTACGGCTACAACGCCAAGCTGCTGGACAACGAGACTGGCGAAGAGCTGCTGGGCCCCGACAAGAAAGGCGTGCTCACGCTGGAGGGGCCGCTGCCCCCAGGTTGCATGCAGACGGTCTGGCGTGACGACGCGCGCTTCGTGAATACCTACTGGAAGAGCATTCCCAACCGGCTGGTTTACAGCACCTTCGATTGGGCGGTGCGCGACGCCGACGGTTATTACTTCATCCTGGGCCGCACCGACGACGTCATCAACGTCGCCGGCCACCGGCTGGGCACGCGGGAGATTGAGGAATGCATTTCCGGCCACCCCAACGTGGCAGAGGTGGCCGTGGTCGGCATAGCCGACCAACTCAAAGGGCAGGTGGCCGTCGCTTTTGCCGTGGCCAAAGACGCCAGCGGTCTGGACGATCCGGCTGTGCGGCTACGCCTTGAGGGCGAAGTCATGCGCGTGGTCGAGCAGTCGATTGGCGCGGTCGGGCGTCCGGCGCGCGTCTATTTCGTCAGCCTCTTGCCCAAGACCCGCAGCGGCAAATTGCTGCGCCGTGCGATCCAGGCCGTGTGCGAAGGCCGTGACCCCGGTGATCTGACCACCATGGATGATCCTGGCGCACTCCAGCAAATCAAAGATTTAGTTGCCCCAGCCTGAGGGTGGCACAATCCCTCGGTACTTCAGGCCCTTCCTGCCACAGTCGCATCCGCCAAACGGTTCAGCCGTGTAGCGGAAGGTAATTCCACCAACTTAGGTTCCCTGCAGGGGAACGGAGGTCAGCGCATATGACACAGACGCAATCCGTCTACGCCGCCTATCAAGGCAACACCTATCTCTTTGGGGGCAACGCGCCCTACGTCGAAGAGCTCTACGAAAACTACCTGGCCAACCCCGGCAGCGTGCCCGAATCCTGGCGCGAGTACTTTGACGCCTTGCAGCACGTGCCCGCAGTCGACGGCTCCAACGCCACCGACGTTCCGCACCAGCCGGTGATCAACGCTTTTGCTGAACGCGCCAAGGCGGGGGGTACCAAGGTGGTAGTGGCCAGCGTGGACGCTGAAATGGGCCGCAAGCGCACCGCCGTCCAGCAGCTGATTGCCGCCTACCGCAACGTGGGCCAGCGCTGGGCTGATTTGGATCCGCTCAAGCGCACCGAGCGCGCCGCCATCCCCGACCTGGACCCCGCGTTCTACGGCTTCACCGACGCCGACCAGGAAACCGTGTTTGACACCAGCAACACGTTTTTCGGCAAAAACCGCATGTCTCTGCGCGAGCTGCTCAATGCGCTGCGCGAGACCTATTGCGGCACGCTGGGTGCGGAGTACATGTACACATCCGAGCAGGCCGAGAAGCGCTGGTGGCAGCAAAAGCTGGAATCCATCCGCAGCAAGCCCAATTTCAGCGCCGATAAAAAGAAGGGCATTCTGGAACGCCTGACGGCGGCCGAAGGTCTGGAGCGCTACCTGCACACCAAATACGTGGGCCAAAAGCGCTTTTCGCTCGAAGGCGGAGAGAGCTTTATTGCCGCCATTGAAGAGCTGATCCAGTCCGCCGGTGCGCAGGGCGTGCAAGAGGTGGTGATCGGCATGGCCCACCGTGGCCGCTTAAACGTGCTGGTCAACACCATGCGCAAGCTGCCCGCCTATTTGTTTGCCGAGTTCGACCACACCGCCCCGGAAGAGCTACCCGCTGGCGACGTCAAATACCACCAAGGCTTTAGCTCAGATGTCAGCACCCCTGGCGGCCCGGTGCATCTGAGTCTGGCTTTCAACCCTTCGCATCTGGAAATCGTCAACCCCGTTGTGGAGGGCTCGGTGCGCGCCCGCATGGACCGCCGCGCCGATCCGCACGGCAAACAGGTGCTGCCGGTGCTGGTGCATGGGGACTCGGCCTTTGGCGGCCAGGGCGTGAACCAGGAGACCCTGGCGCTGGCCCAAACCCGTGGCTACTCCACGGGCGGCACGGTGCACATCATCATCAACAACCAGATCGGTTTCACCACCTCGGATCCGCGCGACATGCGCTCCAGCGTGTTCTGTACCGACATCGTCAAGATGGTCGAAGCCCCCGTGCTGCACGTCAATGGCGACGACCCTGAAGCCGTGGTCTTGGCCACGCAGCTGGCACTCGAATACCGCATGACCTTTAGCAAGGACGTGGTGCTGGACATCGTGTGCTTCCGCAAACTCGGCCATAACGAGCAAGATACACCCGCGCTCACCCAGCCGCTGATGTACAAAAAAATCGCCACCCACCCCGGCACGCGCAAGTTGTTTGCCGACCGGCTCGCCGCACAAGGCCTGGGTGCCACGCTGGGCGACGACATGGCCAAGGCCTACCGCGCCGCACTCGACGCCGGCAAAAACACCGCCGAGCCCGTGTTGACCAACTTCAAAACCAAGTTCACCGTGGACTGGGCACCTTTTCTGGGCAAGAAGTGGACGGACGCAGGCGACACCGCCATTCCCTTGAGTGAGTGGAAGCGCCTGTCCACCCGGATCAGCACCATTCCCGAGTCCGTGTCACCGCATCAGCTGGTGAAAAAGGTCTATGACGACCGCGCCGCCATGGGGCGGGGCGAGATTCCCGTGGACTGGGGCATGGGCGAGCACATGGCCTTTGCCTCGCTGGTGGCCGGCGGCTTTCCGGTTCGCCTGTCGGGCGAAGACTCAGGCCGTGGCACCTTCACCCACCGCCACGCCGTCATCCATGACCAGAAGCGTGAGAAATGGGACACCGGCACCTATGTGGCCCTGCAAAACGTGACGGAGAACCAGGCCCCGTTTGTCGTCATCGACTCCATCCTGTCCGAGGAGGCGGTACTGGCTTTTGAGTACGGCTATGCGTCAAACGACCCGAATACGCTGGTGATCTGGGAGGCGCAGTTCGGCGACTTTGCCAACGGTGCGCAGGTGGTGATAGACCAGTTCATCGCCTCGGGCGAAGTGAAGTGGGGCCGTGTGAACGGCATCACGCTGATGCTGCCGCATGGCTACGAAGGGCAAGGGCCGGAGCATAGTTCGGCGCGTCTGGAGCGATTCATGCAGCTCGCGGCGGATACCAATATGCAAATCGTGCAACCGACCACCGCCAGCCAGATCTTCCACGTGCTGCGCCGTCAGATGGTGCGCGATTTGCGCAAGCCGCTCATCATCTTCACGCCGAAATCACTGCTGCGCAACAAGGACGCCACCTCGCCGGTGTCCGAGTTCACCAAGGGCAGCTTCCAGACTGTCATTCCAGAGAACAAGGCACTCAAGGCTGACAAGGTCAAACGTGTGCTGGTGTGTTCGGGCAAGGTCTATTACGACCTGGTCAAAAAGCGCGAAGAAACCGGTGCCGACGACGTGGCCATCCTGCGGGTGGAGCAGCTCTATCCCTTCCCGCACAAGGCGTTTGCCGCTGAACTCAAGAAGTACCCGAACGCCAGCGATTTGGTGTGGACGCAAGACGAACCCCAAAACCAGGGTGCCTGGTTTTTCGTGCAGCACTACATCCACGAAAACATGCTGCCGGGCCAGAAGCTGGGTTACGCGGGTCGCGCCGCATCGGCTTCGCCCGCCGTGGGCTACTCGCACCTGCACCAGGAGCAGCAAAAAGCGCTGGTTGATGCCGCCTTTGGCAAGCTCAAAGGCTTTGTGCTTACCAAGTAAGCCGCTGGCAGCCAACAACTCCCCCATTCGACATACCCCGACACACCCCGACATACCGAAAGAATCACCATGGCGATCGTAGAAGTCAAAGTCCCCCAGCTCTCGGAATCGGTGGCCCAGGCCACCATGCTGCAATGGAAAAAGAAGGCCGGCGACATGGTCGCAGCCGACGAAATCCTGATCGAGATCGAAACCGACAAGGTCGTGCTCGAAGTACCCGCGCCCTCGGCCGGCATGCTGGCCGACATTCTGGTTGCCGATGGCGGCACCGTAGTCGCCGAGCAGCTGATTGCCCGCATTGAAACCACAGGCGTGGCTACGGCACCAGCAGCCAGCCCAGCCCCCAGTCCGGTGGCGGCGCCCGCTCCGGTGGCGGCAGCGCCTGCCAGCGCATCTATGGCCGGTGTCGCCATGCCCGCGGCTGCCAAACTCATGGCCGACAAGGGCATGGCCCCCGGCTCGGTGGCTGGAACTGGCAAAGACGGCCGCGTCACCAAAGGCGATGTGCTGGCCGCCCCCGCCCCGGTAGCGGCAGCCTTGGTACAGGCCGCTGCTATTCCTACCGGCGTGCCCACCAGCACCCTGCCGCAGGTCAGCGCAGCGGCCACGCCGGATCTGGGCCAGCGCCCTGAGCAGCGCGTGCCCATGAGCCGTCTGCGCGCCCGCGTGGCCGAGCGCCTCCTGCAATCGCAAGCCACCAACGCCATCCTGACCACATTCAACGAGATCAATATGGCCCCGGTCATGGACATGCGCAAGCGCTTCCAGGAACGCTTTGAAAAAGAGCACGGCGTCAAGCTTGGCTTCATGAGCTTCTTCGTGAAAGCCGCTGTGCACGCGCTCAAGAAATTCCCGGTGCTCAATGTGTCCGTGGACGGTAATGACATCGTTTACCACGGCTACTTTGACATCGGTATTGCCGTCGGATCGCCGCGCGGTCTGGTGGTGCCCATACTGCGCAACGCCGACCAGATGAGCTTTGCTGAGATCGAGAAGAAGATTGCCGAATACGGCCAAAAAGCCGCCCAGGGCAAGCTCGGCATCGAAGACATGACCGGCGGCACCTTCTCCATCAGCAACGGCGGCACCTTCGGCTCCATGATGTCCACACCCATCATCAACCCCCCGCAAAGCGCCATCCTGGGCGTGCACGCGACCAAGGATCGCGCCGTAGTCGAAAACGGACAGGTGGTGGTGCGCCCCATGAACTACTTCGCCATGAGCTACGACCACCGCATCATCGACGGCCGCGAAGCCGTGCTGGGCCTGGTGGCCATGAAAGAAGCGCTGGAAGATCCCTCGCGCTTATTGTTTGATATTTGATGCCGGGCATTGCCGGTGCAATTCACCGCGTACTTTGCGGCGACCCGCCAGCGTGCAGACCGTAAAGGCATCGCACTCTCGTGGATTCAGGCTGTGATTGACCATCCGACGCATCGCCAAGTGCAGGCGGATGGCCGCATCCGCTTATGGGCGCCGGTGACTGAAAATGAAGGGCGTTTTTTTGCGCGTGGTTTTGCTGGAGGACGGCGTGACGGTTCACAACGCATTTTTTGACCGGGGATTCAAACCATGAAGATCACCTATTTCCAGGATACCGACACGCTGTACATCGAGTTTCGCGCCGGGACCATCACGGAGTCCCGCGATCTGGATGAAAACACCTTGATTGATCTGGATGCCAAGGGCCAGATTTGCGCCTTAACCATGGAGCACGCCCGCGAACGTGCCGATATACCGGCTTTTTCTTTCGAACAGGTAACTGCATGACCCAAACATTCGACCTCATCGTCATCGGCGCCGGCCCCGGCGGCTACATCGCGGCCATTCGGGCGGCGCAACTCGGCTTCAAGGTGGCCTGCGTGGACGCATGGACCAATGCCAGCGGCGGCCCGGCCCCCGGCGGCACCTGCACCAACACCGGCTGCATTCCGTCCAAGGCCTTGCTCCAATCCAGCGAGCACTATGACCAGGCGCGCAACCACTTTGCTGAGCACGGCATCAGTGCCACCGGCGTCAAGATGGACGTGGCGCAGATGCTGGCGCGCAAAGACAGTGTGGTGCAGCAGAACAACGACGGCATCCTGTACCTGTTCAAGAAAAACAAGATCAGCTTCTTCCATGGCCACGGCGCCTTGGGCACACCGGTGGACGGCGTGCACCATGTCACCGTCAGCGGCGCGACAGAAGCTGCGCTGAGCGCCCCGCAGATCATCATCGCCACCGGCTCCAGCGCCCGCGCGCTGCCCGGCACACCGTTTGATGAGGTCACCGTGCTGTCCAACGACGGCGCGCTGCGCGTGGGCGCAGTGCCCAAGAAGCTGGCCCTGATTGGTTCGGGCGTGATTGGCCTGGAAATGGGCTCGGTCTGGCGCCGTCTGGGCGCGGATGTCACCATTCTTGAGGGTCTGCCGACCTTCCTGGGCGCGGTGGACCAGCAAATCGCCAAAGAAGCCAAAAAGGCCTTTGACAAGCAGGGCTTGAAGATTGAGCTGGGCGTAAAAGTCGGCGACATCAAAGTCGCCAAGAAGGGC
>CANFHZ010000022.1 GCA_947446885.1 Comamonadaceae bacterium
AATCGGCCTCGTTGGCGCGGTAAGTGCCCTCGGTCCAGCTGCCCGAATCGGCATAGTCATAAAACATGCGCGGCACGCGCTTTTTTGCCAACACACGCAAGTCTTCAATCGTGGTGATCACGGGCATGGGGGGTGTCTCCGGTTAGGGCTTTGATGCTAACGGGGATGGGGCACCCGGAGGTTGAAGAAATTTGTGGGGGAGGGGTGGGGGTGTGAAATTTGTTGGAGGTGGGGCTGGATGTTGACTTATAGTGCATTAAATAAATAGTAGTTGCCAAATATATAAAACCAAGAGTTTTTCATTGGTCAATTCGGGTGGTCGCATTTTTTCGACTTGCGGTCTTGATCGCCCAAGGTTTGCTTGAAATGCAGACATTGATTACGAGCGAATTGGTGTCGGAGTGCAATTGAGCGTGCGGGATTAAGCCGAAATGGTCCTATTTGTGTTCGGGTTGGTAGGTAAGTACAAAGGGGTTAGTAATGACGATTGACGCTTCCCGTGAGCATTGGCTTGAAACCTATAAATCACTGATTTCCATATCGATCGAAGGCTTTAAATTCTCGGCGCTCGCCAATGGTGGAGCCGCGGTGGCAATCTTGGCATATCTTGGTAACGTCGCCGGAAAAGGTGCTGCCGTTCCGGATATGCAAAAGCCCATGCTTGCATTTGTTTTAGGCCTTTTTTTTGTCGGACTTGGAATGTTTTTTTCGTACTTCACACAGTTGAAATTGTTAGAAGAAATAGGAATAAACGAGTCTCCACGGCTACCGCATGGCTGGGTACTTAAGCTAGCGGCATTTTTTTATGTTGGTAGCCTTATCGCATTCGCGTGCGGCTCATGGCAAGCCGTGGTGCGCTTCGGGTGAGCTCATTCCAGCCGGGCGGCCCCAAAGGCCGGTCGCATTCTTTCAATCCTTTATTACGTCGGCCTTAAAGCCTTGGCTCTGTCCATCCAACGGATTCACCACTTGCACCCCGCACCCCATGAAGTCGCGCGCATTGCGGGTCGCCAGCACCAACTGGTGCTCGATGGCGGTGGCGGCAATAAGCAAGTCGTGGCCGGATGACGCTTTGGGCCTAACTTGCGGCCCCGCAAATGGCTTACATACAATGTACATATGATCAAGTTTGAGTGGCATCCAAGCAAGGCTGCAGCGAATCTGAGAAAGCATCAGGTTTCGTTCGAGGAAGCACAAACCGTTTTTTACGACGACTTCGCGGTTCAGTTCTTCGATGACGGGCATTCGCAGGAAGAAGACCGCTTTCTGTTGCTGGGCATGAGCGTTCACTCCAAACTGCTGCTGGTTTGCCACTGCGAACGGCAAGGCGGTGAAGTCATCCGCATCATTTCAGCCCGCAAGGCAACCAAGCGTGAAAGCGCTTTCTACCGAGGCACCTAATATGAAAGCTGAATACGATCTCTCAAAACTCCAAGCGCGCAAAAACCCCTACGCGTCGAAGCTGAAAAAGCCTGTGACCATGCGCCTCTCTGAGGACGTTGTGACCTACTTTAAGGGCATGGCGGATGAAGCAGGCGTTCCCTACCAAAGCCTCATCAATTTGTACCTGCGCGATTGCCTTGCCAATAACCGCAAGGTGCAAATCAACTGGTAGATGAGTTAATTTTCTCAAACCCCATCAAACGGATTCACCACCTGCACCCCGCACCCAAAGAAGTCGCGCACATTGCGGGTCGCCAGCACCAGTTCGTGTGCGATGACTGTGTAGGCGATCTGCATGTCGGGGACGCTGCGCGTGATGCCTGGGGTTTGACTTGGGTATAGCTGGTGATAAAAATTCCAGGGAGGGAAGTCATGCACAAAACCAATTTGCGTAAGGTCGGCGACTCCGCGTTGTTGGCGGTTCCGCCGATGTTTCTCGATCAATTGCATTTGCAAGCGGGAACTACGGTCGGCGGTGAGCCGCTATAGTGCGCAAAATTTTGTACAAAATTTAACTTTTCAGGAGTACCCAATGGCATTTACCGCTGGCGATATTGTTCCGCTCTCGCAGGCCAGAGCCAACTTCTCGGAATTGGCCGACCAGGTGAAGGCGGGGGCTGAAAAGATCGTCACCAAAAATGGCGAAAGCTATGTGGCAATCGTCGACGCTCAGCGCTTGGACTATTACCACCAACTCGAGCGCGAGCACGTCCACCTGCAGTTGATCGACGATGCAAGCGCCGGCCTACGGGATGTGGCAGAGGGCCGCGTGCGTCCTGCGCGCTCGGCATTGGCTGAGCTCAAACGCAGCCGCATTGCCAAGTGAGTCCGTCAAGGCCGCAACACCACGCCGTCAAACTCACGGCTAACTTCGAGCGCAACCTGGGTGGCGTTCAACAGTTCCTGGAAGATGCGCGAGCGCCGCAGGCTTTTGACGCCTTGCTGGACGAACTCTTGGACACGGTGGTGCCGAACCTTGAACGATTCCCGGACATGGGCCGGCGCTTTATGTCCCGCCCCGTCCGCTCGGTTGAAGCCAGTAATGCATTAGCCAAGTTGCAGAAGCAACTTTTAGTGATTGCCCAAGACGGCGAAGTCCGGGAATACGTGACGACGCATTACCTGGTGCTCTATGCGCGGCTTGAAAGCAGTGTGTATTTGCTGTCGATCAAGCACCACAAGCAGCTAGCGTTTGACTTGTAGGCCACTGGCCTGATTCCCCAGCACCGTCTCCGTACCCGAATCAAACCCCACATTTTTCAAATGCTGCACCAGCCCCGCGTCTTTGCTGGTGGCGTGCAGCGGGAACCATTCGGCTAAGGCTTCGGCCATGCGGGTGATGAGTTCGGCGTCGCCTTGCTCGCTGCGTGGCACGACGGCCTGCATGGTTTCCAAAATGGTCGCGTGCTCTTCGGCGTGGCAGTTGTCGGCGCTGAAGCCGGTGGCCAGCATCCAGCGTTCTTCCTGCGCGAAATGTTCCACCGTGTGGTCGATAAACGCGCGGTACAGCGGCATTTGCTGATCCGGCGGCGTGGCCAGCAGCTGGTTGAGCAGGGTCACGAATTCTTCGTGGGTGTCGTCCATGCGGGCGTCGCCGAGGAACAACTCGGGGGTCCAGTCCAGGGCAGCGGGGGCGAGGGTGGCGTAAGAGGTCATGGGCGCCGAGCTTAATGCAGGCCGATTGCCCCCAGCCCGGCCTGCGATACTTGCCCCATGACCTTGAGCTACGAATCTTCCGGCGTCAACTACGACCAGCTTGATGCTTTTAAGCGTGCCTGCCAGCAGGCGGCGCGCACCACGGCCCCTCTTTTACGCGCCCACGGCTATGCCGAACCCGCTGACACGCGGGGCGAGAGCTGCTACCTGATGGAGGCCGAGGACCACTTTCTGGCCCATGTGGAAGAGGGCCTGGGCACCAAGAATCTGGTCGCCGACGCGGTGTATGCCCAGACCGGCGAAAACTTTTACCGTGAGATTGCCATCGACACGGTGGCCACCATCGTCAACGATTTGGTGACCTGCGGCGCGCTGCCGATCTCGGTGGCCATGCATGCGGCGGTAGGGGAGTCGGACTGGTTCTCCGACGCGCCGCGCATGCAGGCGCTGGTGGATGGCTGGGCCGAGGGCTGCCGCCATTCGGGCGCGGTCTGGGGCGGCGGGGAGACGCCGACTTTGCGCGGCATCGTCGAGCCGCACGCAATTGTGCTGGCGGGCTCTGCGGTCGGGCGGGTTGCGCCCAAGACGCAACGCATCACCGGCGCGGTGCAAGACGGTGATGCCATCGTGTTTCTGGCCTCGTCGGGCGTACAGACCAATGGTTTGTCGCTGTGCCGCCTGATCGCCGATCGGCTGCCTGCGGGTTACCAAACGCCGATTGGCCATGGCGATGCGCGCACCTATGGGCAGGCGCTTTTGGCCCCATCGGTGATCTATGTGAACTTCGTGCGGGCCTGCCAGCAGGCGGGCATCGCGCTGCACTACGTCTCGCACGTGACCGGCCACGGCTGGCGCAAGCTGATGCGCCTGGAAGCGCCCTTTGTCTATGAGATTCACAGCCCGCGCCCCGCGCCCGCGCTATTCCAGTTTTTGATGCAAGCCGGGCCGATTGACCTGCGCGAGGCCTACGCCACCTTCAATATGGGCGTGGGCTTTGCCGCCTATGTGGCCCCCGCCGATTTAGACGCGACCTTGGCGGCTGCGCGAGCGGGCGGCTACGACGCCTGGCATGCCGGCACGGTGCGCAAAGAGGGCGAACGCAAGGCCGTGACCGTACCCGCCCTGGGTCTGGAGTTTGACGGCAGCACCTTGCAGGTGCGCTGAAGCGGCGCGCAGCCCGCCGCCCAACCCGGCGGCAATCGCTGAAGTCTCTCGATCCGGCTCGCCGGAGCCTACGCCGCAAAAGCCTGTACTTCGCTCCAACGCGGCGGCTGGCAGCCGGCCCGGGTGCAGTTGATGGCCGCGGCCTGCATGGCGCTGCGCAAGGTGGCCTCGGCGTTTGGGCTGTGGCCCAAGACCCAATCGGCCACGCAGTTACCCCAGAAGGTATCGCCAGCGCCTACCGTATCGACCACCGCCACGCGGGGCGCGGGCAGGGCGGCGCTGTTGCCGTCCACCTGCAAATAAGCCCCATCTCCGCCGAAAGTCAGCGCAATCCGGCTGGCCGAACCCGCGCAGGCGGATTGCAGTGCCTGCGCCAAGGCCGGGGCCGCGTCCAAACGCGCTGCACCGAAACCCAGGGTTTGCAGGTCTTCGTCGCTGGCTTTGATCCAGTCCGCAAGAGGAAGCAGGGCGCGGATGGCGCTGGCGTAGGCCTGCACATCACCGGCCACCTGCGGGCGCAGGTTAACGTCCATGCTGATGGTCCAACCGGCTGCGCGCGCCTGCTGCACCACAGCCTGCACTTTGTCGATTTCGGGCGGTATCAGCATCAGCGAGCCGGTGTTGAGCACGCCCGGGCCATGGGTTTTGGCGTGCGCCGCCAGGCCGTGCAGCATGGCGTCCACGGTGTAGTCGCGGTCGGCAATGCCTTCGCGGTAAAAGCCGTAGCTCGGCTGGCCATCCTGGATTTGCACCACGGCTAGCGAGGTAGGGCGGGGGCTGCGCTGCGGGCTGATCTGAACGCCGTCGCTTACCAGTTGCGCGCCGAGTTCCTGGCCAAAGAGGTCGGTGGACAGCGGGTTGAGGTAATGCACGCTTGCACCGCGCAAACTGGCTGCGCGTGCCATGTTGTAGGGGCTTCCGCCGCGCAGGGGCCGCAGCTGGCCGTCGGGCTGGGCGATGCAGTCCATGAGCGATTCGCCAAGAACAAAAACGTGCTTTTTCATAACAGGGCAAGAAGTTAGATTCGTTTGTTACCGTGCTGCTTGCAGCCAGGCTGTACAGTCGCAGCAAGACTAATTCAACCACAGGTGTTTGGATAAGGCGGCGAAGGCGCGATACTCAGGGTCTTCGCAATCTTGTTTTTCGCCATGAACGCTTCGTATTTTCTGTCCATCGTGAAGCTCCGCACCAAGGCCAATATGCCCACGGAGGCCCTGCCATGCTGATCGGTATCGACCCCTTGTTGACGCCGGAGTTGCTGATGCACCTGTCCGCCATGGGCCATGGCGAATGGGTGGCGGTGGTGGATGCCAATTTCACAGCAGATTTTCTGGCCAAAGGCCGCCCGGTTGTACGCCTGCCGGGCCACAGCCTGGAGCGCGTGAGCCGCGCGGTGTTGTCGGTGTTTCCGCTGGCGGTCGATGTGGCACACCCCGTGGCTTTCATGCACGTTTGCCACGCTGCGCCCGCGCACCGCACCCCTGCCCAGGATGCCGTAGTTGCGCTGGCCGCGCAATCGGGCTGCGTGTCGGACCGGGTCGAGCCGGTCGAGCGCTTTGCTTTTTACGAGCGCATCAAGGCGGCCAGCCTGATCGTGCAAAGCGGTGAGAGCACTGCCTACGGCAACGCCTTGTTCTGCAAAGGCGTGATCCTGGGGTAAGCGTGGCCGAGCGCACACCCGAAACCGATACCCCCGCGTCCGGGGCACCGGCCGAGGCCGGTCTGGGCGATACCCGGCGTATGCGCGGGTCCAACCACACGGGCATGCGGCAGTTCAACGAGCGTATCGTGTTACAGGCGGTGCGCCACCATGGTGCGCTACCCAAAGCCGATTTGGCGCGCATGACGCATTTGTCGACCCAGGCGGTGTCCATCATCGTGGGCCGTTTGATCGACGATGGCCTGCTGCTCAAGCAAGACCGGTTGCGCGGGCGCATCGGCCAGCCCTCGGTGCCGCTTTCGCTCAACCCCGACGGCGCGTACAGCATCGGCATACAGGTCGGGCGGCGCAGCCTGCAGCTGGTGGTGGTGGATTTTTGCGGCCAGTTGGTTGAACGTTTTGACCTGCGCTACGCCTATCCCGACCCCGACACGGTTTTGCCCGGTATCGCCCAGGGGCTGGCGGAATTGCGCCAGCGGCGTGGTGAATCCTGGAGCCGGGTGGTTGGCATCGGCCTCAGTGCACCGCTGTTTTTGCACCAATGGGCGGACGTCATGGGTGGGCAGGCGGCGACTGCACTCGCACGCTGGGAGTCCGTGGACTTGCGCGCCCGGGTCCAGGCGCTGACCGATTTGCCGGTGGAGTTTGCCAAGGACACTACGGCCGCCTGCGTGGCCGAGCTGTTGCAGGGCCACGGCCAGAGCATCAGCAGCTATTTGTATGTTTTTGTGGGCACTTTTATCGGTGGCGCGCTGGTGCTTGCCGGCCACATCATGGGCGGGGAGCGGGGCAATGCCGGGGCGATCGGGTCCTTGCCTATCCGGCTGGAAGACGGCAACAACGCGCCCGGCCAAAGCCCGCCGCAGCTCTTGCAACTGGCCTCGGGTTGGCAGCTCGAGCAAGCCATGATTGCCGATGGGCACGACCCCTTTTTGCTGCAACAAGCCGCCATCATGGATCCGGCATACGCCCGCTATGTCACGCCCTGGCTGGCCCAAAGCAGCCGTGCCCTGGCCATGACCGTGACCAGCGCGGCCGCGCTGCTGGACCTGGACGCGGTGGTGATGGACGGCGCGATGGCTGCGCCCTTGATGGCGGTATTGCTCAAGGACACCCAGACCGCCATGGCTCATTACGCTTTTGACGGTATGCACCAGCCGCGCTTGCTCATGGGTAAAGTCGGCGCACACGCCCGCGCCCTGGGCGCTGCCTTGCTGCCGCTGCACAGCCAGTTTTTCCCGGACAAAGACATTTTTCTCAAGCGCGACCTCGTATGAAGCTCTACATCGACTCCGCCGCGCACAGCGAGTGGAAATTGCCCCCCGGCTGCCCGCCGGTGCAGGGCGTGACCACCAACCCGACTTTGGTGCTGCGCGCCGGGTTGCCGGTCAGCCTGGCCGCGTACCGCCGGTTGGTGGCGCAGGCGGGCGAATGCGGTTTACCCGAGTTGATGCTGCAGTTGCCACAGCCCGATATTGCACAGGGTATGGCCTGGCTGGATGCGCTGCAGGCTGATGCCGAACGCGCTGCGCTGCGCCTCACGATCAAGCTGCCCTGTCACCCGGATTGGGAGGCTTTGATGGATGCGGTGCGCGCCCGCGGTCTGCCGGTTTTGCTCACTGGGGTAGCCAACCCGGTGCAGCTGCTCTGGGCGGCCCACAAAGGGGCGGCTTATGTCGCGCCCTACCTCGGTCGCTTGCAGGCGGGCGGGCGCGATGTGTGGGCGCTGGTGGGAGCCTGCGTGGCCATGCAGGCGCAGGGCACCGCTTTGCTGGCGGCCAGCGTGAAGTCGGCCGATGTGCTGGCCCAGTTGATCGCGGCGGGTGCGGCGGCGGCAACCCTGCAGCCCGCGCTGATTGCCAGTCTGGCCACCGACAGCATCACGTCGGACGCCATCCGCCAGTTTGATGCCGACACACTGGCCAGCCAGGCGCTGCCCAGCTGAGCCGCCCATAATCTGCTGATGACCACCCGCCAGGAACTGCTCGCCGCTTTTGACGAACTGCTGCAACCCGCACGGTTCAAAGACTACGGGCCGAATGGCCTGCAGGTCGAGGGGCGCAGCGATGTGCGCCACATCGTTTCCGGCGTGACCGCCAGCCTGGCCCTGATTGATGCGGCGATTGCCGAAGGTGCCGACGCGATTTTTGTGCACCACGGCCTGTTCTGGCGCGGGCAGGACGGCTGCGTGACAGGCTGGATGCGCCAGCGCCTGGCCCGACTGCTGGCGCATGACATCAATTTGTTTGCTTACCACCTGCCGCTGGACGCGCATCCGGAGCTGGGCAATAACGCGCAACTCGGCGCGCGCCTGGGCCTGCGGGTGCAGGGCAATTTCGGCGAACAGATGCTGGGCTGCTGGGGCGATCTGGACGCACCCTTGCCCGGCGTGGACGCATTGGCGCAGCAGCTGCAAGCGCTCTGTGGCCGCGCCGTGGTGGCGGTGGATGCCAGGCAGGGACCGTTACGCCGTATCGGCTGGTGCAGCGGCGGTGCCCAGGGCTATTTCGAAGCGGCTATCGCCGCCGGGGTGGACGTGTTCATCACCGGCGAAATTTCTGAGCCGCAGGCGCATTACGCCCGCGAGTGCGGCGTTTCCTTCATCGCCTGCGGTCACCATGCCAGCGAACGCTACGGCGCACCGGCAGTGGCCGGCCAGGTGGCACAACGCCTGGGCCTGCGCCACCGCTTTATCGACATCGACAACCCCGCATGAGCAGCGCTGTACACAGGCCGATTGCCATCACCATGGGCGACGCGGCGGGTATCGGTCCGGAAATCATCGCCAAAGCCTTTATGGAGAGCCCGCAGGCTACGCAGGGCTGTTTTGTTGCGGGTGATGTGCAGACCATGCGCCGTGCACTGGCGTTGGTGCACGGGGGCAGCGTGCCCTATCCGGTCGCGCAGATCGGCTCGCCAGCGGATGTGGCCGAGATGCCCCCTGCTTGCCTGCCGGTGCTGCAAATCGGCCCGGCGCTGGGGCCGGTGCCCTTTGGGCAGATCAGCGCGCAGGCCGGTGCGTTCGCCGGACGCTGCATCGTGTGGGCGGCGCAGGCTGCGCTGCGCAGCGAAGTTGGCGCGCTGGTGACCGCGCCCATCCACAAAGAATCCTTGCATGCGGCCGGGCCGCCGTATGACCGGTTTCCGGGACATACCGAGATGCTGCAATGGCAGGCGGCCTTGCATGCGGGCTGCAGCCCCGAAGCGCTGCCGGTGCGCATGATGCTGAGCAACCCCGAATTGCGGGTGGTGCTGGTCAGCATCCACCTCTCGCTGGCCCGGGCCTTGCAGGCCGTGACCCGGGAGCGTGTGCTGGAGACCATCGAAATCACCCACCGTGCCTTGCACAGCCTGCTGGGCCGCAATCCCGTCATCGCTGTGGCCGGGCTGAACCCGCATGCAGGGGAGGGCGGTTTGTTCGGCTCCGAAGAGGCCGACACCATTGCCCCCGCGGTGGCTGCGGCGCGGGCTGCGGGCATAGAGGCCAGCGGTCCCTATGCCCCGGATACGGTGTTCATGCGCGCCCGGGCCGGTCAACCCGAGGGTTTTGACGTGGTGGTGGCGATGTACCACGACCAGGGCCTGATTCCGGTGAAGTACCTGGGCGTCGAGCAGGGCGTCAACAGCACCCTGGGCCTCCCCTTTGTGCGCACCAGCCCGGACCATGGGACGGCTTTTGATATCGCTGGCACAGGCCGCGCCGACCCGGCCAGCCTCTTGGCCGCCCTGTCTGCAGCCCGCCGGGCTTGGGGCTAAAGCGCCACCCCTCAGCTACAATCCGCCGTTCCCTACGTAGCGAAGACTGAGGATTCCCATGAGTGCAACCCACGTCGATACCCACGCGGTCGACTCAAGCAAGCGAACCTGGATCATTGCATCCACCTGCGCCGGTGCTGTTGGCGCAGCTGCAGTCGCAGTTCCCTTTGTCAGTACCTTCCAGCCCTCCGAGCGCGCCAAGGCCGCCGGTGCCGCAGTGGAAGTCGATTTGTCGGACATCAAACCTGGCGAAAAGAAAACCGTGGAATGGCGTGGCAAGCCGGTATGGGTCGTGCGCCGTACGCCTGAGCAACTGGCTGCTTTGAATGGTTTGAACGGCGCGCTGGCAGACCCCGAATCCAAACGTAAGCCCTCGGAACTGACGCCCGAGTACGCCCGCAACGAGGCACGCTCAATCAAGCCGGAATTTTTTGTTGCCGTCGGAATTTGCACCCATCTGGGCTGCTCGCCGTCGGACAAATTTCAGGTGGGTGCGCAGGCTTCCCTGCCCGACGACTGGAAGGGCGGCTTTTTGTGCCCCTGCCACGGTTCGACTTTCGATATGGCCGGCCGTGTTTTCAAGAACAAGCCCGCACCGGATAACTTAGAAGTTCCGCCCCACATGTATCTCTCCGACAGCAAATTGCTGATTGGTGAAGACAAAAAAGCTTAAGCCACCGGAGTAGAACATGGCTGAAATGAAAGAAATATCCCCGAACGCCCCTGCAGGTGCGCGCCTGCTGAACTGGGTCGACAACCGCTTTCCCCTGAGCCAGTTGTACAACGACCATTTGGGTCAGTACTACGCGCCCAAGAACTTCAACTTCTTCTACATATTTGGTTCGCTGGCGATTGTGGTGCTGGCCATTCAGATCATCACCGGCATTTTTCTGGTCATGCACTACAAACCCGATGCCGCGCTGGCGTTTGGTTCGGTGGAATACATCATGCGGGACGTGCCCTGGGGCTGGTTGATCCGCTACATGCATTCCACTGGTGCGTCTGCGTTCTTTATCGTGGTCTACATGCACATGTTCCGCGGCCTGATTTATGGCAGCTACCGCAAACCGCGTGAGTTGGTGTGGATTTTTGGCTGCGCGATTTTTCTGTGCCTGATGGCCGAGGCCTTTATGGGCTACCTGTTGCCTTGGGGCCAGATGAGCTACTGGGGTGCCCAGGTGATCGTGAACCTGTTCTCGGCGATTCCGTTTGTGGGCCCTGATCTGGCTTTGCTGATCCGCGGCGACTACGTGGTCGGTGACGCAACCCTGAACCGCTTCTTCAGCTTCCACGTGATCGCGGTGCCGCTGGTGTTGCTGGGTCTGGTGGCTGCGCACATCATCGCTTTGCATGAAGTGGGCTCCAACAACCCCGACGGTGTGGAAATCAAGGCGAACAAGGGCGCAGACGGGCATCCGCTGGACGGCATTCCCTTCCATCCCTATTACACGGTGCATGACATTTTTGCCGCCAGCATGTTCTTCATGGTGTTCACGGCCATCATCTTCTTCGCGCCCGAGTTGGGCGGCTACTTCCTGGAGTACAACAACTTCATTCCGGCGGATCCGTTAAAGACGCCTTTGCACATTGCACCGGTCTGGTACTTCACGCCCTTTTATTCCATGCTGCGCGCCATCACCGACGAAATGATGTTGGTCCTGATTGCTTGCGTCTGGGGTGGTGCGCTGACTGCGGTGTTCCGTGGCAAGCTGGCAGCCCTGTTCAAAATCGTCATTCTGGGTGCGGCCGTTGTCGTCACCGCCATGATGCTCAACACCGACGCCAAATTCTGGGGCGTGGTGGTAATGGGGGGAGCAGTCATCATCCTGTTTTTCCTGCCCTGGCTCGATAACAGTGCGGTCAAGTCGATCCGCTACCGGCCGAGTTGGCATCTCTACGTTTACGCCGTATTTGTGGTGAACTTTATTGTGCTGGCTTATTTGGGTGTGCAGCCACCGTCGGCGGTGGGTGAGCGAATTTCACAGGTTGGTACCCTGTATTACTTCGGCTTCTTCCTGCTGATGCCCTGGTGGAGCAGTATGGGCGATACCAAGCCCGTTCCCTCGCGCGTCACCTTCGCCCCCCATTAATTTGTGCGTCATCGACAGCCCTTCGCGCTGGAGTCCATGTATATGAAAAAACTTGTTGCGCGCTTTGCGCTCCTTCTGGCCTGCGCAGGCGCAGTCCACGCCAATACCGGTGGAATTGGCTGGGACAAGGCACCCGACAAATCCAATGACGTACTGGCTTTGCAGCACGGTGCCAAGTTGTTCGTGAACTACTGCCTGAATTGCCACTCGGCTGCCTATATGCGGTTTAACCGTCTCAAGGACATCGGTTTGACCGAGCAGCAGATCAAAGACAACCTGCTGTTCACCACCGAAAAAGTCGGTGACACCATGAAGTCTGCGATTGATCCGCGCCAGGCGAAAGAGTGGTTCGGTGGAAACCCGCCCGATTTGACCTTGATTGCCCGTTCTCGCTCGTCTTCCGGCCAGGGAACGGGTGCGGATTACCTGTACACCTATATGCGTACCTTCTATGTGGACCCGTCCAAGGCCACTGGTTGGAACAATCTGGCCTTCCCCAATGTCGGCATGCCCCATGTGCTGTGGGAATTGCAGGGTAAACGCGTCCCTGAGTACACCGCAGTTGAGCAGCATGGCCATGAGGTAGAAGTCTTCAAAGGCTGGAAACAGGTCACGCCTGGCACCTTGTCGCCGACCGAGTACGACGCCGCTATCGGTGACCTGGTTGGTTACCTCAGCTGGATGGCGGAGCCCGCGCAGGGAACCCGCGTGCGCGTAGGCGTATGGGTTTTGATGTTCCTGCTGGTATTTACCGTATTTGCCTGGCGCTTGAACGCGGCGTATTGGAAAGATGTGAAGTAAGCCGCCTGCGCCGCAGGATCGCGGCGTAGCGCTTGCGCGTGGGAGTGGGTTTGCGTGAGGCAACCCACTCTTTTTGATTTTTAGGAGTGTGTAGTCATGATGGTTTTGTATTCAGGAACGACCTGCCCGTTTTCCCACCGTTGCCGCTTTGTGCTGTTCGAAAAGGGCATGGATTTTGAAATCCGGGACGTGGACCTGTACAACAAGCCCGAAGACATTAGCGTGATGAACCCCTACGGGCAGGTGCCTATCCTTGTCGAGCGGGATTTGATTCTCTACGAGTCCAACATCATCAACGAATACATCGACGAGCGCTTCCCGCATCCGCAGCTGATGCCCGGCGACCCAGTCGACCGTGCACGCGTACGCCTGTTTTTGCTGAACTTTGAGAAAGAGCTGTTCGTCCACGTGACCACTCTGGAAGCCCGTGCCACCAAGAGCAATGAAAAAGCCATGGAAAAAGCGCGTGCGCACATTCGCGACCGCCTGACCCAGTTGGCCCCGGTGTTTCTGAAAAACAAGTTCATGATGGGTGAGAGCTTCTCGATGCTCGACGTTGCCATCGCACCCCTGTTGTGGCGTCTGGAGTACTACGGCATTGAACTGAGCAAGAACGCTACGCCCTTGCTCAAGTACGCCGAGCGGATTTTTTCCCGCCCCGCCTATATCGAGGCCTTGACGCCATCGGAAAAGGTCATGCGCAAGTAAAGCGGAGTACGCTGCTATGGCAGATTCCAGCCAGACGACGACCCGTCCCTACCTCATCCGCGCTATTTACGAATGGTGTACCGACAACGGCTACACCCCGTACATCGTGGTGACGGTCAACGGTGCAGTACGGGTGCCGACAGAGTTTGTCAAAAATGGCGAAATCGTTTTGAACGTCAGCTTTGATGCCACCAGCGGTTTGCAGCTCGGTAATGCCTTTATTGAATTCAAAGGCCGGTTCGGTGGCGTGGCGCGCGACATTTTCGTGCCCGTTGAATGTGTGTCGGCCATTTATGCCCGTGAAAACGGCCAAGGCATGGCCTTCCCTGTGGGCGACCTCGCCGCGGCCCAGGCGGGTAGCATAGGACTCGCAGCCGCAGTCGTGCCGGACGAGCCTCCACCGCCTAACCGTCCCAAGCCCACACTGACGCGCGTTAAGTAGGGCTGGCGCAGGTAGAATTCCCCCCGTGCCGGTTTAGCTCAGTTGGTAGAGCAACCGCCTTGTAAGCGGTAGGTCATCAGTTCGAATCCGATAACCGGCACCATTCAAAAATCCAAACTGGCGTTAAACCACACGCGATCTCGGACGTAGGTTCCATCTTGGTCATTCCCGGCTGATGTGGCGTTGGCGTTCTCACCGATACGCCGGGCCCAGGTCAGTGACAGGGTTTGCTTGCGCTTTCCGTGCCACGCGAGCGCCAGTCCGTAGCCCCGCAGGCAGTATTCATTGAGGCTGGACGCGCCGGAATAATCGTTGTCATGGTTGACTGTGACGTAGCCGTAGTCATACAGGGCGGCTAGCTGCCAATCAGCTGCAGGTTTCCAGCGCGCCTCCAGGCTGAGTACAAAGCCCTGGTAGCCAGAGCCCTCCGAGGCGGGATAGACCCGAACTCCGTTGCTGCCGCCAAGGTAGAACTTCTGGTTCGAATCGAGGTTTTTGTCGGCGGTTTGTCCATTCAGCGCTGCGAGTACCGAAAAACCCCGGCCCAAATTTTGGTCGCGCGCGAGGCTGTAACGCAGGCGCGTAAAAGTGCCGCCTGTCGCCGTGGTGCTGGCGTCCGAGCTTTGGGTCGGGGAATCCCGCAAATCGAGATAGCCGGCATTCACCGTCAGGCTGGCGGTGGAGGATGCCCCTGCGCCCAGCTCGTCAAACATAGTGCCCCGCAACCCAATAGACCGCGATTCCACCCGGTAGCGCGAGACGGTGACCCACGCCCCCTCGTTGTCAACGTGCGTGTGCTCAACCTTGCCCACCAGGTACAGGCTGTGATCCTCCTTGCGCAGCATGGGGTAGCTCAGCTCCACATCCCAGGCGTCGGAATCACCGGCGAAGCCCAGTCCTGCATAGTCTGACGAAATCAGGCGGTAGGAGAAAAGGCTGCCGCCCAGCGTAAGCCGCCATCCTTCGTAGCCCAATGGCAGGCTGTAAGTAAGGCGCTGGTAATCGCTACCGTCCGTTTGGTATTCGGTAAAGCTATGGATCAGATTCAGACTCAGCTGATCACCCCAGTGCACCAGTCCGGCCCGGTTCCAGTTGCCCAGCACGCGCAGGTAACCCGCCGACCGGGTTCCGCTGTTGTCGAAGCTGACATCGCCATACTGGCTCACGCTGGGGGCGAGGTTGACGACAAAGTCGGTTTCGCCCGCTTGCTGGCCTTCGCGCAGGGCCCCGGTGGCGCTTACGCCGGGAAGGTCATTGAGAAGCAACATGGCCCGGTCCAGGGGCTCTACCCGCACGGGCTGCCCGGGTGCTTGCTGGGCCGTGACGTAGCGCTCGACCTGCGCTATGCGACGGTCTGCGGCCTGTGCGCCTGTCACCTCGACACCTCCGAACACCGCATGGCTCACTGTAATGCGCACAATGCCGTCGCTCACGTCTTGTTCGGGCAGCGTGGCGTTAACCACCCATCCCGCTTGCCGGTACGCCCAGGCCACAGCCTGCGCCGCCGCCCGTAAATCGGCGTAGTTGATTGGGCGGCTAATGAATGGCGCGACAGCTGCAGAAAATTCCGCCTCAGAGATGATTTCCTCGCCCTCAAGCACAAACCCAATGATGTGAACCACGGGTATGGCCGGGTTGGGTTCCGGTGTCTGCGGCGCGTCGGGTAACTGCAACTTGGGCGCGGGACGCGGAGCGGGCCATTCGCGCGGTGCGGGAGGTAGCAGGGAACCCGCATCGGGTGCTGCGTAGACCGCGGCATACGTGCACAAGCCCATACCAAGTAGCAGCATGCGTACCGCATGCCCGCGCAATGTGACCATCCGCAACGACTTCCAACGTTGAATAATTTATTGCAGCTACTTTTACATAAATTTGGAAAAAATTGTCAATTCATAGTTGCATAAGCACGGGCCGCGTGCGCGGACGGCCTTGTGGATTGGCGGAAACAGGCGCTGGGCGGGCAAGCCCTTAAAGCCAGCCGCAGTGCGTAGCTGCGATGGCCTCCCCCCATGAAGCGGCTAAAGGGCAAGGGATCTCGCTTTCAGGAATCCCGCTGCGCGACCTACTTCACCATCTCGTCGATGGTGACCACCAGGCGCTGGGCTCCTACCGCCACGTGGGGCAGGGTGCCTATCCAGTCGCCGGCTTGGGGCGTGGCCTGCCCGGATGGGGAGATGCGGGCTTTGACCGTGACATGGGTCTGGCCCGATAAGCGGGCCTGCGGGCTCATGGCCAAACTGTCGTCTAAGGTGAAGTCGAAGGGCAGTGCTTGCACGGTGGTGCGCAAAATGGCCAAAGGCATAGGGCTGCCGTGCTCCGCTTGCGCATAGATAAAGACTACGTCGGTGGGGCGCACCTGTTTTTTGATCGCGTCGGGCAGCGTTACCCGGCCGCTGATGCGGGCCTCTGCCGCGCCTGGCGCAGCTGTATTGGTTGCGGGCATTTGCATCCCGGCTTTTTCGGCTGCCGCACGCAGGGCGTTGTCGACGGCTACCGCCTCCGGGCTGCCATCCGCCAACTGCGGGCGCAGCGCCGACCAATAGGCCAGGGCCTGCTTGAACCGGCCCTCTGAAAATGCGGCGCTGCCAGCCATCAACAATGCGCTGCCGTCTTTGGGGCTTTTTTTCAGAATGCTATTGATAACGGCCCAGGGTTCGCCAGCGAATTGCCCCCCATTTTTTGCGGCGATGACTTCAGCCCGTTCAATGGCCACACGGTTGTTCGGATCGAGCGCGATCGCACGGTTATACGCATCCAAAGCGGCGTCAAACTGGTCCTGGCTGCGGTAGGTGCGACCCAGCAGCACCCAGCTCTGGGTGTCCTGCGGGTTGGTCTGGAGTTTGTCCTTCAGGCTCTGGGCCAGCACTGCGGCGTCGGGGCCGCCATCTGTGCCGCCGTGCATGGCTGCTGGGGGCTCCGCAACCGCCATCGGGTCACCCAGTGTGAGGTAGGCGAGGGCACCCAGCATGGGGAAAACCAGCGCGAGCACCACCGCCGTAACCACAGCGCGCTGCGCGCCCGCGTTCTTGCTATAGCCTGCAGCGCCAGCGTCCGGCAGATCTCCGATGAGGCGCACGGCAATATCCTGGCGCGCGCGTTCAAACGCTTCGGAATCCAGGTCGCCCGACTGGCGGGCCGCCTGCAGTTCCTGCAATTCTTCCCGGTAGATGCGCGCCGTATCTTCGTCCTGGAGGCTGGGATCTGCGGTTCCCGGTTTGCGCAGCAGTGCCCATAAAAATACCGCGACCACGGCAAAGGTTAGAACCAGGCCGATGGCCACGAATTGGGAAACTGGATTCACGGTGGGCCCGTACGGTTGAGGATCTGATCGGCCTGCGCCCGCTGCGCGGGGTTGAGCGCATGCTGCGCCGTGTTTTTCTGCCGGTCGCGCAGATACAGCCAGCCCAGTCCGAGTGCGAGCAGCAGCACGGCAAAGGGCCCGAACCACAACAGCCAGGTGACCGGTTTGACTTCGGGGCGGTAGAGCACGAAGTCGCCATAGCGCGCAACCAGGTACTCTTTGATTTCTGTATCCGTCTTGCCTTGCTTGACCAGCGTGCGAACTTCCACGCGCAGATCGTTGGCGAGTTCAGCGCGGGAGGAGGCCAGGGTTTCGTTCTGGCAGACCAGGCAGCGCAGCTCTTCTGATAGATGCAGCATGCGCGCCTCTACCCAGGGTTCTTCGCCCACTGCCACCGCCTCTTTGGCACAGGCCATGTTGCCCATGAAGCCCAAGGCCAGCGCCAGCAGCGCCAGCAGGGCGCGTAATGCCAACAGTGGCGGGCGTTGGACTACGGTCACGAGCGGTTCAGTTCTTGTATCAAGGGCCGGATTTTTTCGTCCAGCAGCGCGGGGGTGACCGCGCCGATTTGCTTGTAGCGGATCACGCCGTTCTTGTCGATGACATAGGTTTCCGGCACTCCATAGACGCCGTAATCAATGCCTACGCGGCCGTCCAGATCCATGGCCACCACGCTGTAGGGGTCGCCTTTGGCGCGCAACCAGGCCTGGCTGCGCTGCCGGGCCATGGCCAGCTTGGTCTCTGGCGTAAATGGCTGACCTGCGGGCTCGTCACTGGACTGCACTTCTTTGTAATTCAGGCCAACCAGCGGCACCAGCCCCTCCTTGGCGAAGGCGATGAGGACGGGGTGCTCCTCCTGGCAGGCTCCGCACCAGGTCGCCCACACATTGAGCATCCAGACCTTGCCGCGCATGGCGTCCGGTGAAAACTGCGCCTCCTCGGGCTTGAGCGTATGCAGCGAAAAAGCGGGAGCCGTGCGGTTCACCAGAGGCGAGGGGATTTCATGCGGGTCGCGCTTCAAACCCACCGCCAGAAAAGCCAGCAGAACCACAAATGCCAGCAGGGGCAAAAGAATGATTTTCTTCATCGCGGCATCAGACGCTGGCGGTGCCACGGGGCAGAGTCGCCGGCGCGCTGCGGCGGTAACGCTTGTCGCTGACTGCCAGCACGCCGCCCAGCACCATCATCAGAACGCCCAGCCAAATCCAGGACAGGAATGGCTTGAGGTAGAAACGCATGCTCCACTCCTGCGCCGGGTTGTTGAGTGGCTCGCCCAAAGATACATAAAGGTCGCGCCACAGGTTGGTGTCGATTGCGGCCTCGGTCATGGGCATGGCGGTGGAGGGGTAGCGGCGTTTCTCCGGAAACAAAGTGGTGACCGTTTCACCCTGGCGCTTGACCAGCACCTCGGCGCGTTTGGCCACGTAATTGGGGCCGGTGACTTCGCTGACCCGCTGCAACTCAAATGTGTAGTCACCCAGTGTCACCGTGTCGCCCACCGCGATGCGCACATCTTTTTCCAGCTCATATCCCTTGACCAGCGTCACCCCGATCACCAGAACGGCCATACCCAGGTGTGCGCAGTGCATGGCGAAAAAGGACAGCGGAACCGCAGCGGGCTTGCGCAGGCGCTCAATGGCCGGCTCCAGCGTGCCCACAATTACCCAGATACCCAGCGCCATGCCGAACGCGACGCCCCAGGACCATCCGAAGTACAGCGCAAGTCCGCAACCTCCGAGCACCGAGATCGCGCCAACGCGCCGCAGTGGTGACAGCCACTCCGTCAGTGTCGATTCGCGCCAGCGGGCCCGCACGCCCAGCACCATCAAGAACAGAACCGGAACCATCAAAGGCACAAACACGGTGTTGAAATAAGGCGGCCCCACCGAGAGCTTGCCCATGTTGAGCGCATCGATCACCATGGGGTAGAGCGTTCCCAGCAGCACGGCCGCCGTAGCTACCACCAGCAGCACGCTATTGGCCAGCAGCACCGACTCGCGAGAAACCCAGCCAATCTTGCCGCCCAGGCTGACCGCACCGGCCCGCCAGGCGAACAGCGTCAACGAGCTACCCACCACCAAGGCCAGGAAAATCAAAATGAATACGCCGCGGGTCGGGTCAGAGGCAAAGGCATGCACCGAGTTGAGCACGCCCGAGCGCACCAGAAAAGTACCCAGCAGTGAGAGTGAGAAGGCGCTGATAGCCAGCAGCACGGTCCAGGCTTTGAAGCCGCCGCGCTTTTCCGTCACCATCAGGCTGTGGATGAGTGCCGTGCCGCACAGCCAGGGCATGAGCGAGGCGTTTTCCACCGGGTCCCAAAACCACCAGCCACCCCAGCCGAGCTCGGTATAGGCCCACCACGATCCGAGCCCGATACCAAAGCTCAGAAACACCCAGGCGACCAGCGTCCAGGGGCGCGACCATCGGGCCCAGGCCACGTCCAACCGCCCGGCCAGCAAGGCGGCAATGGCAAACGCAAATGCCACCGAGAAGCCGACATACCCCATGTACAGCATGGGTGGATGGATCACCAAGCCGGGATCCTGTAGCAAGGGATTGAGATCTTTACCCTCAAAAGGCACGGGAAACAGGCGCTCAAACGGTGTCGACGTGGTGAGCACGAAGAGCAAAAAGCCGGTGGAGATCAGCCCGAGCACCGAAATAACCCGCGCCACCATGGCCAGCGGCATTTGGCGGGAAAACAGCGCAACCGACACCGTCCAGATCGCAAGTAACTCCAGCCACAGCAGCAAAGAGCCTTCATGCCCGCCCCATATCGCCGCAAAACGGTACATCACCGGCAGACGGGTGTTGGAGTGTTCGGCGACGTACAGCACCGAGAAATCATTGGTTTGAAAGGCGTAGGCCAGTGCCGCGAAGGACAGGCTTACCAATAGGAACTGGGTGATGGCCGCGGGCCGGGCCAAGGACTGCCAGTGCCAGTTACCGGTCGCTGCCCCGGCCATGGGCAACACGCCTTGGAGCACAGCCACCAGAAACGCCAGTATCAGGGCGTAGTGCCCCAGTTCAACAATCATCGTCCAGCTTTCGTGGTTTCTTCATCTGCGCTGGATGATAGTGACTTATTCCTGGCCCCACGCCCCGTGGGGATCGCCCAGAAGTTTGGCAATCACGTCGCCGGAAAAGCCGCGCGTGGCCAGAAAACGGTACTGTTTGGCGCGTTCGGCGGCGTTTGGGGCCGCTTGCCCGTATTTTTTGCGCCAGACTTCGCGTGCCCGGGCCAATTCGGTCGCGCGCAATTGCGCCACTGCATCGGCTATGGCTTGGGGCTCCAGGCCTTTGGACTTGAGCTCGTGCTGTATGCGCGACGCGCCCAGCTTGGGCGCACGCCGGTGCAGGATGGATGCCACCACCCGGCCCTCGTTGATGAAGTCCTTTTCCACCAGCTTGTCCAGCACCGCCGCCAGCGCGCCCGGCACCTCCTCGAAAGCCTGGAGCTTGGCTTCGAGTTCGGCGCGGGAATGCTCGCGGCTGCTGAGCAGGCGCAGGGCGCGCCCCATGAGGCTGGGTGTGGGGCGGGTTGCTGGCATGGCTGCGGGCGTACAGCAGGCGATTAACCAGCCAATGCGGCTGCGTCTTTTTTGCTCAGCTTGGCGACCTTGGCGGTGGCTTCGGGCTGGGTGCCAGCCAGCAGCGGAATGCCCAGCGACTCGCGCACCTTGTTCTCGATTTCATAGGAGAGCGAGGGGTTTTCGCGCAGAAATTCGCGGGCATTGTCACGGCCCTGGCCGATTTTTTCGCCCTGGTAGGCGTACCACGCGCCGGATTTTTCAATGATGTTGGCGTTGACCCCCATGTCGATGATCTCGCCGTGGCGGCTGATGCCTTCGCCAAACAAGATGTCGAATTCCGCGGTTTTGAACGGCGAGGCGACCTTGTTTTTGACCACCTTGACTTTGGTTTCATTGCCAATGGCCTCTTCGCCTTTTTTGATGGTGCCGGTGCGGCGGATATCCAGGCGCACCGAAGCATAGAACTTGAGCGCATTGCCGCCCGTGGTGGTCTCGGGGCTACCGAACATCACGCCGATCTTCATGCGGATCTGGTTGATGAAGATGACCATGCAGTTGGTTTTCTTGATGTGCGCGGTGAGCTTGCGCAGCGCCTGGCTCATCAGGCGGGCTTGCAGGCCGGGCAGGGAATCGCCCATTTCGCCTTCCAGCTCGGCCTTGGGTGTGAGTGCTGCCACCGAGTCGACGATGATCAAATCCACCGCGCCCGAGCGCACCAGGCTGTCAACAATTTCCAGTGCCTGCTCACCGGTATCGGGCTGGCTGATCAACAGGTCTTGCAGGTTGACACCCAGTTTTTGGGCGTACTGGATGTCCAGCGCGTGTTCGGCGTCCACAAAAGCGCACTGGCCGCCCTGGCGCTGCATTTCGGCGACGACTTGCAGGGTCAGTGTGGTTTTGCCCGAAGACTCGGGGCCGTAAATTTCGATTACCCGCCCGCGCGGCAGGCCGCCTACGCCCAGTGCAATATCCAGCCCGAGTGAGCCGGTGGAGACGACCTGAATGTCTTCAATGACTTCGCCTTCGCCCAGGCGCATGATGGTGCCTTTGCCGAACTGCTTTTCAATCTGGGCCAGTGCGACTTGCAGGGCTTTGGTTTTTTCGGCGTTGGCGGTGAGGGGTTTGACGACTGCGTCCATGCTATTTCTCCTGAAGTGGGGTGGGTGAAAACCGGAGCATCTGGCCATCTGCTATTAAATACAGCCTGTATGCTTGAACAGCATTGTAGATAAGTATTCACTCATTTTATTGAATTTATTAGTCAGTTTTCATTACTATATAGCCCGCCATGCAAGCGTCTACTCCGCCTCCCGCTGTACAGCCCCCGCCGTGGGGCCAGGCCCATGTCGGCCATTGGCTGCGACTGGCCCTTGAGCGCTTTGATGCGCGGGTATTGGATTTGATGGCGCGTAACCCCTTGGTGCCATTGGGGCTTTCCAACCTGGCCGCCCGCGCGCAGGTGGGCGCGGCACACGTCCATATCACCCGCCATCTGCCGCCGGAGGGTGCGCGTTTAACGGAGTTGGCCCAACGCGCCGCCATGACCAAGCAGGCCATGGCAGCCTTGGTCACGCAGTGCGAGGCCTGGGGCATGGTGCAGCGCCAGGACGATCCCCGCGACGCGCGGGCGCGCCGTATCGTGTTCACCGCCAGCGGCCTGGCCTGGCTGCATGCTTACCAGGCAGCCGTAGACCAGGCGCAAGCGGAGTTGGCCCAGGCAGTGGGCAACGAGGTGGCGACGGTAGTGGCACTCGGTTTGGAGGCGTATTGCGGCCATTAGTGCAAACCCGAACACGGGCTCTGCGACCTAGAATGAAACCGGCATCCAGCAACTGCAGAACCGAGGAGCGCGTAATGCGGATATTGATTGCAGAAGACGATCAGGTATTGGCAGATGGTTTGCTTCGGGCGCTGCGCAGTGCCGGTGCCGCAGTCGACCATGTAGCCAGCGGCACCGAGGCCGACGCCGCTCTGATGACCAACACCGAATTTGACCTGCTCATTCTGGATTTGGGACTGCCCCGTATGCACGGCCTGGAAGTCCTCAAGCGCCTGCGCGCGCGCGGATCCAACCTGCCGGTACTCATCCTGACCGCCGCAGACAGCGTGGACGAACGTGTCAAAGGCCTGGACTATGGCGCGGACGATTACATGGCCAAGCCCTTCAGCCTTCAGGAACTCGAAGCCCGGGCCCGCGCCTTGGTGCGCAGGGGTACGGGCGCGGGCTCCAGCATGATCAAACACGGGCCGCTGACCTATGACCAGACCGGACGCGTCGCCAGCATTGACGGGCGCATGGTGGATTTGTCGGCGCGTGAGCTGGGTTTGCTGGAGGTGCTTTTGCAGCGCACCGGCCGGTTGGTCAGCAAAGACCAGCTTGTCGAGCGCTTGTGCGAGTGGGGCGAGGAGGTCAGCAACAACGCGATCGAGGTCTACATCCACCGCCTGCGCAAGAAAATCGAAAAAGGCCCGATCCGCATCGCCACGGTGCGGGGGCTGGGCTACTGCCTGGAAAAAATACCGGGCTGATTTGTGAAAATTTTCCGGCGCGAGCAAAGCTCGCTGTTCGCAGAGATCCTGGACTGGATGCTCACGCCTATCCTCCTGCTGTGGCCCATCAGCCTGGTCTTGACCTGGTTGGTGGCGCAGGGCCTGGCGGGCAAGCCCTTTGACCGTGCCCTGGAATACAACGCGATAGCGCTGTCTCGGCTCATATCCATAGAAGACCATAAAGCCCGTTTTCAACTGGACCAGACGGCGCACCAACTGCTGCGTGCTGCCGAGTCCGACGCCGTGTATTACCAGGTGATGGGCCCGGACGGCGCTTTGCTGGGCGGTGACGCCGCTTTGCCCCAGCCGGAGGACATCGGTGAAGAATATGGCAACGGCAAGCCCTTCTTGCGCGAGGTGCAGGCCGAGGGCCACACCCTGAAGGTTGCGGCGGTGTGGGTGCAGCTGCCGCAGGCACCCGGGCATCCGGCGCTGGTGCAGGTGGCCGAAACCTTGGACAAGCGCCAACAACTGGCAACCGAGATCGTCAAGGGCGTGATGCTGCCGCAATTCGCCATCCTGCCGCTGGCAGTCCTGCTGGTATGGCTGGCATTGGTGCAGGCCATCAAGCCTTTGCACCGGCTGGAAGAACGCATCCGCGCCCGCGACCCGGAGGATTTGAGCCCGCTGGAGGCCCAGACGGTTCCCATCGAACTCATGCCCTTGGTTTCCTCGGTCAATGACCTGTTGTTGCGCCTGACCGACTCCATTGCCACGCAAAAGCGTTTTCTGGCGGATGCCGCCCACCAGCTCAAAACGCCGCTGGCGGGCCTGCGCATGCAGGCCGATCTGGCCCAGCGCGAGGGTGCCAGTGCCGAAGATTTGAAGCTCTCGCTACGCCAGATTGGTCGCTCCAGCGTGAACGCCACTCACACCGTCAACCAGCTGCTGTCACTGGCACGGGCGGAGAGCAGCGGGGTGGTTCTGCAGCATCTGCCCTGCGATTTGGCACAGATTGCGGTGGATGTGATGCATGACTGCGCGCCCCGTGCCATGGCCAAATTTTTAGATATGGGCTACGAGGGACCGCAACCCGGCACGCCGGGTACAGTGATCAGTGGCAACGCCACGCTGCTGCAGGAAATGCTGCGCAACTTGGTGGACAACGCCATCAACTACACCCCCTCGACCCAGGAGTCCCCCGGAGTGATCACCACACGCCTGCTGGTCGATCCATTCAGCCGTGTCGTGGTCTTGCAAGTCGAGGACTCGGGCCCCGGCATCGCGCTGGCCGAACGTGAGCTGGTATTTCAGCCGTTTTACCGCGCCTTGGGCACCCGCACCGATGGCTCGGGCCTGGGTCTGCCCATCGTGCTGGAGATTGCCCGCCAACACGCGGCGACTGTCTCGGTGGATGCCAGCCGCCCCGGCAATAACCCGCCCGGAGCATGCTTTACGGTTCGTTTCGGCGCGGCCGGATCTGCCTGACGGGCTTGGAGTCCGGTGCCCTCACGGGCAGGGCTCGAAGCGGTGCGACTGGAGCACGGGCTGCAGTTCCAGGAGCGCCGAGCGCATGGCAGCATTTGCCGCCGGTACCACCAGGCGGGAGGTGGACGGCGGCTCCAATTCCTGCACCACTTTGGCAGTGCGTACTCCGACTTCGTTCAGGCGCAGCAAGTCGGCTTGCGCCGCTGCTTCCGACTCGAAACTTCCCAATGTGATACCGGGTAGCAAAGCCGGATCACGGGGCGTCTGCGGTTTCACGCCGCGCAGCGGCGCGAGCTGTGCCAGCTTGCGCTTGAGGGTCTCCTGATTGGGGTACTTGCCCATATAAACAATCCAGCGCGGTGCCGGGTTGATGGGTTCAAAGGTCCAGCTATCGGGAGGCAGGGCCGCTGCCAGGGCAGGGCGCAATCCGTCTGCCTGTGCGTTGTCCCAGGGCCCGCTGCTCAGGCATTCCGGCGCAGCAGCTTGCTCCAGGCGCGCCACTTCCTGTGCACCCAGGGTTTGCAAGGATTGCGGCTGCAGTTGCTCTTGCATGCGGTGGGGTTCACTGCCCGATATGGGCGACATGCCCAAGGGCTCCAGCATGCCCTGGCTCCAGGCAAAGTACAGGGCATTGGCTGCCAACAAGATCAAAACCAGGTGTTTGCGCATCGGGTGTTTCAGGCTGCGGGTGGGTGTGGAATGGAATGGGGCAGGGTGGGGCGCACACTGACTTCGTCGCTGACCACGGCTTCCAAACGCTGCGCAGTATGCAGCAGCAGCGCGCCGCGCTCATCCACGCCGGCCCCGATTCCGCTGCGGCCATCGCTGCAAACCAGGGCCTGGCCGCGCAGCACATCGCGGTCTGCATACGCCTGCTGCAGGGGCGCAAAGCCCTGGGTTTCAAAACGTAGCAGCGCCTGCACCAAGGGCGCAAGAACCCGCACCAGGAGCTGCGCCGCACCGAGTCCCGGCAGCAGCTCCGCGAGGCCTGCGGCGGGGTTGCGTAAATCCCCGCCGGGGGGTGCCAGGATATTCAGGCCTACGCCAATCACGCAGTAGCGCTGCGGGCCCAGGCTGGCCGTCTCGATCAGAATGCCGCCGAGCTTGTGCCCTTGCCACCAGAGATCGTTGGGCCATTTGAGTCCGATGTCGGGGTGTATGGCGTCTGCCAGCGCCAGCCCCACCGCCAGCGACAGACCCGATAGATCACGCCGCTGCAGCGTCAGCCCCACAGAAAATGTCAGCGAAGCGGGCGCGTGCTGCCGTCCCTGCGTATCCACATGGCTGTGCCAGGTTCGCCCCATACGGCCACGACCGGCACTTTGGCGCTCGGCCAGCAGCAGCATCGGAGCCGTGTGGCCCTGGCGGGCCCGGCGCATCAGTTCGCTGTTCGTGGAGTCGACCTCGGCCAGCACCTCCACAGAGAAACCCGCAAGCCATGGCGCAATCGCCTCTTGCATGGCCCAGACCGGCCAGTGGGGTGGCGCAGTGTGTGCAGGGTCGGCAGACGCGGGCACCATGGGCGCAATCAGCGTGACCGTTTTTTGGGGGCGAGCATGGTGCCGCGACACGCCGGGCTGCCACAGCGGCAGGCGTAGTCGGCTTTGACTTTGGCGGTATGCCGGGCCTCAAGCACCAGGCCGTAGTCGTAGTTGAGTTCCTCACCCGCCGCAATGTCGCGCAATGCCCGGATGAACACCCGTTGCCCGCGCACCTCGGATTCGCAATTGGGTGCGCACGCATGGTTGATCCAGCGTGCGGCGTTGCCGCCATAGAGCGCGTCGATTACGCAGTCGGCGTCGACGTGGAAATAGAACGTGTGCTGGGGTTGCTTGGGGTCATGCGGGTGGCGCTTGAGCGCTTCGTCCCAGGTGATGATTTGTCCACGGTACTCCAGAATGCGCTGCCCCGCAGCAATCGCGCGGAGTGCGAATACGCCTTTGCCGTGAACGCCGGAAGGCCGTACTTCAATCCGTCGGGATGACTGCGGCGCGGGCGCGAGCGGTGTCTGTGAGGCCACGTGGCAAAACTTTGGTATGGTGAATCGTATGGGTGCGCGTGCGCGTACCTGCGTGAGCGTGCGCCTGCGTGCGCGAGAGAAATGGATTGTAGTCACATGAAAACCAAAGATTCCGCCTCCCATCCAGCTGCTGCCAAAATCCTGGTCATTGCGGAAAAGCCCTCGGTAGCGCAAGACATCGTGCGTGCGCTTACACCCGCCAGTGGCAAGTTCGACAAGCACGATGAGTACTTTGAAAATGCGCACTACGTGGTCTCCAGTGCGGTGGGGCATTTGGTGGAAATTCAGGCGCCCGAAGCCTTTGATGTGAAGCGCGGCAAGTGGAGCTTTGCCCACCTGCCAGTCATCCCGCCGCACTTTGACCTGAAGCCCGTCGATAAAACCAAGACCCGCTTGAATGCGGTGGTGAAACTGGCCAAGCGCAAAGACGTGGACCAGCTCATCAACGCCTGCGACGCCGGACGCGAAGGTGAGTTGATCTTCCGCTTGATTGAGCAATACGCGGGTGGTGCCAAACCGCTGGGCAAGCCGGTACGTCGGCTCTGGCTGCAGTCCATGACGCCGCAGGCCATCCGCGACGGCTTCGATCACCTGCGCAGCAATGCGCAAATGCAGCCGCTGGCCGATGCAGCACGCTGCCGTTCTGAGGCCGATTGGCTGGTTGGCATCAACGGCACGCGGGCTATGACAGCCTTCAATTCACGCGATGGAGGTTTCTTCCTGACCACGGTCGGGCGGGTTCAAACGCCCACGCTGTCTGTGGTGGTCGAACGCGAAGAGCAGATCCGCAAATTCATCAGCCGCGACTATTTCGAGATCCACGCCGAATTTGGCGCGCAAGCCGGTCTCTACGCCGCCAAATGGTTTGACCCTGCACATAAAAAAGACCTGGACGACGCCGAGAAAAAAGAAGACCGCCTGTGGTCACAAGCCGAAGCGCAGGCCATTGCCGATGCGGTGCGCGGCAGACCTGCCAGCGTGCGCGAAGAGAGCAAGCCCAGCAACAAAAGCAGCCCCGGCTTGTTTGACCTAACCACCTTGCAGCGCGAAGCCAATGGCCGTTTTGGCTTTTCCGCCAAAACCACGCTGGCCCTGGCCCAAAGCCTGTACGAGCGGCACAAGGCGCTAACCTACCCCCGTACCGATTCGCGCCATCTGCCTGAGGATTACCTGCCCACGGTCAACGAGACCATGGCCATGCTGGCCAAGAGCAGCATGGGCCATCTGGCGCCGTTCGCCAGGACGGCGATTGCCAAGAACTACATCAAGCCCAGCAAGAAGGTGTTTGACAACAGCAAGGTCAGCGACCACTTCGCCATCATTCCCACGCTGGAAGCGCCCAGCGGCTTGTCGGATGCCGAGCAAAAACTCTACGACTTTGTGGTGCGGCGCTTCATCGCGGTGTTTTATCCGGCCGCTGAATACCAGGTCACCACGCGCATCAGCACAGTAGATGTCGGCACTGGCAGCCAGCATTTCAAAACCACGGGCCGGGTGCTGGTCGAGCCGGGTTGGCTGGCGATTTACGGCAAAGAGGCCGCCGCTGAAGTGGACGATGCCAAAGATGGCGACAAAGGCCAGAACCTCGTTCCCGTGCAACTGGGCGAAAAGGTGAACACCGACAGCGCCGAGGCCAAAGGCCTCAAAACGCGTCCGCCTGCGCGCTACAGCGAAGCTACCCTGCTCGGCGCCATGGAAGGCGCGGGCAAGACCGTGGAAGACGAAGAGTTCAGCGAAGCCATGCGCGAAAAAGGTTTGGGCACGCCCGCCACCCGCTCTTCCATCATCGAAGGCCTCCTGGCCGAGAAATACATGCTGCGCGAGGGCCGCGAACTGATCCCCACGGCCAAAGCCTTTCAGCTGATGACGCTTTTGCGCGGCCTGGGGGTGGAGGAGCTGTCCAAAGCCGAGCTCACCGGCGAATGGGAGTACAAGCTGGCGAAGATGGAGAAAGGCGAGTTCGGGCGCGAAGCCTTTATGCAGGAGATCGCCTCCATGACCGAGCGCATGGTGCGCAAGGCCAAGGAATACGACCGCGACACCATTCCCGGCGACTACGCCACCTTGCAGTCCAGCTGCCCCAACTGCGGCGGCGTGGTCAAGGAAAACTACCGCCGCTACGCCTGCACGGGCAATAGCGGGGTGGAAGCAGGCTGTGGATTTTCATTCGGCAAGACCCCGGCCGGGCGCACCTTTGAGGTCGCCGAAGTCGAGCAGTTTTTGCGCGATAAAAAAATTGGCCCGCTCGATGGCTTCCGCTCCAAAGCCGGTTGGCCCTTCACCGCCGAGATCATCCTCAAGTTGGACGAAGAGACCAAAAACTTCAAGCTTGAATTCGACTTTGGCGACGACAAGGCGGGTGACGAATCGGGCGAGCTTGCCGACTTCAGCGCGCAGGAACCGCTGGGCGGGTGCCCCAAATGCGGTGCGCAAACCGGTGGTCTGGTGTTTGAGCACGGTAAAAATTATGTGTGTGACCACGCCGTCCCCAGCTTGGTGCAAACCGTGCCCAGTTGTGATTTCAAAAGCGGCCAGATCATCTTGCAGCAGCCGATTGCGCG
>CANFHZ010000023.1 GCA_947446885.1 Comamonadaceae bacterium
CCACCCTTCTCGCTTGCGCCAGTTCGCTGGCGCTTCTGACTGCCACCCTGTGCCACGCTGACACGCTCAACTTGGGTGCGACCCTGTCCGGCAGCGCCGAGGTACCGCCGAACAACAGCCCTGGCATGGGTCAGCTACAAGCCGAGTTCGACAAGGCCACCAGCACCCTGAGCTATACCTTGCGCTACAGCGGCCTGAGCGGCCCGGTCAAGGCGGGGCATTTCCACGGCCCCGCTGAAGCAGGCAAAAACGCGGGCGTTGCTCTGGGTATCAGCAGCATTGGCGAGAGCCCCGTACAAGGCCGGGCAGTCTTGACCGCCGCGCAGGCAGCGGACCTGCTGGCTGGGAAGTGGTACGTCAACCTGCACACCGCCGCCAACCCCGGCGGCGAGGTGCGGGGCCAGGTCGGCGTCGAATAGCGCTCCAGCACAGGCGCACCCACTTGGGGGAGGCTTGCCGCCCCCAAGGCATAAGGCTTATGCTGCGCCTCTATACAATAATTATTGGGACCAGTCCTTCTGGGACTTGACAAAACCGGGGACGCGACGCACGGCCCACGCCCATCTAAGGCATTTTGGAGATTGCTGTGGAAACTTTTGATTGTCTGGTCTTGGATTTAGAAGGCTACGCAGATGTCTTTGCCCTGACGCAAAGAGCTTTGGGAAATTCAGCCAAGGTGGGGCATCTGGCAGTCGACGATTTTTTCAAACTCGGCGTCAAGGAAGAATCAGAAATCGGGCTCGTCGTCTTTCCGGTCAACCGTTCGGCAAACCTGATGCCGTTTCAGGCTCTGGTCGAAAAATACCGCGCAGAGGGCGCCAACCTCAGCACCTTGCTGATCGTGGATTCGCAGGAGACGGCCGCACAGATGCCCGTTGGCAGTTGCTGTGACGACGTGATTTGTGCGGATTGGCCCAGCGCAGAGCACTTGGTTCGGATGGCGCTCAGAGACCATAAGCTGCGCTCTGAAAACCGCGCCTTGAAAATTTTCATGGACCATTCGGCCGATGGCTACTGGATCTGGGATCTTCAGCGCGACATCATTGAATGGTCAAGCCGCACCGCTGAGCTCGTGGGCATAGACAAACGCCAGGGTCCCAAAAATATGAGCGAGTTTGTCGCGCTCATACACCCTTTGGACCAAGACCGCGTTGACCAGGCGATCAAAAACCATTTCATGCATCACGCCCCCTACCGGGACGTGGAAATGCGGCTCAAACGGGCCGACGGGGCCTATGGCTATTACGTTGCCAACGGCATGGCACTGCGCAACCCCCACGGCATGCCGGTCATCCTGGTTGGGAGCTTGAGTGACCGCACGCTGATGCAAAGGGTGGAGCAAAAACTCGAAAACACCCAAAAGCGCTTTGACATCCTGTTTCACCACATGAACGACGCCGCTGTTCTTGCCGAGGTCGAAACCGGATTGATTCTTGAGGCCAACCAGCCCTCCGAACGGCTCTGGGGCAAGTCCATTTCGCAGCTTGTCGGTTCGCACCAATCGGAGCTGCATCCGCCTGCGCTCAACGAAGAGGCGAGGCGCGCATTTGAGGAGCATATTGCCGCCCTCATGAAAAACAAGCGTGCCACCATCCAGGTTCCCATCATGCGCATGAGCGGCGAGGTGGTACCCGCCGAAATCAGCTCCAGTCTGGTCGAGGTTGATGGAAAAACCCGCATCCTTGGCGTATTCCGTGATATCTCCGACCGCGTCCAGGCGGACAAGGACATCCGGGAGCGGGACGCGCAAATCCAGCTCTCCTCGCACCTCTCATCTATTGGCACGCTGGCCGCCGGAGTGGCCCATGAAATCAACAATCCGCTGACCTATGTGCTGGGCAATCTGGAGATTCTGAAGGCGCTCACCAAAGAGAACTGGACCCAGAACCGTGAAATTGAGGAGCTGATTGATGCCGCGCTGACGGGCGCGGGCTATGTGCAGGAAATCGTGTCAGACCTCAAAGCCATCAGCAGCCGTGGCGAACACGAGCAGGCCAGCGACCCCTGCGAGGTGATTCGCATCGCATCGCGCATGGTGATGGCCGACCTCAAACACCGCGCCACCTTGAAGTTGGACCTGGCAGCTTCGGCGCGCGTTCCGCTCTCATCAGCCCGCATGTCGCAGGTCATTCTCAATATCCTGAGCAATTCGGGCCGTGCTTTCAACGACACGGACCTCAGCAAAAATCGCATCCAACTCACCGCCAGGGAAGTCGGTGATTCCATGCATATCGACATTGAAGACAACGGCGTCGGCATCGCCCGCGAAGACTTAGACCGCATTTGGACGCCCTTCTACACCAAGAACCGGCGTCCTGGTGGCACCGGCCTTGGGCTGGCCATTTCACGCCGGATTTTGATGGAAGTTGGTGGTTCAATTGAGATTCAGTCGGAGCTCGGTTTGGGAACGACAGTCCACATCAAGATTCCCTTGCTGCGTGAAACCGTCCGCGCCGACACCCAAACCGATTCCCAATCCGCTGCAAACACCAGCTTGAAGCGCAAGCCCAGTCTGATCGTGGTTGACGACAACGCGTTGATCCTGACACTGGTCGCCAAAATCCTGCAGCAGGACTTTGCTGTCACCACCTGCCTGGACGCACGTGATGCATTGCGGCAGGTTGACGCGGGTCAGACCTTTGATCTGGTGGTCAGCGACATCATGATGCCGAATATGAGCGGCAAGGTATTTTTCTCAGAAATGTGCCGCCGCGGCGCCTACGAAGACCGCTTTTTGTTTATCACTGCAGGCTCTGTCACCGAGGACGATCTGGTCTTCGAGCAACGGATGTCAGACAAAGGACGGGTCATCCACAAGCCGTTTCAGGCAGCCAAGTTTCGCGACGCCGCCAAGGAACTTTTGCTCCATTAAGCCCCCGGCCTTGGCGTTTACTTTTCGTCAAAGCCACTTTTGCATGAGCACAGCCTGCCCCGCCGCTGGATCTAACTGGTAGGCGGCGAATCCGAAGTGGGCGTAACTGCGGGCTGCGACGGTGTTACCACTGAGCACTTCCAGCGTGAGCTTGCAGCAAGCGCGCGACCGCGCCAAATCCTGCGCAGCGCCCAGCAAAGCCTGCCCGACACCGGCGCTGCGGTAAGCCGGGTGAACCACGATGTCATGGATGTTGAGCAGCGGCCGGGCCTTGAAGGTCGAGTAGCCCTCAAAGCAGTTGATTAGTCCCACCGCCTGGGCCTGCGGCCCATCCACATAGGCGAGAAAGCTGAACGCGTCGGCCCTGGCCGCCAAATCTCCGCACAAGCGGCCCAGCACATCCGCCGCCAGCGGCTCGCCTCCGCCCATGGGGTCGCAGGCATACATATCCAGCAAGGCGCAGACATCGGTGGTGTCCTGCGCGGCGCGGTAGTCCACCAGGTGGATGCGCACGGGGCCGGGCTGCCTCATGCCATTGCGGGCAAGGCGGATTCCATGGCCTGCAGCTCTTGCAGGGGCGGGATGGTGGCCAGCATGTGCGGGTCCAGCAAATCCCAGACGATGCCGCAGCGCGGCTTGTGCGGGTTGGACACTTCGATGGTGCGGGTGGGTGTGAAGATGGCGTCGGCCACGGTGTCAAAAATTTCCGGGTGCAGGGTCTCGGTCAGCAACTGGCAATCATGCACCAGCGCGGCGGTAGGGGTGGCCGACGAGATAGTGCCAATGCGGTAAAGCATGCCCCATTCGGCGTCAAAAAAGCCATGGCCTTTGCCGAAACGCACGCCATCTTCGTTGATGGCACCGGTGCCGGTGATCATGTAGTCCAGCGCAGGCAAATGGGCGCGGATATCGGCCAGGCTCACAGGCCGGCCGTGGCGCTCCATGCCGTCCAGCGTAGCGGCGTGCCAGTAGCGGTCCTTGGCAATCGTGGCCGGATCCAGCAGCCAGAAGCCCCGCTTGATGGAATAGGTGGTCATCAAAATCAATTTGCCATCGCACAGGGTGCGGTAGCGCAGCTCTTCCAGGCAGTTGTCGGGGGTGATGAAGATGCAGCGCGCCTCTCGGTAAAAGCGGTGCGCCATCAGCCGGTCGGTGGCCGCGCTGCTGCCCTGAAAGTCGGCGATGAATTCGCCAAAGTCGTAATGGAAGCGACTGTCGGGCAGCGCCACCTCGCGCAGTTGCGCAAACACACGGTCGCGCACGCTGACCTTGTGTCCGGCGTGGCCCTCTTCACTCTGATCGCTGTCGGCGGTATGGCTGGGGCTGATGGGCATAGCGGTCTTTCTAAAAAATGGTGGTTTGTTTCAAACGCCGGCCAGCGCGTAGCGGTGCAGCACGTAACGCTCCAGCGCCACAACCAGGCCATTGAGGAGAACGGCAATGGCAATGGCCACCACCGCCACGGTCCAGATCATTCCGAAGTCCAGCACGCCGCGCGACACGTTCAGCAGGTTGCCGATGCCGGTACCTGTGGCCAGCCATTCAGCAATCATCACGCCCAGAAAAGCCCGGGGCGCGGCCAGCCGCGCTGCGGCACACAGATAGGGCAAGGACCAGGGCAAGGCCACCAGCTGCAGCTGACGCCAGCGCCGCGCACCGTAGACCCGCACCAAGTCGGTGGCGCTGGCGGGCACCAGCGCAAGCCCCTGGGCAATGGTGACAAAAGCCGGAAAAAAAGTGACCGATACCGTGACCACCAAAATGCTCAGACTGCCGCGCCCAAACACCAGCACCACCAGCGGCGTGAGCGCTACAAGCGGCATGGACTGGCTGACCAGCGCCAGCGGCAGCAGCGTGCGGCCCAGGCTGCGCCACACCGTGGTGGCCACCGCAAACGCCAGCGCCACGGCCAGCCCGGCAAACATACCTAGCAGCGTAATGGGCAGGGTTTCGCCAAGGGCCAGCCACAGGCTGCCGCGGTTGTCGGCAGCCGCCTCGCTGGTGAACACATGTTCAAACACGCCCTGCGGGCCGCGCAAAACGATCTCGGACACGCCCAACGATTCAAAAAGCGCGATAACCGCCAGCCACAGCACAAAAGGCATGGCCAGCGCACCTGCACGCAAAACCCAACGGTACAGCGCAGACTCTGCAAGCGGGTCGGGTTGATGCCCGGGCGTGAGGCTGGCGCTCACTGTGTTGCCGGCAAAGCGGCGCGCCAGCAGACCGGCCAGCGCATACGCCAAGCCGCTGATAGCCGTAGCCGCCAGCCCGATGCCCCACAGGCGCGCCGGGTCGGCACGGCCCAAAGAGCCAATCAAATAGGTGCCCAAGCCGGCGCTGCCGCCGCTGCCGAATTCCGCCAGCAAGGAGCCCAGAACGGCTGCCGGTGCGGCCACGCGCAAGCCCGCCAGTACCGTGGGCAGGCTGCTGCGCAAGCGCACCCAGCGCATCACGTCCCAGGAGCTGCCGCCGTACACCCGCACCAGATCGGCCAGCCGCGCATCCACCTGCGTCAAGCCCAGCACCGTGGCCACCATGGTCGGGTAGTACACCGACAAAGCCGACAAGACCACGCGCGGGCTGTCGCCCGGCAAGGCAATCACCAAAATAGGAACCAGCGCAATCGCCGGCATGGCAAACAAGGTCACGTTGACACCGGCCATCAGCCGCTCAAACGGCCGGAACCACGCAAACAACACGCCCAGCCCAATGGCGCAGACGTTGCCAATGACAAAACCCGCCAGCGCGGTTTTGAGCGTGCCCCAAATATGCGCCGGGTAGTCGGTGCGGTCGCGGTACCAGGCCTGCAACACCGCGCTGGGCGCGGGCAGCGCGCCGTCGCCCACCCAGTGGCGCTGGCCCGCCATTTCCCACAGCAGCGCCACCAGCACAAAGCCCAGCAGCGTGCTGTGCTTGCGCGCTAGGAGCATCAAACCCGGCATAGCTCAGGTCGCCTCGCTGCGGTACAAAAGCGCTGCCACTTGCGCTTCCAATTGGCGGAACTCGGGGGTATTGAACAAACCGATGTGTCGGGGGCGGGCGAAGGGCACGTCGATCACCTCGGTGATGCGCCCGGGCTGGCTTTGCATCACCGCCACCCGGTCGCTCAAAAAAAGCGCTTCATCAATGCCATGCGTCACCAGCACCGTGGTGGTGGGCCGCTCCAGCCAGATGCGTTGCAACTCCAGGTTCATACTGCGGCGCAGGATCTGGTCCAAAGCGCCAAAGGGCTCATCGAGCAGCAAGACCTCGGGCTGCGTGACTAGGGCGCGGGCAATCGCCACGCGCTGGCGCATGCCACCCGATAGCTGCGAGGGCAAGGCCTGCTCAAAACCTGACAGACCAACCAGCTCCACCAACTTACGGATGCGTTGCATATCAACGGCACTGGCGCTGCCAGCCACATCCAGGGGCAAGCGCACGTTCTCCAAGACACTGCGCCAAGGCAGCAGCGCCGCGTCCTGGAACGCAATACCGAGCTTGCCCTGACGCTGCAAGGCCAACGGGGACTCGTTACCGATGCGCAAGCTGCCTGCGTCCGGCTGCTCCAGCCCGGCAATCAGGCGCAGCAAGGTGGACTTGCCGCAACCCGATGGGCCGATCAGCGCGGTAAACGAACCGCTGGGGCAATGCAATGACACGCCATCGAGTGCCAACAGCGGCGGCGCACCCGCCACCGCGAACGCGCGCCGGACTTGGTCTATGCGCAGTTCGCGGTTGTCCATCTCAGATTTCTTTGAGCAGGCTGGTGTCAAAGTGGGACTTGTCGGCCTTTACGTTGACAGCGTTGAGTGCGGCGATGCAGTGGCCGATGGAGTCGTCGCTCATGGCAAACACACCCTGCGGGTGGGCGATCAACGGTTTTTGCGCCTGATTGAAGTACAGCTCGTTTTCCACGGTGCGGCCGGTGCCCTTGAACCAGGTATCTTTGAACTGGGGCGGGTAAGCGGCCGTGTCTTTGAAGTTCTCGTCCCAGCCCTTGCGGCTGGCGCGCATAAAGGCGACGAGGTCTTTGCGCCGGGTCTTGAGCGTCTCCTGGGTGACCACCACCACATCGTTGAACAGCGGCAGCTTGAAGTCGGCAAGCAAAAAGCTCACGGCGTCTTTACCCATGCTCTTAATGGTGAAGGGCACGTTGGTGGTGAAGTCCAGCGATCCGTCGATCTCACCCTTGATCAAGGGGGTCGGGTCGTAGGCGTACGGCACGATCTTGACCTTGGATTTGTCAATTCCATTGAGCTTAAGCATGGCCTCCACGGTCAGGCGGTTGACGGGCGGCACGGCAATTGTTTTGCCAATCAGGTCTTGCGGTGTTTTCAGCGGTTTAGCGGCCAGGCTGACGATACCAATCGGGTTCTTCTGGTATTGCGCACCGATGATCACCAACGGGGCTTTTTGGTCGGTGATGGCTTTGATGGCGGTCTCGACCGTGGTCAGGCAAACCTCGGCCTTTTTGGACAGCAGCGAAGCCTCGGGAATCACGTCCGGACCGCCGGACAGGTAGGTCAGGTCCAGCCCTTCGGCTTTGTAAAAACCTTTGTCCATGGCAACAAAATAGCCCATGAATTCGGCGTCATTGACCCAGGCGGCTTGCATGGTCAGCTTGGCCATGTTTTGGCTCCAGCCTGCCAGCGGTGAGGCGGCGGCCATCGCGGCGGAGGCGGCAAGAAAATGTCTGCGGGTAGCTTTCATGGTGAAGTCCTTTAGCGGTGGTGGAACGGGGAGGGAACGGGGAGAACCATAGGAATCGGGGCTGCGCTCAGGCCAGCCCGACGGTGCGGCGCAACTCAGCCAGCGCGGGAATGGCCTTAATTTGCTCGGGGGAGATGTCCTTCCATTGCACGCCGCGCGGGCGCGGGGCCGCACGCTGGATTTGCAGGGTGCGGGTTGGGGTACAAATCCAGTCAACCAGCACATCATTGGGGCTGGGATAGAGCTTTTTGTCCAGCACCTGGATATCGTGCACGGCGGTCACCAGCGGGGTATGGTTGTCCACCAAGCCCATGTCGCTGAAGATCCGCCACTCCAAATCTAAAAACCCGTGGCCGCGCCCGAAGCGAACGCCCGACGTCGCCACCGCCGACGCGCCCGTAGCCACCAGGTCAAAACGCCCCAGGTCAGAAAGTGCCTGCAAACCCAGCGGCTCGCCGAAATGCGCCAGACCGTCGGGCCAGGCCCCATACAACTCGTGTCCGGCAGGCACCGCACCCGGTCGCAGCAAGTAGAAACCGCTGGCCATGTTGTAGCTCGACACCACCAAGCTAACGCCCGCACACAGCAGGCGGCGGCGCAGCTCGGTCAGGCTGTTATCGGGGGTCACAAACACATGGCGCGCCCGCGCCAGCACAGGCAGCGCGAACACACGTTCGGTCGCCAGCGCACTGCCCTCAAAGTCGGGGATGAACTCGGAAAATCGGGTGTGAAAGCGCGAATCCGGCACAGCCACCGCGCGCAGGCTGTCCCACATCGGCTCACGGGCAAAACTGGCGTTTGGCAAACGGACTTCCTTCGCGGATGGCGGGGATGGGCGGTCGGTTAGATCGAAGCGTACAGAGCTGAAACTTCTGTTTCACCTTTTCATCGTAGCATGAAACTCTTGTTTCATAATGCCGCATGCGCCCTGAATTCCGATCCTGTATGACGCAGCCAGCCTGCAGTGCGCAACCATGACCACCCGCCTGACGCTGACCATCCAGGAGCGCTTTGACAAGCTCTCCCCCAGCGAGCGCAAGCTCGCGGCATTGCTGCTAGACCGCGCCGACGACATGCTGACCTTTTCCGCCACCGAGCTGGCGGCCATGGCCGAGGTCTCCAAGGCCACGGCGGCGCGTCTGTTCCGTAGCCTGGGCTACGCCGATTTCAACGAGGTACGCCTACAGGCCCGCGAAGAACGCAACCTGGCGCCGCCTTTCCAGTCCAGCCCGATCACCGCCAGCGCCCCGTTACGCAGACACTCGATCACCGCGCACCTGCAAACCGAGACCGACAGCCTGGCGCGCACCTTCGAGTCGCTACGCAGCGACACCTTGCTGGAGGCAGCAAGCCAGCTGGCCAAAGCGCCCAAGGTCTGGTTGCTGGGCCTGGGGGTGGACGACGGGCTGGTGCGCTTTGTGCGTCCGCAACTGGCGCGTATCCGGCCCGAGGTCTATTGCATGGGTAGCCAAAGTGGCGTCTGGGCCGAGGACCTGGCCATGGCCGGACCGCGTGACTCACTGGTGCTGGTCCTCACGCAAACCCGCCATGCCGACATTGAGCGCTTACTCGCGCACGCCTCGGCCACGCTGGTGGAAACTGTAGCCGTGGTCGACGTGCGCAACGCCGCCTGGGCCCAGCGCTTTGCCAAAGTGGTGCTGCCCTGCTACAGCAGCAGCGCCGACCAGGCCTTCTCCGCCATGGCGGCGGCCAGCATGCTGCATCTGCTGGTGCAAAACGTGGCCGCCCGCTTAGGCAAGCGCGCCCAGCAGCGCCAGCGGGTGGTGGACGATTTACAACGCGAATTCAGCGGCGACGACCGCTAAAGCGGCTCTACATGGTGCGGGCTATCATCCCCGCTATGCCTGTTACGCCCCCCTCCGACATCGCCTGGGCCGACCCCGCCCGACAGCAAATTTTCACGCATTGGCTGCACGCGCAAACGCCCGTGTTCCAGCTCCAGCCGCAGAGCCTGCGCATGGCTTCCGCAGATGCCAGCTTTCGGCGCTACTTCCGCATCGACAGCGCCGACGCTGCCGGCAGCCGCATCATCATGGATGCGCCCCCCGACAAGGAGGACAACGCGGCTTTTGTGCGCATTGCCGCGCTCCTGCGCGAAGCCGGTTTGCGCGTGCCCGAGGTCTTGGATTGGCAACAGGAACACGGCTTTTTACTGCTGAGCGACTTGGGCGCACAGACCATGATGCAGAGCATGGATCCCCAGGGCCCGCCGCCCCTGGCGCGTTACCAAGAGGCGGTGGACGCGCTGATCGCCTGGCAACTGGCATCGCGCCCTGGCGTGCTGCCCGACTACAACGAAGCCCTGCTGCGCCGCGAGTTGCAGCTATTCCCCGACTGGTACATCACCCGCCACAAAGGGCAGGCACCCACACCCGCGCAGGACAAGGTGCTGCAGGCGGCGTTTGACGCCATCGTGGCGGAGAACCTGGCCTGGCCCAGCGTGTATGTGCACCGGGATTTCATGCCGCGCAACCTCATGTACACCCCAGGCCTGGCCCCCGGCGTGCTGGATTTTCAGGACGCGGTTTACGGGCCCATCACCTACGACATCGCCAGCCTGATGCGCGACGCCTTCATCAGCTGGGACGAGTCCTTCTGCCTGGACGTGACCGTTCGCTACTGGGACCGGGCGCGCAAAGCCGGGCTGCCGGTGGGTGATGACTTCGGCCAGTTTTACCGGGGCGTGGAGTGGATGGGCTTGCAGCGCCATCTCAAAGTAGCCGGCATTTTTGCCCGCCTGACCCTGCGCGACGGCAAGCCCAAATACCTGGCCGATACGCCGCGCTTTATCGGCTACATCCGCGCCACCTGCGCCCGCTATGTCACTTTACGTCCGCTGCTCAAACTCGTGGAAGACCTGGAGGGCATCACCCCGGCGATCAACCTGGCCCCGCCCGATTTGCGGCGGCGCGACTGAAGTGGCCCGTCTGTATTGCCCGCTGCCGCTGGTCTGCGGCAGTACCCTGGATCTGCCCCAAACCGCAGCCCGCCATGTGCAGGTTTTGCGCTTGCAACCGGGCGACACCGTCACCTTGTTCAACCACGGGCCGGGCTGGGATGGCCCCATGCACAGCCCCGGCGGCGAGTTCAGCGCAACGGTCACCGCCATGGGCCGCAGCAGCGTGCAAGTGCATGTGGAAACCCACCAGCCCATTGAGCGTGAGACGGCCCGCGCCGTGCATCTGGCTGTCTGCATGCCTGCCAACGAGCGCATGGACTGGCTGGTGGAAAAAGCCACCGAGCTGGGCGTGGCCAGCATCCAGCCGCTGATGAGCGAACGCAGCGTACTGCGCCTGAGCGGCGAGCGGGCCACCAAAAAACAGCAGCACTGGCACAGCGTTGCGGTATCGGCCTGCGAACAGTGCGGCGGCAACCGCGTGCCTCTGGTGCATCCAGTCACCACCCTGGCGGCCTGGCTGAAAACGGATGCCGCAAGCGACGTGGCCGGTCAGCGCCTGCTGCTGGCACTGCACGACGAGGCCACGCCCCTGCGCGCAGCGGCCGACCCGGCCCGGGGCGGCGGCATGCGGCCTGAAGCGCAGCCCGGAACGCCGCGCAGCGTCACCCTGCTCTCGGGCCCCGAAGGTGGTTTGAGCCGCGCCGAAGAAGCGGCGGCGATGGGCTGCGGTTTCGCCCCGGTTTCGCTGGGGGCGCGGGTTTTGCGCGCAGAAACGGCGGCCCTGGTCGGCCTGGCGCTGCTGGTTTAAAGCTGCACGGTCAACCCACTGCGGGGCCTTGCCGCTTGTTGCGCCGCGCACACCGTCAAGGCGCAGCCGCAATCACCTGCGCCACCGCTGCCGTGAGCTTTTTGGCATACGGCACATGCAGAAACTCGTTAGGTCCGTGGGCATTGCTTTTGGGGCCGAGCACGCCGCAGACCATCATCTGGGCCTTGGGGAAACCCAGGCTCAACATATTCATCAGCGGGATCGTGCCGCCCTGCCCGATGTAGCCGCAGGGTGCGCCAAAGTGGGCCTGCGAAGCCGCGTTGAGCGCCTGCTCCAGCCAGGGCGCGGTGTCCGGCGCGTTCCAGCCGGTTGCGCCGCCACCACCCTCGAAGGTCACTTTGGCCTGGTAGGGCGCGTTGTCTTCGAGCAGGGTTTTGAGCTGCTGCACCGCCTGCGCGGCGTCCACCAGCGGAGGCAGGCGCAGCGAGAGCTTGAAGGCCGTGTAGGGCCGCAGCACATTGCCGGCGTTTTTCAAATCGGGCAGGCCGTCGGCACCGGTGACGCTGAGCGTGGGTATCCAGGTGCGGTTGAGCAGCGCTTGCAGCGGATCGGTGGTAGTGGGCAGGGTGAACTGGCTGGAGCCGCCGCAGTCGTAATGCGCCCAGGGGAAGCGCTTGTACAGCTCCTCGCCCAGAATCGCCGCCGTGGCCCGCGCTTGCGCCAGCCGTTCGGGCGGCACTTCGCAATGGAAGCTGGCCGGGAGCAGGCGGCCGCTGGCGCTGTCCTCCAAGCGGTCCAGCACCTGGCGCATGATGCGAAAGCTGGACGGCACCAGCCCGCTGGCGTCGCCCGAGTGCACGCCTTCGGTCAGCACCTCCACTTTCAAAACCCCGCTGGCCATGCCGCGCAGGCTGTTGGTCAGCCAGAGCTGGTCGTAATTCCCCGCACCCGAATCCAGGCACACCACCAGCCCCACATCGCCCAGCCGGGTGCGCAGCACGTCGATATAGGGCATCAAATCGTAAGAGCCACTTTCCTCGCAGGTCTCGATCAGTCCGACGATGCGCGGGTGCGCCACGTTCTGGGTTTTCAGGGCCTGGATGGCGGCCACGGCCGCGTAGGCCGCATAGCCATCGTCAGCGCTGCCACGGCCATACAAGCGGCCGTCTTCGTACTTGGGCGTCCAGGGGCCGAGGTCGGCACGCCAGCCGGAAAACTCAGGCTGCTTGTCCAGATGCCCGTACATCAGCACGGTCGCGTCAGACGCTTGCGCACCGCTGCGGGTGGAGGCGACTTCAAAAAACAGCACCGGCGTGCGCCCGGGCAGGCGCACCACCTCCAGCGTCAGACCGGCCACGCGTTGCGCCTCTATCCACTGCGCCGTATTGCGCACCACCGTTTCCAGCAAACCGGCTTCTGCCCAATTGGCGTCGAAGGACGGCGACTTGGCGGGAATTTCCACATAGTCCTTCAGGCGCTGAACAATGTCGCCATCCCAGGCCTGGCTAACCTGCGCCAGGGCCTGGTCGGCGTTGAGCAAGGGGGCGACAGCGGTATCGGGTAGGCGGGCGCTCATGGGGTTCTCCTGGAGATAGAAGGGGGCGGGGGGGCAAGCTTACGCCTTGCGACGAGAGCGGCTGCGCTTTTCATCCACGTCGATTAATTGGTGACAGCCCAGAGTCTGAACGGTACATGGGCTGCCGCTAGTCTGAAATCGTGATCGGTCGTCAAAATCGCAAGGTCGTATCGGCGCGCAAGTTGAATCAGCAGGGCGTCCATGGTGCCGATCTAAACGCCGCGCCTACGGCAAATATTGCGCGCTTCTGCGGCGTCGATGTAGTCTTGGCGATCCGGCTCCACGAAAGCAAAGGCGGCAAAGCGCTCCACGATGTTGTCGCGCGCCTTGGGGCCAGAAAATCCTTGCAACAACTCCTGCAGCACGAGTCCCCTGCTGAACACCTGGTTAGTACCAAGGAGCGCATTGCGCAGGGCGAGAACCTAGGGGACTTGGGCTTCCGCGTCCCTGCGAAACGCCAGCGACCAAACGCTCGTGTCGACAAGCAGACTCATGACACCCGTGTTCGTTCAGCCTTGTAATCGAATGCAGCATCCCAATCGAGCTTGCCGAAAAGCTCAATGGCACGCTTCTGCTCGCGGCGCGCGATGAACTCCTGCAAGGCACGCGTGACTGCTGCCTTCTTCGTAGCTTCGCCGCTAAGAACAAAAGCGCGTTCTAAAAGATCTTGATTGAGCGCGAGGTTGGTGGCCATTTGTGACTCCTCCGCAAAGAGTCTACACATCCGGTGGGGATGCAGCAACACCGGCACAGGCGCGGCACAAATCAGGGAATACCCTAGGTCTCAGGTCCCGCCAACATAAGGTGTAGCCACACCACCTCGGCTATGCTTTATGCGTCGGTCCAGCCCTGGGCCGATGGACAAGAAATTGAAGGGCAAACCCGGTGAAAACCGGCGACGCAAAGCCACCGAACTACCGCGCCACCACTGGCGCAACGTCAGCGGGGCCGCCAGATTCGACGGATGGGATTTCCCTGTCTGCTCTTTCCTGATTTTGCTAAATGCAATGTGGAAGTCGATTTCCTTAAATAAATCGAACATATATAGGTAACTGTACGTGTACGCGTAAGCCACACCCCTTTTGACATCAATATATTTTTCTGAGAGCTATAGGCGTATTAAGAACTTTGATAGCAAATATGTCCCGACAAAAAATAAGTAATCTAACTTTATTTATCTGTACGATGGCGCCAACGTTTAATAATATTAGGGTAATTTAAGTGAATTCAACAAGTATGAAAAATGAAGTAGAAGATACTTTTCAAATGGGTGATGCCAATGAGCCCATTCCGCCTCAAGATATCGTTGCATATAACGAATTACGCAGTTGCGCAGACCTAGTACGTATGTTTTCGACCAAAAAACTCGAGTTAAAACCAGACTTTCAGCGTGAAGTGGTCTGGAAGCAAGATGACCAATCGAGATTTATAGATTCGCTCGTCAAGCAGTTACCTATCCCTTCCATGTGTTTTAGCCTTGACTACAAGACCCAGCGGTGGAAGGTTATCGATGGTCTACAACGAATGAGTTCAATAATTAGGTTTCTACAACCAACCGAGTGGCGATTGAGCAATCTCTCTGAAATTCACCCTGACCTGCGGGGTATACGAAATGTGGACCTGCAACAAGGTTCAGAGGATCAAAAGCGTCTTTATGCGCGAGTCGAGGACGTATCCATACCAATTACAGTAATTCGCTGTGACTACACCCGTCAAAATCACATGGCGTACCTTTTCATGATTTTCTATCGCTTGAATTCGGGGGGCGTCCGGCTCACAAACCAAGAAATTCGCAATTGCATTTATTCTGGACCTTTCAACGATTTAATAAAGGCCTTTGATCATGAGAATTTAGACTGGAAAGATATAAAAAAGAGAGTATGGGGAAAAATGGATCGTTATAGATCCGTAGAAGTTATCTTGCGGATATTGGCGTTTGGTGATCGTCGCTCCCAATATGACGGTAACTTAGCCTCATTCTTGAACAATTTTATGCACGATAAAGCGTTATCAAAAGTACCAAGCGAGGACCTTACAGAGATACTATCATTATTGTCAGAAAGAACCAATGCGGTTCTTTCAAAAGTTCCACAAAAGAAACTGCCATTACTTCTTGTCGAGGCACTTATGGTCGCGCTCTACAGCCATCGGAAAGAACTAGCCTCAAGATCTAACGATGAATTAGTTGAGGCTTATCATAATATGATCAGGCTGCCGAGCTTTGCGGAAGGGGCGCGGTACGCGGTTTCAAATGTGAAAAATGTCGCTACGAGGTTAAACGTAGCGGTGGATTCATTTTCGCTAACATGAATTATGGTTGCCGCCACCCTCGAAATGCTCGATTGTTGGTACGTTGACCCAGCCGTCAGTCAAGACAACGACAAAACTATGCTGCTGTCTAAACTAGCTATTCTTGAACTTAGTGGTTGGCTCGAGGAAGAGTTTGATCGTCTAATTAAAAATGTAGCGGATAAAAAGTTGAACGATCCTAAGTTCCTTAAGGAAGTAATTAAAGACAGTAACGGTTTTAAATACGATACCCATTGGCGTAATATGCTTAGAAAAGTGGTGGGTGAGGTTGTGGCAAAGCGGGTTGACCTTGCAATGGAAAAGACCCATCCCACCGAACTCGGCCAACTCAAAGCATTACTTGACCAGCTATTTTTAGCTCGATGTAACTTCGCCCATGCGAACTTGATCGCAAACATCGCAACACAACAGAAGTTCAATGCGCCGAGTTTTACACGCGGGCAGTATTCGCAACTAACGAGCATTCTTAGCCATTACGAAACGATATTGATGGTTGAAGTGCAGAAAATTTGAGATTGCTGGTTTGTTTTCTCGAACGAAATGGACTACCTGAGAGAATCCGAGGAAATTTCAGTCCCTGATCCCGGATGATCCCCTCCGATCCTTTACCCCCCACCCCCCACCCCTGGCGCCTCTCCGTCGCCCCCATGATGGACTGGACCGATCGCCATTGCCGCTTCTTCCACCGACTGCTGAGCCGCCACACCCGCCTATACACCGAGATGGTGACCACGGGCGCTTTGCTGCATGGGAGCGTGGAGCGGCATTTGCGCTTCAACGCCGAGGAGCATCCGGTGGCGCTGCAGCTGGGTGGCAGCGAGGCCGCAGACCTGGCGCATGCGGCGCGGCTGGGGGCGCAGTGGGGCTATGACGAGATCAACCTGAACTGCGGCTGCCCCAGCGAGCGGGTGCAGCGCGGGGCCTTTGGGGCCTGCCTGATGAACGAACCGGAGCTGGTGGCCGATGGCGTGAAGGCCATGGTGGACGCGGTGAGCCTGCAGGTGACGGTGAAGCACCGCATTGGCATCGACAAGAACGAGGACTACGGCTTTGTGCGGGACTTTGTGGGCACGGTGAGCGAGGCGGGTTGCGCGGTGTTCATGGTGCATGCGCGCAACGCCTGGCTGCAAGGCCTCTCGCCCAAAGAGAACCGCGAGATTCCGCCGCTGCGTTACGAGCTGGCCTATCGGCTCAAGCGCGACTTCCCCGGCCTCACCATCGTCGTGAACGGCGGCATCACGCAGGACGCGCAGATACAGGCGCACCTGGCGCATGTGGACGGCGTGATGATCGGGCGCGAGGCGTATTACCAGCCCTGGCTCTTGTCGGGTTGGGACGCGCTGCACTTCGACGCTGCTCCGCAGACGCTGACCCGCGAGGCGGTGGAAGAGGCGATGGTGGCCTATATGGAGCGGGCGTTTTTAGAGGACGGCTGCCCCTGGTACGCGATTGCGCGCCACATGCTGGGGCTCTACCACGGGCAGCGCGGCGGGCGTTTGTGGCGCCAGGTCTGGAGCGACCACAAGCGCAAGCCCGACAGCCCGCGCGCGGTCTGGCAGGCCGCGCGCGCCGCGCTGGCACGGGGTGCTGCGGTGCCCGACAGCGCATCCGATACGCCCGAACCCGCTGCCCAGCCCCGCTGAGGCGGCCCGGTCTGGGTAAGCGGCCGGGGTAGGCGCTGCATCAGCGGGTGCAGTGCCCATTTCTTGACAAAGGTCAAATGGGTCTGCGGGCAAGCCTGCCACAGTTGCGCAAACATTTTTTGCCGCTGAAGCCATGGTCTCTACTGCTACCCCGCCGGCCACACCATCGCCGGAACTTCTTCGCCGCTTTGACATTGCCGGGCCGCGCTACACCTCCTACCCCACGGCAGACCGTTTTGTAGAAGCGTTTGACGACGCCGATTACGGCCGCGTGCTGGAGCAAACACTGGGTGCGCCGGGGCGCTTGGCGACGCTGTCTCTGTATGTGCACATTCCGTTTTGCGAGTCGCTGTGCTACTACTGCGCCTGCAACAAAATCATCACCAAACACCACAGCCGGGGGACGCTGTATCTGGAGTACCTGGCCAAAGAGCTGGCGCTGCATACCGCCACCATGGGGCACAAGCAGTCGCTGGGGCAACTGCATCTGGGCGGCGGTAGCCCGACGTTTTTGAGCGACGCCGAGCTGGCCGGGCTGATGCAGCTGTTGCGGCACAACTTCCGCTTCACACCCAAGGCAGAAATCGCCATCGAAGTGGATCCGCGCACGGTCACCGTGGCGCGGCTGCAAACCCTGGCGGATCTGGGCTTTAACCGTCTGAGCTTTGGCGTGCAGGACTTTGACCCGGACGTGCAAGTGGCGATACACCGCGTCCAGTCCACCCAGCAGGTGTTCGACCTGGTACACGCTGCGCGCGAACGCGGGCTGCAGTCCATCAACATCGACCTGATTTACGGGCTGCCCAAACAGACGCTGGCGTCCATGGAGCGAACGCTGGCAAAGGTGATTGAACTGCGCCCCGACCGCATCGCGCTCTACGCCTACGCGCACCTGCCGCAGCGCTTCAAGCCGCAACGCCGCATTCACGCCGAAGACCTGCCCGATGGCAGCACCAAGGTGGCCATGCTGGCGCACGCGCTGGAGGTGCTGGTGGGAGCCGGTTATGTGTATGTGGGCATGGACCATTTCGCCTTGCCCGATGACGCACTGGCAGTGGCCAAGCGGCAGGGACGTTTGCACCGTAACTTCCAGGGTTACAGCACCCGCCCGGACTGCGACTTGATTGCGCTAGGGGTGTCGTCGATAGGCCGCATCGGCAACACCTACAGCCAAAACGCGAAGACCTTGGAAGACTATTACGCGCTGCTGGACCAGGGCCGCTTCCCGGTGGTGCGCGGCCTGGCCCTGAGCCGCGACGCGATGCTGCGCCGTACCGTGATCATGGCCTTGATGTGCCAGGGCGCAGTGGAGTTTGAGGTGGTGTCAAGCGCCTGGATGATCGACTTTGCCGGCTATTTCGCCGCCGAGTTGCGTGCGCTGCAAGCACTGGCGCAGGCTGGCTTGGTGAACCTGGACGCGCAGGGCATACGGGTCAGCGACACGGGCTGGTTTTTTGTGCGCGCCATTGCCATGGTGTTTGACAGCTACCTGCAAGAAGACCTGAGCCGGGAACGTTTCTCGCGCATTGTGTAAAGCGGCCTCACGGGCCGGGAGCGCGCTGTGGTAGCGTCCACGCCGCCCCAGCCCCACGCCATTGCTTTGACCGACTCCCCCGACCTGTCTGACGCCGCCCGGCGCGCCATCCAGCGCCGCACCCGGCTGGCGCAGCTGCTGATCTGGCTGATTCCCTTGCTGTGGATCGTTAACTCGGTCATCGCCCGGCGCGCGCCGGGGGTGATCACGCCGCATGTGCTGGCGATTGGGCGCTGGATACTGGCCGGATCGATTCTGGCGGGCTTCACCCACGCCGAACTGTGGGCGCAACGCGCCCATATCCGCCGCCACGCCTGGCATTACCTGGTGCTGGGCGGCTGCGGTATGTGGATTTGCGGCGCGGCGGTGTACTTTGCCGGGCAGACCACCAGCGTGATGAATATTTCGCTGATTTACGCGGCCTCCCCCGTGATGATTGCCCTGGGCTCGGTGCTCTGGCTGCACGAGCCATTTTCCAAGCGGCAGGCGCTGGGTGTGGTGGTGGCGCTGGCGGGCGTGGTGCACGTGGTGGTGCAAGGTGCGTGGCAGCGCCTGGGGCAGCTGGAATTCGTACCCGGAGACCTGTGGATTGCCGCAGCCGCGGTATCGTGGGCAGCCTACTCCATGCTGCAAAAACACTGGCCCAGCCCCTTGAGTGCGCACGCCCGGCTGGCGGTGATTTGCGCCGGTGGTGTGCTCGTGCTGCTGCCCTTTGCGGTCTGGGAATTGCGCCAGGGCGGCCCGGCACTGGGCGAGCAGGCGGTATTCCTGATCGTGGCTGCAGCGGTGTTCCCGGGCGTGCTGGCGTACTGGATTTATGGCTGGACCCAGTCCGTACTGGGCCCCGGCCCGGTCGCCATGACCATGTACCTGGGGCCGCTGTATGCCGCCGTGGTGGCCTGGCTGCTGCTGGGCGAGCCGCTGGCGCTGCACCACCTGGTGGGCGGCGTGCTAATTTTGTCGGGCGTGGGCTTGGTGGTGGCGGGCCGGCGCGGGGGATGAGCCCCCAGGCCCAATGGGGCTTCGCGCTTCGGTTAAGGTGATAGCCACACTGCACTACCGATTGAAAGCCCTATGGTTCCCCACCTCGTCACCGCCCTGAACGGCCCTATCCATGAGCTGGAACAGCGCATTCTGGACACCATGTCGGCGATTGAACGCTGGTTCCGCCTGGAGTGGATGGAGCACACGCCGCCGTTTTATGGCTCGGTGGATGTACGCAACGCCGGCTTCAAGCTGGCCCCGGTAGACACCGACTTTTTCCCCTGCGGCTGGAACAACCTGACCCCGGCTATGCTGCCGCTGGCGGTGCAAGCGGCGCTCTCTGCCGTGGAAAAAACCTGCCCCGAGGCGCGTAATCTGCTGATCGTGCCCGACAACCATGTGCGCAACAGCTTTTACCTGAGCAATCTGGTGCAGCTGCGGCGCATCTTCGAGATGGCCGGTCTGAACGTGCGCTTTGGCTCGATCAGCCCGGACCTGAAAAAAAGCACAACGCTGCTGGTGCCCGGCGGCGAGAGCGTGGTTCTGGAGCCCGTGCTGCGCGAGCGCGGTCGCATTGGCGTGAAAGACTTCGACCCCTGCACCATTTTGCTCAACACGGACCTGGCCAGTGGCATTCCGGGCATTCTGGAAGACCTGCAATCGCAGTACCTATTGCCACCCTTGCATGCGAGCTGGTCGGTGCGGCGCAAGAGCCGCCATTTCGACTGCTACGACGAGGTGGCCAAGCGCTTTGCCAAACTCATTGGCGTAGACCCCTGGTTAATCAACCCAGACTTTGAAGTCTACGGTGAACTCGATCTGGCCACGCCCCAGGGCCTGGCCGCGCTGCGCTCCAAAGTCGAGGCCATGCTGCTCAAAACCCGGCGTAAATACAAGGAATACGGCATCAAAGAACGGCCTTTTGTGGTGGTCAAGCGCGACGACCAGCACAGCGGCATGGGCCTGATGACACTGCGCGACGGCAAAGACCTGGCCGCGCAGGCCGCGCTGCTGCCCGCGCAGGGGCCCCAAGCCCTGATCGTTCAAGAGGGCGTGCTGGCCCTGGAGCGGATCAACGACGCGGTGGCCGAGCCGGTGGTTTACCTGCTGGACCGCTTTGTGGTGGGCGGTTTTTACCGGGTGCACGCGCAACAGGGTGCCGACGAGCTGCTGAGTGCGCCGGGCTCCAGCTATGTACCGCTGGCCTTTGCCCAAAGCCTGTCGCTACCCGAGCCCGGGGTGCGGCCCGGTGCCAGCGCGCCCAACCGCTTCTACATGTACGGCGTGATCGCCCGCTTGGCCCTGCTGGCGGGCAGTATCGAGCTGGAACAGACCGATCCGATGGCCGAAATCGGCGATTAGGCCGGTCTGCGGCGCCTCGCATCGGCGCGTTTGGCGGCTTTTTTGTTGCATTGCAACAAATTTTTCCGCCTTTGCTGCCAACGGGGTCTGAGGGTCCTATTTGCAGATGCACAATGGCGCTCCCGCGTCGCATGGAAACCGGCCAGCACCCCTGGGCCGGATCACAGCAGTGTCCTCATCCGCTTCTAAATCTTCACTCCCCTCCCTGGTTCTGGCTGCGATCGGCGTCGTCTACGGCGACATCGGCACCAGCGTCCTTTACGCCATGAAAGAGGTTTTCGCCTCCGGGCACCTCGCACTGACCGTCGACAACATCTACGGCATCCTGTCGCTGATTTTCTGGACGCTGACCATCATCGTCTCGCTCAAGTACGTGGTGCTGGTGCTGCGGGCCGACAACGCAGGCGAAGGCGGCCTGATTGCCATGCTGGCGCTGGCATCGCAGGCGGTGAAAGACAAACCCCGGCTGCGCAGCGTGCTGCTGGTGATCGGTGTGTTCGGAACCTGCTTGTTCTACGGCGACGGCGTGATTACCCCGGCGATCTCGGTGCTGGGTGCCATGGAAGGCCTGAACGTACTGGCGCCGGGCCTGGAGAAATATGTGGTGCCGCTCACTCTGGTGATTTTGTTTTGCCTGTTCGCCGTGCAAAAGCGCGGCACCGGCGGCATCGGGCGCGCCTTTGGGCCGATTACCGTGGTCTGGTTTGCGGTGATTGCCGCGCTGGGCGTGTTCCATATCGTCGACAACCCCGTCATTTTGCTGGCCCTCAACCCCTATTACGCGGCGGTTTTTTCCTGGGCCCACCCGACGCTGACCTTTGTACTGCTCGGCGCGGTAGTTTTGTGCGTGACCGGGGCCGAGGCGCTGTATGCAGATTTGGGGCATTTCGGCAAAAAGCCCATCCGCCTGGCCTGGTTTGCCGTGGTGATGCCGGCGCTGACGCTGAACTACTTTGGCCAGGGCGCGCTGCTGCTGTCCAAGCCGGAGGCAGTGAAAAACCCGTTTTACATGATGGCCCCCGATTGGGCTTTGGTGCCGCTGGTGGTGCTGGCCACCGCGGCGGCTGTTATCGCCTCGCAGGCGCTGATCACCGGCGCTTTCAGCGTCACCAAGCAGGTGATACAGCTGGGCTACCTGCCGCGCCTGAACATCCTGCACACCAGCACCCGCGACACCGGGCAGATCTACATCCACGCGGTGAACTGGGGCTTGTTTGTGGCCATTGTGCTGGCGGTGGTGATGTTCAAAACCTCCGGCAATCTGGCTGCGGCCTATGGCATCGCGGTGTGTACCGACATGCTGATCACCACCCTGCTGACCTTTTTTGTGGTGCGCTACGCCTGGCACTACCCGCTGGGCCTGTGCCTGGCTGCCACCGGGGTGTTTTTTGCGGTGGATTTGGTGTTCTGGGGCTCCAATCTGCTCAAGCTCTTTGACGGTGGCTGGTTCCCACTGGCCATCGGCGGCGCGGTCTTCACCTTGATGACTACCTGGAAAGACGGGCGTGCGCTGATGCATTCCAAAATCCGCGCCGATTCCATGGACTTGTCGGGCTTTCTGGACTCGCTGTTCATCAGCCCGCCGGTGCGCGTGCCCGGCACCGCCGTGTTCCTGACCGCCGACCCCGGCACCGTTCCCAACGCGCTCTTGCACAACCTCAAGCACAACAAGGTACTGCACGAGACCAACTTGTTTGTCACCGTGCGCAACCACGAGGTGCCCTGGATCGGGCTGGACAAGCGCCTGGAGATCGAGCGCCTGGGGCACGACTGCTGGCAGGTGCGTATCGACTACGGCTTCAAAAACGACACCGATGTACCCAAGGCCTTGCAGCAGCTCAAAGGCCGGGGCTGCGACATCGAGCCCATGACGACCAGCTACTTTTTGTCGCGCGACACCGTGGTGCCCACGCTGGGCGGGGGCATGGCGATCTGGCGCGAAAAACTGTTTGCCCAAATGCACCACAATGCCAGCGCGGCTGCCGACTTCCTCAAACTGCCCAGCAACGCCGTCGTTGAGATGGGCTCCAAAATCGAAATTTAAGACCGGCTTGCCCCGGTTTCCCGCGTGCAATTCTTCAAAGACTTGAGTATTTCCACCGTCACCGCCGGTTTTGTCTCGGTGCTGGTGGGTGTGGCCAGTTCAATTGCCATCGTCTTCCAGGCCGCGCTGTCCTTTGGCGCCACGCCGGAGATGCTGGCGTCCTGGCTATGGGCCATCGGTATTGGCATGGGCTTGACCACACTGGTGCCCTCGCTGTGGCTGCGCAAGCCGGTGATGGTGGCCTGGAGCTCTTCGGGGGCCGCGGTATTGGCCAGCGCGGGTGCGACCGGGCACTTCAGCATGGGCGAGGCAGTTGGGGCCTTCATGCTCAGCGGTGGGGTGATTTTTGTGATCGGTGCCAGCGGTTGGTTTGAACGCATCATGCGGCTCATGCCCATGTCCCTGGCCTCGGCGCTGCTGGCTGGGGTGCTGGCCGGGTTTTGTCTGACCGGCTTTAACGCCGCGCAAACCGATCTGGGGCTCGTTCTGGTGATGCTGGCAGCCTATTTACTGGGGCGGCGGCTGATTCCCTTGTACGCGGTACTGATCTGTCTGGGCGCTGCGGTGCTGTACACAACGCTGACCCATGGCTTTGGCGCGCAGCCGATTCCGGCGGGTCTGACCACGCCGGTGTTCGTGGCGCCCGTGTTCACCTGGTCGGCAGCGGTCAGCCTGGCTTTGCCTCTGTTCATCGTGACCATGGCCTCGCAAAACATGCCCGGCGTAGCGGCCATCAAAGCCTGCGGCTTTGGCGACGAGCGCGCTAACGGCGGTGACGCCGGCATCCCGATCACCAAAATCCTCACGCTCACCGGCGCGGCCACGGTGCTGCTGGCACCCTTCGGGGCTTTTTCGCTCAACCTCAGCGCCATCACCGCCGCCATGTGCATGGGCCCGCAAGCCCATCCTGACCCGAAGCGGCGCTACACCGCTGCGGTGAGTTGCGGCGCGATCTACGTGGTGGTGGGCCTGTTTGGCGCAACCATCATGGGCGCACTGCTGGCTTTCCCCAAAACCCTGGTGGTGGCTATTGCAGGTCTTGCGCTGATGAGTACCGTAGCCAACGGCCTGCATACGGCACTGCAGGACAGCAGCGAGCGCGAAGCAGCCATCATCACCTTTCTGGTCACGCTCAGCGGGGTGGTGATTGCCGGAATAGGTTCCGCTTTTTGGGGCCTGCTGGCCGGCGTTTGTGCCATGCTGATCCAGCACGCCCGCCGCAGCCAGGCGCTGCGTTTTTAATTGGAGGTCTGCCCATGCACCTGCTTTTTGTCGCCGACCCGCTGGAGTCTTTCCAGACCTACAAAGACACGACCTTTGCCATGATGCGCGAGGCGCAGCGGCGTGGCCACACGCTGAGCGCCTGCGAGCCGCGCCAACTGGTATGGCAGCGCGGAGGAGCCATGCAAGCCCAAATCCGTCGCATACGCCTGACCGGCCACGCGCAGGACTGGTTCAGCACCGGGGCAAGCGACGTGCGGCCGCTGCACGCGTTCGACGCCATCGTGATGCGCAAGGACCCGCCGTTTGACAGCGAGTATTTCTACGCCACCCACTTGCTGGAGCAGGCCGAGCGCGAAGGCGCGCGCGTCTTCAACCGCCCACGCGCCCTGCGCGACCACCCGGAAAAGCTGGCCATCCTCGAATTCCCACAGTGGATTCCGCCCACCCTGGTCACCCGCGAAGCGGCCGCCGTGCGCGCCTTCCACGCCGAACACCAGGATGTGATCCTCAAGCCCCTGGACGGCATGGGCGGCAGCGGCATCTTCCGAGTCGGCGCAGACGGGCGCAACCTGGGTGCCATCATCGAAACGCTGAACCGCGAGGGCACGCAAACCCTGATGGTGCAAAAGTTCCTCCCTGAAATCGCAGCGGGCGACAAACGCGTGCTGCTGATTGGCGGCGTGCCGGTTCCCTATTGCCTGGCGCGCATTCCGCAAGGCGGCGAGGTGCGCGGCAATCTGGCTGCAGGCGGTAAAGGCGTGGCCCTGCCGCTGTCCGACGCCGACCGCAAACTGGCCGAGGCGCTGGGCCCCACACTGGCTGCCCGCGGTCTGCTGTTGGTCGGCCTGGACATCATCGGAACCCACCTGACTGAGATCAACGTCACCAGCCCGACCTGCTTCCAGGAAATCAGCGACCAAACCGGCTGCGATGTGCCGGCCCTGTTCATGGACGCGCTGGAGGCAGCCATCGCCTCGGCGCTGGCCAAGGGCAACTAACTGCGCGGGTTGGTCCAGAGTTTGCCGCCGGTAGCCCAGTTTTCGGGTTTGACGTCGACGATCAGCACATCGACCGAGTCGGGCGATCCGCCCAACACTTCGACACTCACGCGGGTAATTTCCTGCACCAGCTTGCGCTTTTGTTCAATGGTGCGGCCTTCGATCATTTCAACGTGGTAGGTGGGCATAGGTATCCATTCAAAAAAGCATCAAACCGGCTCTTTTGCGGTTTGTGCAAAGGAGTTTAGACTGCGCCGCGTCCGCTCCGGCGGCAGTCCCATCCCCGCCTTGATACCCCACACCGTGCACCTGCTTCACCGAATGCCCCTGGCTTTGCTGGCGCTTGCGCTACTGCACCTGGCAATTGGGGCATCGATCGGCTTGTCGGTGGACGAGGCGCATTACCTGCTCTACGCCGCGCACCTGGACTGGAGCTACTTTGACCATCCGCCGCTGGTCGGCTGGGTTCAGTGGCCCTGGGTGGCCATGGGCGCACCCGTCTGGCTGTTGCGCGCCCTGCCCAGTGTGCTGTGGTTGCTAAGCGCTTGGGGGATCTTCCATGTCGCCACGCAGCTGCCGCGCGCCCCTAGCGAGGCCGGGCAGTGGGCGCTGGCGGCATTTGCGCTGGCGCCGGTACTCCACGTGCTGGGCATTGGCCTGGTTCCCGACACGCTGCTCATGGCGCTGGCCATATGGATCTTGGCGCTGACCCTACACCTGGTGCGCCAGCCTTCGCTGCCGGGCTGGCGCTGGTGGCTGCTGCTGGGCTTGGCACTGGGGCTGGCGGGCTTGTCCAAATACACCGCCGTATTGCTGGCTGTACCGGTGGTGCTGTGTCTCTTGCTGCGCTATGGCGCCGGCTTGCTGCTGCAGCCACGGGTATGGGCGGCGCTGCTGCTGGCGCTGGTGGTGGTCGCGCCGGTGTTCTGGTGGAATGCGCAGCATGACTGGCTGTCGCTCAAGTACCAGGCACAACATGGTTCCGGCGGGAGCTGGGACGCGCTGAACGTGCTGCGGTTTCTGGTGATCCAGGCCTTGGCGTATGGGCCGCTGTTGTTGGCCGGATGCATGGTCTCGGGCGTACCGCGGTCCTGGCGCTGGCGTGCCTTTTTTCTGATTCCCTTTGCCGTACTGGCCTACATGGCTGGAGGCGGCGTAAGCCTGCCGCATTGGACAGCACCCGCATGGGTGTGTTTGGCACCTTTCGCGGGGCTCGTGCTGGCGCGCGCCTGGGCGGCGGGGCGGCGGCGTTGGATTGCGGCGCTGGCGCTGCTGCAAGCGCTGATCTGCACGGCGCTGCTGGGGCTGAGTTTGGGCGGGGGCGCACCCCTGATGTCGCGCACCCTGCTGGTCACGCCGGAGGGCGATAACCCGTTCTCTGATTTGTTCGGCTGGGACACGGCTGGCGAACGTGCCCGGGCACTTGCCAGCGCACGCGGTCTGGCCAGCGTGTCGGTGCAAAACTGGACGCTGGCCAGCCGTATCGGCTGGTACGCGCAGCCGCTGCCGGTGCATGTGCTGGACATCGGCATGTCGCAATTCGTTTTGTGGGCTGGTGAGCTGGCTGTGGGCTCTGACACATTGCTGGTCGATGTGTCCCGCCTGTCGTTCACGCCGCCCGTGGGCGAGCATGGTTTTGCCCGCTGCACGCTGCTGGAAACCCTGCCGGTCTACCGCTGGGGCGCGCCGGTGGCGCGCTTTAATTTTTACGACTGCCGGGGCTGGGGCGGATCGCCCAAACCGCTGGCGGCAGCGCCAGGCTCGCCATGAGATGGCTGCCGCTGGCTCAGGCCTGCGGCGGCTCGGTGGCGTGCCCGGCCATGCGCAAAGCCAAGTCGCTTAAGGCGCGGTAGGCGGCTGCGGCCTGTGGGTCCCAAGCGGCCACCACATCGGCCTGACGGGCAATGGCCGCATGGTCACCCCGCGCGGCTGGCCCGGTCAAAGCCTTTTGCGGCCCAAGGGCCACGATGTTGTCCACGGCGTTGCGCAGCAGGCGCTCACGCAAGCGCAGCACCAATGCATCTGGCATGCCGCTTGCGCGCCAGGCCTCTTCGGCCAGCGCTTGCAAGACCGGTGCGAAGTTGGTCCCCAACACAGCTGCCGCGTGGTAGAGCACTTTGTCCTGGCTGCGCACACCAAAGCAGGCGCCCCCAATCGCCGTGAACAGCGGGCGCAAGGTGTCGCACGCGGCTGCGTCACCTTCGAGCGCGCAGGGGGTTCCGGCAAATTGCGCCACCGCCGTCTGCGCACTGGCAAAGCTCAATACCGGGTGCGCGCTGGCAAGTGACCAGCCCATGTCGCGCAGCGGCATGAGCAACTCTGCGCTCTGCGCACCGCTGCAATGAAAGGCCAGCGCCGGCGCATCACCACGCGGCCCGGCATGCCTTGCCAGATCCTGCGCGCAGGCCGCGATCTGCGCATCGGGCACGGCCAGCAGCCAGATGTCTGCCGGGCGCATGTCTGGGATGTGCGCGACCGCGCGCGCAGTGGGTGCGTCCGGTGCGATGAAGTCCAGTGCCGCTCGCGCGCTATCCGGCGAGCGGGTCAGCACATCCTGCACCTGCAGCACGCCGTGACGCGTCCACAGGTGCGCCAGCGTCTGGCCGACCCGGCCCGCGCCGATGAGGTTGAGCGTGGGCAGCGCTTGCGCCATCTGTCAAACCACCAGCGGCGGCTCGGCCATGGCTTCGATCTGGTCTTGCAAGACCTGCACCTGGCCGTGCCAGTAGTCGCTGCTGCCAAACCAGGGGAAGTTGGCGGGAAAGGTCGGATCGCTCCAGCGCCGCGCCAGCCAAGCGCTGTAGTGGATCAGGCGCAGAGTGCGCAGCGGCTCGATCAGTGCCAGCTCGTCGCGGTCAAAGTCGCGGAACTGCTCGTAACCGTCCACCAACGCGCCGAGCTGGCGGGTTTGCTGCTGCCGATCGCCGCTGAGCAGCATCCAGAAGTCTTGCACCGCCGGGCCGCTGCGGGCATCGTCCAGGTCCACAAAATGCGGCCCCGGCCCGGCGGCCGCGTCCAGCGGCGTCCACAAAATATTGCCGGGGTGGCAGTCGCCGTGCAGGCGTAGGCGCCGTATGGATCCGGAAGATGGATCGGCCAGTGCGGGATGGGCCGCCACCAAGGCAAGCGCCTGCTGCGCCGCATCGGTCCAAGCCGATTGCACATCCAGCGGCACCTGGTGGTTGTCAAGTAGCCAGTTCACCGACTCGGTACCGAATGTCGCGAGGCTCAAGGCGGGACGTACCACAAAGGGCTGCTTGGCACCCACCGTGTGGATGCGGGCCAGAAAGCGGCCTATCCATTCCAGCACTTCGAGGTCGTCTAACTCAGGCTGGCGGCCGCCACGGCGCGGGCTGACGCTAAAAGAAAAACCGGCGAACTGGTGCAGCGTCTGCCCACCCAGTACCAGCGGCCCGATGGCCGGCACTTCTGCGGCCATCAGCTCGGTCGAAAAACCGTGCTCTTCCCGTATCTGCGCCTCGCTCCAGCGCTGCGGCCGGTAAAACTTGGCGACCACCTGGCTGCCGTCTTCCAGCACGGCCTGGTACACCCGGTTTTCATACGAAGACAGCGCCGTCAAGCGGCCATCGCCGCGCAAGCCCACCGACGCCAAGGCGTCCAGAACCGTGTCGGGCGTGAGGGATTCGAAGGCGTGGGTCATCGGGGGATTGTCGACCCTGGCCCTGAACGCTCAGCCCCGCACTTCCCCTTGCCCCAAGACCACGTATTTGAGCGAGGTCAGCCCCTCAATACCCACCGGGCCGCGCGCGTGGAATTTGTCGGTGGAGATGCCGATCTCAGCGCCCAGGCCGTACTCAAAACCGTCGGCAAAGCGGGTGCTGGTGTTGACCATGACGCTGGAGGAATCGACCTCGCGCAGGAAGCGCTGGGCATGCATGTGGTCGCGGGTGAGAATGGCGTCGGTGTGGTGGCTGGAATAGTGGTTGATGTGGGCGATGGCCGCGTCCACGCCGTCAACCACTTTGATGCTGATGATGGGGGC
>CANFHZ010000024.1 GCA_947446885.1 Comamonadaceae bacterium
CCAAGCGTGGAGCCGGGCAGGCCCCGGTAATCAAACGCCGTGGATAGACATCATGACGGGCACGATCAACAGGGCCACGATATTGATGATCTTGATCAAAGGATTGATGGCCGGGCCGGCCGTGTCCTTGTAGGGGTCGCCCACGGTGTCGCCGGTGACAGCGGCCTTGTGCGTCTCAGAGCCTTTGCCGCCGTGGTGGCCGTCTTCGATATATTTCTTGGCGTTGTCCCAGGCGCCGCCGCCGGTGCACATGGAAATGGCCACGAACAAGCCAGTCACGATGGTGCCCATCAACAGGCCACCCAGGGCAGCTGGCCCGAGCACCAGTCCGACCACAATGGGTGCGACCACCGGCAGCAGGCTGGGGATCATCATTTCCTTGATGGCCGCTGTGGTCAGCATGTCCACAGCGGTGTCGTACTCGGGCTTGCCGGTGCCGTCCATGATGCCCTTGATGTCGCGGAACTGACGCCGCACTTCCACCACGACCGCGCCAGCAGCGCGTCCTACGGCTTCCATCGCCATGGCACCGAACAGGTAGGGAATCAGGCCGCCGATAAACAGGCCGATGATGACTTTAGGGTCGCTCAGGTCGAACTTGACGTGTGCGCCCAGGCCTTCAAGCTTGTGGGTGTAGTCGGCAAACAAGACCAGCGCGGCCAAGCCTGCCGAGCCGATGGCGTAGCCCTTGGTCACCGCTTTGGTGGTGTTGCCCACGGCATCCAATGGATCGGTGATGTCACGCACGCTGGCCGGGAGTTCGGCCATCTCGGCAATACCGCCGGCGTTGTCGGTGATGGGGCCATAGGCGTCCAGGGCGACCACGATACCAGCCATGCTGAGCATGGAGGTGGCGGCGATGGCAATGCCGTAGAGACCACCCAAATTGAATGCGCTGTAAATTGCGGCGCAGACAAACAGAACAGGCCATGCGGTCGAGCGCATGGAGACGCCCAGACCGGCAATGATGTTGGTGCCGTGACCGGTGGTGGATGCCTGGGCGATGTGCTGCACCGGCGCGTACTGCGTGCCGGTGTAGTACTCGGTGATCCAGACCAGCGCGCCGGTCAAAATCAGCCCGATGGCGCAGGCTCCGAACAGGCCGCTGGCGCTCAGCGAGCCACCGTCGGCCAGCGCCACCGGCGCGGGGAAGAGCGCCTCGGTCACAAAGTAAAACGCAATCAAAGACAGCACCCCCGCCACCGCCAGACCTTTGTACAGAGCCGGCATCACGTTTTTCATGTCGGGTTCGGCTTTGACAAAAAAGCAGCCAATGATGGATGCCACGATGGACACGCCACCCAAAGCCAGCGGATACAGCACGGCATTGGGTCCGGCGGTACCGGCCATCAACGCGCCCAGCACCATGGTGGCAATCAGCGTGACTGCGTAGGTCTCGAACAGGTCGGCTGCCATGCCGGCGCAGTCGCCCACGTTGTCGCCCACGTTATCGGCAATCACCGCCGGGTTGCGCGGGTCGTCTTCCGGAATACCGGCTTCAACCTTGCCCACCAGGTCGGCGCCCACGTCAGCGCCCTTGGTGAAAATGCCGCCGCCCAGGCGGGCGAAGATGGAAATCAGTGAGGAGCCGAAGGCAAAGCCGACCAAAGGATTGAGCAATTCGGCAAAGGCCTTGCCGTCGGCGGGCGCTTGGCCTGCTGTGAGGTAGGCGTAAAAACCGGTGACGCCAAGCAGGCCTAAGCCCACCACCAGCATGCCGGTGATCGCGCCACCGCGAAAGGCTACGTCCAGCGCAGGTCCGATGCCGCGCGTGGCGGCCTGTGCGGTGCGCACATTGGCGCGCACCGACACGTTCATGCCGATAAAGCCGCAGGCACCCGAGAGCACGGCGCCCAGAACAAAGCCCACTGCGCTGAGCTGGTCGAGGAAAGCTGCGATCAGAATGGCCAGAACCACGCCCACCATGCCGATGGTTTTGTACTGGCGGGCCAGGTAGGCTGATGCGCCGGTTTGGATGGCTGCTGCGATTTCCTGCATGCGCGCGTTGCCCGCGTCCTGCGAAAGAATCCAGCTGCGGGCCCATACGCCGTAGATGACGGCAATCAAACCGCATCCGATGGCCAAGATGACCGCGTTACTAGCTGACATAAAAAACACTCCTGCAATTGTTGCGCGATGGTGGGGGCAACGCTTGCGAGACCCCCGCTTGCGTTGCTTCCTCGCGCGCACACGCACTGGTATGCAGGTAGCGCCGATTGGCCAACCGCTGCACTGTAGCGCCATTCCGCCGTACGCAGCCCCGTGTGCAAGTCCGGAGTCAGTAAACTAGGGGTTAATCCTAGGTTGATCCCCCAGCCTGCTTTCCTTTCCGACTACCTCCCCACCACATATGGCACTCGACAAAGTCTCTCCTGGAAAAAACGCGCCGCACGCATTCAACGTCATCATTGAAATCCCCATGAACGCCGACCCGGTGAAATACGAGGTCGATAAAGAAACGGGTGCGATTTTTGTAGACCGTTTCATGAGCACGTCCATGCACTACCCGACGAACTACGGCTATGTGCCACAAACTATCTCGGGCGATGGCGATCCGGTCGATGTGCTGGTGATCACCCCGGTTCCCTTGATCCCGGGTGTGGTGGTGACCTGCCGTGCGATCGGTATTTTGAAGATGGAAGATGAGGCAGGTCAGGACGGCAAGATTCTGGCGGTGCCGACCGACAAAATTTTGTCCATCTACACCCAGTGGCAAAAACCCGAAGACCTGAACCCGATGCGGCTCAAGACCATTGCCCATTTCTTTGAGCACTACAAAGACTTGGAGCCGAACAAGTGGGTCAAAATTTTGGGTTGGGAAGGCCCGGAGTCCGCGCACCAGGAAATCCTCGAAGGCATTGCCAACTACCAGAAATCGCAGGGCTGATCACAGGCTGATGGGTGCACGATGGCCCGGTGTCCGCAAGGGGCTTCGGGCCTCCAACTGCTCCAGATAGTTTTCCACTCCGGCGCCTTCGCGCTCCAAGAAGCGCGCTACGGCGTCGGCAAAGGCCGGGTGCGAGAGCCAGTGCGCGCTGCTGGTCTTGACCGGCAGCAGCGCCCGCGCCATTTTGTGTTCGCCCTGCGCGCCGCCTTCAAAACGCTGGTAGTTGTTGGCGATGCACCACTCTAGCGGCTGGTAGTAGCAGGCTTCAAAGTGCAGGCAATCGACCCGCTCCAGTGCACCCCAATACCGGCCATAGGCCACGCGCTGGGGATCGCCCGGGTCGTTGAGCGCGATCAGACTGCAGGCAATCGGCTGTCCACCGCGCAGGCCGATGAAGAGCAACCAGTTGTTCGCCATGGTGTCTTGCATGCGCTGGAAAAAGTCCCGGCTCAGGTAGGGCGCGTTGCCGTGTTCCAGATACGTGCGTTCATAGCAGCGGTAGAAAAAGTCCCAGTCGTTGCTGTCAATGCGCGTGCCTTGCTTGTGGATGAATTCCACGCCCGCATCGCGGACTTTGCGCCGCTCCTGGCGGATTTTTTTGCGCTTGTCCTGCGCCATGCTTGCTAAAAACTGGTCGAAGCTCTCATAGGCGAGTGTCGCATTGGTCCAGTGGAACTGCACTGTATGGCGCAGCATCAGGCCGGCCTGAGCGCAGCTGATAGTGTCCTCGTCGGTGCCAAAGAGCAGATGCAGGGATGACAGCTCCTTGGTTTCGCACCAGGCCACCACGGCGTCGACGAGCGCTGCCCGCGCGTGCGCATCCCGCGCCAGCAGGCGGGGCCCCGGCACGGGCGTAAAGGGCACTGCAACGGTGGCTTTGGGGTAATAGGCCAGGCCGTGCTGCTGGTAGGCATTGGCCCAGGCCCAGTCAAACACATATTCGCCGTAGGAGTGGCTTTTGACATACAGCGCGCAGGCCGCTGCCAGAATCTCGCCGTCCCACAGGGTGATGAAAAACGGGCTCCAGCCGGTGCGCGTGCATGCGCTGTGGCTGTGGTGCAGCGCATCCAGGTAGGCGTGGCGCATAAAGGGGCTGGATTGCACCTGCAGGTCTAGCAGCGCGTCCCACTGGGTGGCGTTGACCGCTGACGGGCTTTCCGCCACCCGAATGACATAATCTAAAACACCAGTGACCTTGCGCATGTTGACCTCTTCCACCCCATGAATCTGAAAATTTGCATTGCCCAGCTCAACTTCGTGGTGGGGGATGTAAATGGCAACGCGCAGCGCATTGTCGCCGCTGCCCAAAAGGCATACGCGCAAGGCGCCAGGCTGGTTTTAACGCCCGAGTTATCGATATGCGGTTACGCAGCAGAAGATCTTTTTTTGCGCCCGGCCTTTGTACAGGCCTGCGAGGACGCGGTTGAACAGGTGGCCCAGTCGCTGGCCGACTTGGAGGGCTTGTGTGTGGTTGTGGGGCATCCCAGCGGTGGTGACCGGCGTACCGCCTCGGTGCGCGTTCAGGAGCGCTTCAATTGCGCCACCGTGGTGCGCGAGGGGAGGCGGATCGCCACCTACGCCAAGCAGGAATTACCCAACTACCAGGTCTTTGACGAGCGCCGCTATTTCGCGCCCGGCCAGGCGTCCTGTGTGTTCGAGGCCGGATCGGGCAACGCTACCGTGCAGGTGGGCCTGCTGATTTGTGAAGATGCCTGGTTCGATGCCCCGGCGCAGGCGGCCAGGGAAGCCGGTGCGCAGATGCTGGCCGTGATCAACGCCTCGCCCTTCCACATCGGCAAGGGCTATGCGCGCGAGGCGGTGATGGCTGAACGTGCCCGCGCCTGTGGCCTGCCGCTGGCGTACGCGCATTTGGTGGGCGGGCAGGACGAGCTGATTTTTGAAGGCCACTCCTTTGCCGTCGCCGCTGACGGCGCGCTGGCCGCCCGAGCGCCCAGTTTTTCCGAATCGCTGTTCATGGTCGATGCGCAGCCGGAGGCTGGCCGCTTGGTTCTGAGCGGCGCGGTAGAACCGCTACGCACGGGGCAGCGGGATCTGTGGGATGCGCTGGTTCTGGGCGTACGTGACTACGTCGAAAAAAATAGGTTCCCTGCAGTGCTGTTGGGCTTGTCTGGCGGCATCGATTCAGCGCTGGTGTTGGCTGTTGCCGTCGATGCGCTGGGCGCGCAGCGGGTGCGCGCGGTGATGATGCCCTCGCCCTACACCGCCGATATCAGCTGGATTGATGCCCGGGAGATGGCGCGGCGCATGGGCGTGCGCTATGACGAGATATCGATTGAGCCCGAATTTGCCGCTTTCAAGGCCTCGCTGAGTCCGCTGTTTGAAGGTCGCGCGGAAGACACGACAGAAGAAAATATCCAGGCGCGTATCCGCGGCACCATGCTGATGGCTTTGAGCAATAAGTTGGGGGCGATGGTGCTGACCACTGGCAATAAATCGGAAATGGCGACCGGCTATTGCACGCTGTACGGTGATATGGCGGGTGGTTTTGCAGTCATCAAGGATCTGCTCAAGACCCAGGTATTTGCGCTGGCGCGTTGGCGTAACCTGCATGATCCCTACGGCAGCGGGGTCGAGCCCATACCGGACCGCATCATCACCCGCCCCCCGAGCGCCGAGTTGCGTGCCAACCAGACCGACCAGGACAGCCTCCCCCCCTACGAAGTTCTGGATGCCATCATCACCCATTACATGGAAAACGACGGTAGTCCCGAGGCCGCTGTCGCAGCCGGTTTCTCCAGCGCCGACGTGCAGCGGGTCACGCATTTGATCCGGGTGAACGAGTACAAGCGCCGCCAATCGCCCCCCGGCATACGGCTGACGCACCGCAGCTTCGGCAAGGATTGGCGCTATCCTATTACCAACCGATTCCGTGGCTGATGCCGCGTGGTCCCGAGCAAGCCCAACCTTCTGGAGACAAGGATGAAACAAATTACCGCTGTGATCAAGCCCTTCAAATTGGAGGAGGTGCGTGAGGCACTGGGTGAGTGCGGCGTGACCGGATTGACTGTGACGGAGGTCAAAGGTTTTGGCCGCCAGAAGGGCCATACCGAGCTGTACAGGGGCGCGGAGTACGTGGTCGATTTTTTGCCCAAGGTCAAAATCGAGGTGGTCGTCAAAACCGAGGACGTTGACCGCTGTGTCGACGCCATCGTGAACGCCGCGCGCACGGGCAAGATCGGTGACGGCAAGATTTTTGTCACCAGTGTGGAGCGGGTGGTGCGCATCCGCACCGGTGAGCAGGACGAGACCGCTGTCTGATCCGGCCTCAGCCAGCGGGCCGGTAGTCCACCAGCCGGGTGCCAGCCCATTCGTCGTGCCAGAACTGCTTTTGGGGGTGCAAGTGGCTTAGGCCAGCCCAGATGACGACCCAAAGCAGAAATACACCGCTGACGCCTGCCGTTCCCATAGAGCCGACGTAAGCCACAGCCAAGGGCGGAATGCACCACACCCACGCCAGCAGGTAGCGCCCCAAGGCACGCTGCCGGCTGATAGCCCGGCCCTGGAGGTCAACCACCCGGATACGCCAGGTCTTCATCGCCAGGGTTTGACCGTGGCACCAGAACCAAACGAAATACACCGCCAGCACGCCAAACAAAAAAGTCTGTAAGGCCAAACGGTTGTCCAGGGCATTGCGGGTCTGTGTGAGCGTGCCAAAAAGATAGCCGGAAATAAACACAACGCCAAACAACAGCAAACCTTCGTACAGCCAGCTACCCATGCGCGAGAAGAGTGGGGGTGCCAGCAGATCGGCTGGGCCTTGATCCGACGCAGAGGTTTGCAGGTCAGGGGAGATGGTGGGCAGAGTCGGCTGCCCGTTTGTCTCAGGCACCCCCGTGGAGCCCCGGTTTTGCCAGCGAAGCGGGCCGCAGCGGCAGCAGGGTTTTGCGATCAATAGGCTGTTCAGCGCTGGCCGTTGCCCGTTCGGCGTCGGTGCTGTGGCGGGTTACCGCAATCGTGGCCAGTTTTCCCTTGGGAATGGGCTTGGGCGCAATGGCGGCACCTGCGGGAGCCGGCAGGGGTCGGACGGCAAGTGCTTTGCGGTCGGCTTCACTCAGGGACTGGTAGGCCTCCCAATTGCTTGCAAGCTCCTGTGGATTCAATTTTTTACTCTGGGCGAAGTTCAGGCGGGCAAGCTGCCGCTCCTTGGTGCTGAGCAGTGCCCACTCCTGCATGCGCGCACTGAGTTTGGATTGGTCCGTCGGGTTGAGTTGGGCGTAGTTTTTGACAATGGACCGCCATTTTCTTCTGCGGGTCGTCGACATGTCATCCCACACTGAGGCCAGCGGCTGCAGTATCTGTTTTTCGTTGTCAGCTAAATCTACCCATGTGGGAGCGGTCATTGGCGGAAGCACCGGAGCCGCCACGGCAAGGGGCGCAACCCCGCTGGGGTTTGCGTCGGTTGCTGCAGCAGGATTCCCCATGCTGAGAAGTGCCATCAGCCCAAGCGCTGTCCAAATCAGCGCCGGGATATGTGCGGAAAGTTCAGGCTTCGTAGGGGACGGTTTGTAGGGCATCGACGCGTCTTCTCAATCTCTACCTGTAGCGCGTAAAAAATGTACAAATCCGGGGTCTGTGAAAGCAAGGGGCGGCAACTCGGCGGTCAGAAGCTCTACATCCACGTCGGCAAGTTCGTCGGCCCGGTATTGGTCTTGGACGGTGTCGATGCAAAACAAGCCAAGCAGCAACACCGCAATGGGCATGAGGCCGAGTAACTTAGACCAAACGCTAGGTGAGCCGCCCATGGAAAGCACCGAAACCGTCCCCTGGTTTAAGAGGACGAGACCCGGCTGCAGGGCCAGGCGGGCTAACGCACCCTCCCGCGCGACCCGCAGCCGCTCAGATATGGCGTGGTCAACGCCGCGCGCACCGACATCCAGACGTGCGCTCAGACGTCGACCAAAGTGGTCGGCCTGTGCGTGCGGCACCGATGTGGAGATGGATGACGGCTTGTGAGTCATGGTGTGATGCCCCTTATTTTCAACGCTTTCGACAAAGCTGCAACTGCTCTGAAGCAATGCGTTTTGACGCTGCCTTGTGAGCAGCCCATGATGGAGGCCGTCTCGGCGACATCCATCTCTTCCCAATAACGCAACAAGAAGGCTTCCCGTTGACGTGCGGGTAAATTTTGCAACTCTTGTTCAATTTCGCGCAGTGTTTGGGCGCTTTGGGCTTGATTTTCGCTACTCGCGTGGGAGCCTTGTTCGTCTGCGGACAGTAGGTGGCCCAGTGCGTCGAGGTCAATGTCGCCTTGTTGATCTTCAAAATCGTCTAAGTTAATGAAGCGCTCGCGGTGCGTCTGCTGCCGTCGAAACCAGTCAATGGTGGCATTGGAGAGGATGCGCTGAAACAGCATCGGCAACTCCTCAGCCCCTTTGTGGCTGTAGTGCTCAACCAGTTTCATCATGCTGTCCTGGACGATGTCCAGGGCAGATTCCTCGTTGCGGACGTGGTAGAGGCTGCGCTTGAACGCCCGCTTTTCAACGCTTTTGAGGAAGTCCGATATTTCTACGGGTGTTGCCAAACTTAAGCTACCTGTGGGCTGAGTGCGAGTACTGTGGTGTCTCCAACAGGGGGCCATTGTGCGCGCGAAACCACGCACTCACGGTAGCCTGTTGACACGCCATGCCTTCCCTTGTTTTGGAGGGCGTCCGGTAGATGCCATAATCGCAGGCTGCATTTAAAAAAGCAAACGGGTTCTGGTTTGGCGCATTATTCCCTGCGCCTATGGCCTGAGTCTTAAGTTTCGACTCCTGTTCACGAGACGGCGGGAAGAGGCACCCAAGGTTTTTCGTTAGAGAAATTCGCAAAGGTTCATCATGGAAATATCGCAAAAAGAAATCGCCGCCACCGCTGGTGCGGCATCCAACCAGGCCCCCGAAGAGTTACGCGGTGCCGAAATCCTGATCAAGGCCTTGCAGGCCGAAAATGTGCAATACGTCTGGGGCTATCCGGGCGGAGCGGTTTTGCACATTTACGACGCTTTTTTCAAACAGCAGTCGATTCAACACATTCTGGTGCGCCATGAACAGGCAGCCGTCCATGCGGCAGACGGGTACGCCCGCGCCACTGGCGATGTCGGCGTCGCGCTCGTCACCTCTGGCCCTGGTGTGACCAACGCAGTGACCGGTATCGCAACCGCCTATATGGACAGCATTCCCATGGTGATCATCACCGGGCAGGTGCCGACCCACGCGATTGGGTTGGATGCATTCCAGGAATGTGACACGGTGGGCATCACGCGCCCCATCGTGAAGCACAATTTTTTGGTCAAAGACGCGCGCGACATGGCGCTCACTTTGAAGAAGGCTTTTCATATCGCCCGCAGCGGTCGGCCGGGGCCTGTGGTTGTGGATATCCCCAAGGATGTGTCCTTCAAGAAGGTGCCTTACACAGGCTACCCTGAGGCGGTCACCATGCGGTCCTACAACCCGATGCGCAAGGGCCACGGCGGGCAGATTCGCAAGGCTTTGCAGCTGCTTTTGACCGCCAAGCGTCCATACATCTACACCGGCGGCGGTGTGCTGATGAGCAACGCCACCGCCGAGCTGCGCACGCTGGTCGACATGCTGGGATATCCCTGCACCAACACATTGATGGGCCTGGGCGCATACCCGGCCAGCGACCCGAAATTTCTGGGCATGCTGGGCATGCACGGAACAGTAGAGGCCAATAACGCGATGCAAAATTGCGATGTGCTGCTGGCAGTCGGCGCACGCTTTGACGACCGCGTGATCGGCAACCCCAAGCATTTTGCGCAAAACGAACGCAAGATCATTCACATCGATATCGACCCGTCCAGCATCTCCAAGCGTGTCAAGGTGGACATTCCCATCGTGGGCGACGTCAAAGAAGTGCTGACCGAGATGATCGCGATGATCAAGGAGACCAGCACCCGGGCGGACCCGTCGGCACTGGGCGGCTGGTGGGAGACCATCGAGGCTTGGCGCAAACGCGATTGCCTGAAATACAAGCCTGGCAGCGGCGAGATCATCAAACCCCAGTACGTGGTCGAAACGCTGTGGAATATGACCAAGGACGTGGAGACTTACATCACCTCCGACGTGGGCCAGCACCAGATGTGGGCGGCGCAGTATTACCGCTTTGATCAACCGCGGCGCTGGATCAACTCCGGCGGCCTGGGCACAATGGGCGTGGGCATTCCGTATGCCATGGGTATCAAACTGGCCAAACCCGACGCCGAAGTGTTTTGCATCACCGGCGAAGGCTCAGTGCAGATGTGTATCCAAGAGCTGTCTACCTGCTTGCAATACAACACGCCGATCAAAATCGTCTCGCTCAACAACCGCTATCTGGGCATGGTGCGCCAGTGGCAGGAAGTGGAGTACGAGGGCCGCTACAGCCACAGCTACATGGATGCCTTGCCGGATTTTGTGAAGCTGGCGCAGGCCTATGGCCATGTGGGTATGCTGATTGAGCGCACCGAAGATGTGGAGCCGGCCCTGCGGGAAGCCCGCAAGCTCAAGGACCGCACGGTGTTCATGGATTTCCGCACCGACCCGACCGAGAACGTATTCCCCATGGTCCAGGCCGGCAAGGGCATCACCGAGATGTTGCTGGGTTCTGAAGACTTGTAGCCCGCCTTTTATTAACCAAAGAGACGAATCTATTGCCCGTCAAGCCGCGCGGTTACCGCTGCGCGGGGAGGGCGGCGAAAAGAGGAATCGAGACCTATGAAACACATCATTGCAGTACTTCTGGAAAACGAACCCGGCGCCCTCTCGCGTGTGGTGGGTTTGTTCTCCGCCCGTGGCTACAACATCGAGTCGCTCACCGTGGCGCCCACAGAGGACCCGAGTCTTTCGCGCATGACCATCGAAACCACGGGTTCGGACGACGTGATCGAACAAATTACCAAGCATTTGAACCGCCTGATCGAAGTGATCAAGGTCGTTGATTTGACTGAGGGTGCGTACATCGAGCGTGAACTGATGATGGTCAAAGTTCGCGCAGTGGGCAAGGAGCGCGAAGAAATGAAGCGCATGGTGGACATCTTCCGTGGCCGCATCATCGATGTGACGGACAAGAGTTACACCATTGAATTGACCGGCGACCAGTCCAAGAACGACGCCTTTTTGGAGGCGATTGAACGCGCTGCGATTTTGGAAACGGTGCGTACGGGCTCCAGCGGCATTGGTCGGGGCGAGCGAATTTTGCGAGTGTGATGGTTTGTGTAATGAGGCGCTTGCCGCCCTTTTTATTTCGGAGAAAAAGATGAAAGTGTTTTACGACAAAGATTGCGACCTGAGCCTGATCAAAGGCAAAACTGTGGCAATCATCGGATATGGCAGCCAGGGCCATGCGCACGCGCAAAACCTCAATGACAGCGGTGTCAAAGTGGTGGTCGGTTTGCGCAAGGGCGGCGCCTCATGGTCCAAGGTCGAGAAGGCTGGCTTGAAGGTCGCTGAAGTCGCCGACGCCGTGAAGTCTGCCGACGTGGTCATGATTTTGCTGCCCGACGAGCAGATCGGTACCGTCTACACCAACGATGTCGAGCCCCACATCAAGCAGGGTGCATCGCTGGTGTTTGCCCACGGCTTTAATGTCCACTACGGCCTGGTCTCGCCGCGTGCGGATCTTGACGTCTGGATGGTCGCGCCCAAAGCGCCTGGCCACACGGTGCGCGGCACCTATGTGCAAGGTGGCGGTGTTCCCCATCTGATTGCCATCCACCAGGACAAATCCGGCCGCACCCGCGATCTGGCACTGAGCTACGCCATGGCCAATGGTGGCGGCAAAGCCGGCATCATCGAGACCAACTTCCGCGAAGAGACCGAGACCGATTTGTTCGGTGAACAAGCCGTTTTGTGCGGCGGCACCGTGGAGTTGATCAAGGCAGGTTTTGAGACGCTGGTGGAAGCCGGTTACGCGCCGGAGATGGCCTACTTCGAGTGCCTGCACGAGCTCAAGCTCATCGTGGACATGATTTACGAAGGCGGTATCGCCAACATGAACTATTCCATCTCCAACAACGCGGAATACGGCGAGTACGTCACCGGCCCGCGCATCGTCACCAGCGCCACCAAAGACGCCATGCGCCAGTGCCTGAAAGACATCCAGACTGGCGAATACGCCAAGAGTTTCATTCTCGAAAACAAGGCCGGTGCACCGACCCTGCTTAGCCGGCGCCGTTTGATGGGCGAGCACCAGATCGAGACCGTGGGCGAGACCCTGCGCGCCATGATGCCTTGGATCAAGAAAAACAAGCTGGTCGACCAAACCCGCAATTGATAGACTGCTGTGTGTGATGCAAGGGCCACCTGGGTGGCCCTTGCTGTTTGCAGACCAGGCCAGCGGCCCTCAAGGAGTAGAAGATGCATGATGGAATGGACGCCCTGGTGGGCGATGACGATGCGGTTCCGGTGAAAAAACCACGCAAAGGCATCTACGTTCTGCCCAATCTTTTCACCTTGGCCGCTTTATTCGGTGGGTTTTACGGCATGGTGATGGCGGTTAACGGGCAGTTCATGCACGCTGCTATCGGAATTTTTTGCGCCATGGTGCTGGACAGTCTGGATGGCCGGGTTGCCCGCATGACCAACACCCAAAGTGCATTTGGCGAACAGATGGACTCCCTATCGGATATGGTGTCATTTGGAGCAGCGCCCGCTTTGATTGCTTATGTGTGGACGCTGCAAAATTTGGGCCGTTGGGGCTGGTTTGCAGCATTTGTGTACTGTTCCTGCGCGGCGCTTCGCCTAGCGCGTTTCAACGTCAATACCCATGTCGTGGACAAGCGATTTTTTCAAGGTCTTCCGTCGCCCGCTGCCGCTGCGCTACTTGCAGGATTCATCTGGTGGTGCACCGACTCGCAGATTGTCCCCTCCAGCGTCGCCTGGCCCATGTTCTGCTGGGCCTTGTATGCAGGTTTGAGCATGGTCAGCAATATCCCGTTTTACAGCTTCAAGGATTTCACGCTGCGCAAGAGCGTCCCTTTTGCGGTCATCGTTTTGATTGCGCTGATGATCGCCGTTGTTAATTTGGATCCACCTACTGCGATGTTTGGAATATTTGTGGTTTACGGTGTCAGCGGCTACGTGGTGTACGCCACCCGCAAGCTCACAGGAGGGCATGCCAGTATGGTCAGCACTTCTACGGATGAGCCAGACGAGCGGGGACTGCACAAGTGACATCAGACACTGTTTTTTCAAACAGCATTCCTTCCTCAATCGAGAGTCAATTCTTTAAGTTTGTCTGCCAAGTGCTTGAAATAGTTGAACATAAACTGAAAATGAGGTCATAATTCATCGCGATGGGAGCTCAGTCTCCCCGTTGGAATGCCCCCTTTTTGGATGAAGCCGTTGAAAAATATTTTTAAAAACTTCACTTTTTTTGCCGCCTGGCTGTTGGCAGCTTCTGTCGTGTGCGCGGCGGCGGCTCCCGTGGTCGCGCTGGGTAGCGGCAGCACTTCGGTCAAGAAAAAGTTGGGCAAACCCGCGCGCGCCGCGATTGCCCGGCAGAACCGAACCCCGATCTCGAAAAAGCGCCTGGTGCGCGCCGAACCTGTGACGCGCCCTTCGGTCGGTCAGCTCGCAGGGCTGCACGATGACCGCGATGCGCTGAATCTCAAGTCCAGCGCGGTGCTTGTCATGGACCAGGACACCAAAGAAGTTTTGTTCCGCAAAAATGAGCAGGTCGTTCTGCCGATTGCGTCCTTGACCAAACTGATGACGGGTGTGCTGATCAGCGAGGCGCAATTGTCTTTGGACGAACCCATCGTCATTACCCAGGACGATATCGATACCGAAAAGGGTAGCCACTCCCGTCTGAGCGTGGGCACGGAACTCAGCCGTGGCGAGTTGCTGCATCTGGCTTTGATGTCCAGCGAGAACCGCGCCGCCCACGCGCTGGGCCGTACCTATCCCGGAGGCCTGGCGCGCTTCGTTGGGTTGATGAATCAGAAAGCAGCTTCACTTGGCATGCGCGACACCTCGTATGTGGAACCCACGGGTTTATCCAGTAACAACCGCTCCAGCGCCAAGGACCTGGCCACGCTGGTCAACTATGCCTACGGTGACCCGACTCTGCGCGAACTGTCAACGTCCCCCGGTTACCAGGTGTGGGTCGGCAGCAAGGTGCTGCAATACAAGAACACCAACCGATTGGTGAAAAATCCCGACTGGGATATCGGCTTGCAAAAGACCGGCTACATCACCGAGGCCGGCCAGTGTCTGGTGATGCAAACCAAAATCGCCGGACGCAAGCTGATCATGGTGTTCCTGGATTCGGCCGGCAAATTGAGCCGCATCGCCGACGCCGAGCGCATGCGGCGCTGGATTGAGGGTTCGCTGACGGTACCATCCAAAACCGGACCTGTGGCTGCCGCGTGGCCTTCCCGTGACCAGGGTTTGCCGCGCCTCAACTAGACGCCTTTTGCCCCAGAGCGGCACGGCCGCTGTTGATTCATACCAAACCGGTGTGGCCCAAACTCTGTGAAATGGACTCTGCGGTGGCGCGCAGACCGGTGAGCCAGCGGTCGTCCATCCGTCCGGACGGCGCTGAAATCGACAGGCCCGCAACCAGATGCGATTGGTCGTCATACACCCCCACGGCCAGGCAGCGCACCCCTAATTCGAGCTCTTCATTGTCGGTCGCGAAGCCGTGCTGCCGGACTCCGCTCAACTCCCGTTCCAGCGTGGCGGGCTCACGGATGCTGTTTGCCGTGTGCCCCGGCAGTCCGGTTCGCAGGTTGTAATTCCGAACCTGTTGCGCATCATCGTGCGCCAGAAACAGCTTGCCCACCGAGGTCAGGTGCAAGGGTGCCCGCCCGCCTATGGCGCGAACCACCTGCATACCCGATCGTTCGCTGTAGGCCCGCTCGATGTAAATGATCTCGTCGCCTTGGCGCACGCTCAGATTGACGGGTTGCTCGATCAGATCGTGCAGCGCGCGCATGGGCCCCAGCGCGGCATCGCGCACATTGAGCCGCCCCTTGACCACATTGCCCAGTTCCAGCAGACGCATGCCCAGGCGGTAGGTTCCGGGCTGCGGGGCGCGGTCAACGTAGCGCCCGATGACCAGATCATTCAGGATGCGGTGCGTGGTGGAGGGGTGCAGACCCGCCGCTGCGCTGATGTCTTTGAGTGACATGGACGACTCGGTCGCAGCGAGGATGTCGATCAACCCGAATACCCGCTCGATCACCTGCACCGAGGGCACCGTTGGCCCCGGCAGCGTGCGCTTGCTCATGCTCCCCGGGCCAGGCTGGTGCGCGCCGCATCGGCGCTGGCGAAAGCCTGCCAGCGGCCATCCAGCAGCAATTCGAATGGACCGAAGCGAATTTTGTAGTCCATCTTGCTGCTCTGCGCGATCCAATAGCCCAGATACACGTGGCGCAGGTGCAAGTCCCGCGCCTGCTGGATCAGCCACAACACGCCGTAGGTGCCATAGCTGGCTTTGTCAGCAGGGTCGTAAAAGGTATAGACCGCTGACAGGCCGTCGTCCAGCACGTCCACGATAGAGACCATTTTCAGCACGCCACTGCTGCCTTCGGGCGCGGGCTCTCGGAATTCGATCAGCCGCGAATTCACACGGCTTTGCAGCAAAAACTGGATGTACTGGGCGCGGCTGTCCTCGTCCATGCCGCCGCCGCTGTGGCGGCTGCGCTGGTAGCGCAGATAGAGCGCGTAATGTTCTTCGGAATATCCCAGCTGCACCGCGCGCGCCTGCAGGCTGGCGTGCCGGCGGGCGGCGCGTTGTTGGCTGCGATCCGGCTGAAAGCTTGCCGCCCCAACCCGCATGGCGGTACAGGCCTTGCAGTTGTCGCAATAAGGCCGGTAGGTGAACATGCCGCTGCGCCGAAAGCCTTTGGCAACCAGTTCGGAATACGTGCTGTTATTGATCAGGTGGCTGGGGGTGGCCACCTGCGAGCGGGCCTGCCGACCTTCCAGGTAGCTGCAGTCGTAATGCGCCGTGGCGTAAAACTGCAGCGTTTGCAGCGGAAGGTCTTTCAGGTCAGTCATGGCGTGCGCTGGGCAGAATGTGCTGCCAGTATAGGGGGCTGAATTCCCAGCGCAGGGGAGGCTGCACGGTGGCTGCGCGCAGGTGCTGCAGAAACGCGGCCCGGTCTATGGGGGCTGCTCCCAGGCTGGCCATGTGCCGGGTTTGCTGCTGGCAATCCACCAAAACCACCCCCTGCGCGCGGCACAGCGCCACCAGTGCCGCCAGTGCGACTTTGGAGCCGTTGGGCTGGTAGGTGAACATGGACTCACCGAATACCGCCCGCCCCAAGGCGACACAATACAGGCCTGCTATCAGTATGCCGTCTATCCAGACCTCAACACTGTGTGCAAGTCCCTCGCGGTGCAACTGCATATAGGCCTTGACCATGTCCGGAACAATCCAGGTGCCGGATTGGCCATTGCGCGGCGTCTGGGCGCAGCGGCGGATCACCGTTTCAAAGGCGGTATCAGTCCGCACCGCACACCCGGGATTTGCCATCAATTTACGCAGATGCTGTTGCAGCGAGCGGTGCACGCGGAAGTCCGCCATCTGCAGCACCATGCGCGGGGCCGGGCTCCACCACAGAATCGGCTGGCCTTCGTTAAACCAGGGAAAAATGCCTTTCGTATAGGCCCGCTGCAGGCTGCTCACATCAAGGGCACCACCTGCGGCTACCAAGCCGGGTACAGGCGCATCCGGCCCCCAGACGGCATCGGGGAATGCTTCGCCGGGTTGTAGCCAGGGCAAGTGGGGTTCGGACATGTGGGGTTTGGGGTGCGGCGCCAGGTGTTGCCGCAGCTGCAGCGGTGGCCCGCATGGTACCGCCGCAGACACAGCCCGATGCAAAAAAGGGTGGCGGTTAGAATCCCCGGGTCGGGGCGTAGCGCAGCCTGGTAGCGCATCTGGTTTGGGACCAGAGGGTCGTGAGTTCGAATCCCACCGCCCCGACCATCTTTTTACAATGCCAAAGCTGTGTCTTTGGCATTTTTGTTTCTCCCCATCCCACGCGACTGCCCGTAGCTCAGTTGGATAGAGCAACAGCCTTCTAAGCTGTAGGTCACAGGTTCGATTCCTGTCGGGCAGGCCAGCTATCTATCCGCCAGTCTCCGTCTGCGCGCGGATGACCACCCCATTCAGTCCGAGCCAGCGCTGGGCATTGCCGCCCAGTTCTGCCGTACTCCCGGTGCTCAACAGGCGCACCGCGCCTGCGACCCCGGGCGGTAGCAGCAGCCCGGCCTGGGCCAGCACCCGTCTGGTTTGCTGACTGACAGGTGGCCCGGCTTCCAGCAGCGTGGTGTGCGGGCCTACCAGGTTTCGCAACAGGCTTTCGACCAAAGGGTAGTGGGTGCATCCCAAAACCAGGTGGTCCATCTGCCCGTCCGCGTGGCCGAAACCGCCCATGGCCTGCACATAGCGCGCGCACAGCGTCTGCGCCGTATCCGCGTCGCCGTTCTCAATGGCTGCGGCCAGACCATCGCAGGCCTGCAACACAAATTGCGCCTGTCCCTGCAGTTTGTCCAGCAGGACCTTGAACTTGGCGCTCTGCAGCGTGCTGCGGGTCGCCATCACCCCCACCACTTTGGTCTGGCTGGCCGCTGCGGCGGGCTTGAGGGCGGGCTCAATGCCGACGATGGGCAGCCCGGGCCAGCGCGCACGCAGGGTGTGGATGGCCGCTGCCGTGGCGGTATTGCAGGCCACCACCAGGGCTTTGACGCCCTGCTGCGCCACCAGATAGTCCGCTACGCGCACAGCGCGGGCGCTGAGGTACTCGTCCGCGCGTTCCCCGTAGGGAGCGTGGGCCGCGTCAGACAGGTAAACAAAGTTTTCCTGTGGGAGTTCGGCGCGCAGGGCGCGCAGCACGCTCAAACCGCCCACGCCGCTGTCAAACACCCCGATGGGGGCCGCAGCGCGCGCGGAGCTGCTCACCAGGGCGGCCCTCAGGCGGTAGTCAATGGGATGGATTTGAATTCGCCGCTGGCGATGCGCTCTTTCCAGATCGCCGGACCGGTGATGTGGGCACTGGTGCCCCCGGCATCAACCGCCACGGTGACCGGCATGTCCACCACATCGAACTCGTAAATGGCTTCCATGCCCAGGTCGGCAAAGCCGACCACACGGGCGTTTTTGATGGCTTTGCTCACCAAATATGCGGCACCGCCCACGGCCATCAGGTAGGCGCTCTGGTGCTTTTTGATGGCCTCAATGGCCACCGGCCCGCGCTCGGCTTTGCCCACCATCGCAATCAGCCCCGTCTGCGCCAGCATCATTTCCGTAAAGCCGTCCATGCGGGTCGCGGTGGTCGGGCCGGCCGGGCCAACGGCCTCGCCCGCGATGGGGTCGACCGGGCCTACGTAATAAATCACCCGGTTGCTGAAGTCCACGGGCAGGGGCTCGCCCTTGGCCAGCAGGGTTTGTATGCGTTTATGGGCCGCGTCGCGTCCGGTCAGCATCTTGCCGTTGAGTAACAGGGTTTGGCCGGGTTTCCAGCTCGCAACCATGGCGGGCGTCAGGGTGTTGAGGTCCACGCGCTGGCTCTTTTGGGTATCGGGTGCCCAGTTCACGGCCGGCCACAGATCGAGCGAGGGCGGATCCAGGTACACCGGGCCGCTGCCGTCCATCACAAAGTGCGCATGCCGGGTGGCCGCGCAGTTGGGGATCATGGCCACGGGCTTGCTCGCGGCGTGCGTGGGGTAGAGCTTGATTTTGACGTCCAGCACCGTGGTGAGCCCGCCCAGGCCCTGCGCGCCTATGCCCAGTGCGTTGACTTTCTCGTACAGCTCCAAGCGCATGTTTTCAAGCGCCGTCAAGACCGCGCCGCTGCTGGACTTGGCCTGCAGCTCGTACATGTCCAGGTCGTCCATCAGACTTTCCTTGGCCATCAGCGCTGCCTTCTCCGCAGTGCCGCCGATGCCAATGCCCAGCATGCCCGGCGGGCACCAACCCGCGCCCATGGTGGGCACGGTTTTGAGCACCCAGTCGACCACCGAGTCACCCGGGTTGAGCATGACCAGCTTGCTCTTGTTTTCGCTGCCGCCGCCTTTGGCCGCCACAGTGACTTCCAATTTGTCGCCCGGAACTAGCTCGGTGAAGATCACTGCGGGCGTGTTGTCCTGGGTGTTTTTGCGCAGAAACTCCGGGTCCGCCACCACGCTGGCGCGCAAGGTGTTGCCCGGGTGCTGGTAGGCACGGCGCACGCCTTCGTTGATGGCGTCGTCCAGGCTGCCGCTGAAGCCCTCCCAGCGCACATCCATGCCGATTTTCAAAAATACGTTGACGATGCCAGTGTCCTGGCACATGGGCCGGTGGCCGGTGGCGCTCATCTTGCTGTTGGTCAGGATCTGGGCGATGGCGTCTTTGGCGGCGGGGCTTTGCTCCCGTGCGTAGGCCCGCGCCAGATGGGCGATGTAGTCGGCGGGATGGTAGTAGCTGATGTACTGCAGCGCGGCGGCGACAGACTCGATCAGGTCGGATTGGCGGATAGTGGTGCTCATGGGTGTAAATTGGCGGCAGGCGCGCTGAAGCTGGTTTGCGCGGAGTGTAGCCAAGCACCTGCTTGCCGAACGGGTGCGCTAGTCAGTAGTTTGTAAGTGCAGGCTACGACCATGCGCGCCATAAATTTATTCGAGGAGAGACATCCGTGAGCACTTCATCATCTGCGATTGAATCGGTCCTGGTCGAAAACCGGGTTTTCCACCCCCGTCCGGAAACGGTGGCTGCCGCGCGCATCTCCGGCATGGACAGCTACCTTGCCATGTGTGCCCAAGCCGAGGCCGATCTGGAGGGCTTTTGGGCCACGCTGGCCCGCGACAACCTGGTCTGGAACAAGCCCTTCACCCGCACGCTGGATGAATCCAACGCGCCCTTTTACCGCTGGTTTGACGACGGCCAGCTCAATGCCAGCGCCAACTGCCTGGACCGGCACATGGGCACGCCCACCGAGAACAAGACCGCCATCATTTTTGAAGCCGATGACGGCGCGGTCAGCCGGGTCACTTACAAGGAACTGCTGGCCCGGGTAAGCCAGTTTGCCAATGCGCTCAAGGCATGCGGCATCCAGCGCGGCGACCGCGTTTTGATTTACATGCCGATGACGGTGGAAGGCGTGGTTGCCATGCAGGCCTGCGCCCGCATCGGCGCGACCCACAGCGTGGTGTTCGGCGGCTTTTCCGCCAAGGCCTTGAATGAACGCATCATCGACGCCGGTGCAGTCGCGGTCATCACCGCCAACTACCAGATGCGCGGTGGCAAGGAGCTGCCCCTCAAAGCCATCGTCGACGAAGGCCTGGCCATGGGCGGTTGCGACACCATCAAAAACGTGCTGGTGTACGAGCGCACGGCGACCGCCTGCGCCATGGTGGCCGGACGTGACAAGACATTTGCCCAGGCGCTGGCCGGCCAGAGCACCGAGTGCGCCCCCGTGGCCGTGGATGCCGAGCATCCGCTGTTCATCCTCTACACCTCCGGCTCGACCGGCAAGCCCAAGGGCGTGCAGCACGCGACCGCAGGGTATTTGTTGTGGGCCAAGCTGACCATGGATTGGACCTTTGACCTCAAGCCTGCGGATGTGTTCTGGTGTACCGCGGACATCGGCTGGATCACCGGCCACACCTATGTGGCCTACGGCCCGCTGGCCGCCGGAGCCACGCAGATCGTGTTTGAAGGCGTGCCCACCTTCCCCAACGCCGGGCGCTTTTGGCAGATGATCGAGCGCCACAAGTGCAGCGTCTTCTACACCGCCCCAACCGCCATCCGTTCGCTGATCAAGGCTGCGGAGTCGGATGCCGCAGTACACCCCGCACGTTCGGATCTGAGCAGCTTGCGCATACTCGGTTCAGTGGGCGAGCCCATCAACCCAGAAGCCTGGATGTGGTACCACAAGCACGTGGGTGGCGAGCGCTGCCCCATTGTGGATACCTTTTGGCAGACGGAGACCGGAGGCCACATGATCACGCCGCTGCCGGGTGCCACGCCGCTGGTGCCAGGCAGTTGCACGCTGCCGCTGCCGGGCATCATGGCCGCTATCGTCGATGAAGCGGGCAACGATATTCCCAACGGAACCGGCGGTATTCTGGTGGTCAAGCGCCCCTGGCCAAGCATGATCCGCACGATCTGGAACGACCCCGAGCGTTTCAAAAAGAGTTACTTCCCCGAGGAAATGGGCGGCACGCTGTACCTGGCCGGCGACGGCGCAGTACGCAGCGCCGACCGGGGTTACTTCCGCATCACCGGGCGCATCGACGATGTGCTGAATGTCTCAGGCCACCGCATGGGTACCATGGAAATCGAGTCCGCCCTGGTCTCCAAGACCGACCTGGTTGCCGAGGCTGCGGTAGTGGGTCGCCCCGATGCCATGACGGGTGAGGCGATCTGTGCCTTTGTCGTGCTCAAGCGCCCCCGCCCCAACGGTGATGAGGCAAAAGCCATCGCCAAAGAGCTGCGCGACTGGGTTGCCAAAGAAATCGGCCCGATCGCCAAGCCCAAGGACATCCGCTTTGGCGAGAACCTGCCCAAGACCCGCAGCGGCAAGATCATGCGCCGCCTGCTGCGTTCACTGGCCAAGGGCGAGGCCATCACGCAAGACACCTCGACACTGGAAAACCCGGCCATCCTGGACCAGTTGGGCCAGGCTTACTAGGCCTGCTGATCCACGCAGGGGCTACAAAAGCCCGTGCGCGATGCCTCGCGGCCTTGGGCTTACTGCGCCGGGGCGGCGGCAGGTGCGGGAGCGGCAGCAGCGGGCATGTCGGCTTCCTCCATCAGCTCTTCCAGCGCATTGGCTGCTGCTTTCCTCTCGGGGTGCAGAAAGCCGTGGATCATCCGGTCTGCCTGCGCCAGTGCGGTTTTGACTGCGCCGCCATCCAGTGTCTTGTTGCTGATTGTGAGCAAACCGTCCTGGTAGGAGTAGCTGGCTTTCAGTCCATCGGGTACTTTGCTGGCAAAGCCGGTGGCCAGGGCCATCTCGGTTTGACCCTGATTGAGCAGCGTTCCGGTAATGCTGAGCGCGCCGGATGAGCGCAGGTGCTTCTCCAGTGCAATCGTGCCGTCGCTGGAGGGCAGCAGTTCCAGCACCATATTGGCGCTGACCTGTCCGCCTTCGCCGCTGCCCTTGAGCGTGGGGATGCCGACCGACATGCCGCTGGTCAGCATGGTTTCAACGGCCTTGCGGACTTTTTGTGATTCGTCGGCCGTCATATTGCCAAAGCCGCAGGTCGCCTTGCCGATTTCCAGCAGCGTGCGAACGCTGGGGGCATGTAGGCCGGTGACGCTGGCTTCCAGGGCCAGGTCTTTGAGCGACTGGCCCATCACATTCAGGACGCGCACCGACTCGCTGACCTTGGAGTCCAGCCTGTCTTTGCTTTCGGTGGTTTCGCTGCGCAGTTGCAGACCTTCCATGGACACCGAGGCCGTGCTCATACCGCCAATGTCCAGGACGATGGTGCCGGTTCCCAGCGCGCGGTCCTTGAGGTCCATGTTCAGGCTGAGGTTCTTCACATCCAGCGCGTCACCGTTGCCGCGCGCCACAAAGCGCTGCAGGTTCCAGACGAATTGGGCAGCGGTTTTGTCCGCACGCAAGGTGCCCTTGGATGGTGTGATCTGAAAAGCCACACCCTCGTGGGAAAAGTTCAGCTCGGGCACGTCCATATCCGCCTTCAGCAGACCGCCATATCCCAGCGCGCCTGTTCCGCTGAGCTTCTTGCCGGGGCCAATGACTTTTTCGATCGCTGCCGCAGTATTTCCCTGGGGCAGAACCGACCATTCGAACTGGAAAATCCCTTGCGGTGATGGCAAGTGGCTGACCACGTACTCGACCGAAAAACTCGATGGATCCTGCGCCGAATCGGCCGCGCAGCTGTCGCGCAGTTGGAATTCGATGTTGCCGCTGGACGTGAACAGTCCGGCCTGGTGCGAAAGCTTGCGCACCACCAAATCACCCTGGCGTGCGCCATCGGCGTAGGCCTTTAGCTCGGCATCCAGCGTGCGTGACGAGTACCACGGCACCGCCAGCGCCACCACAGCCAGCAGACCCAGCACAGCGGCGAGTACATAGTTTTTCAACGAAGTCATACGAAAACCTTTTTTTTATTCAACAAAACTATCCGGCGCGTCCGCCTGCCACCGCAGATCGCACCCACCAAAAACCTATTTCAAGGCCAAGATCCAATCCACCAAAAGACGGGCCTGCGCGGGGCTGATCTGTTTGTTGGCCGGCATATAGACCACGCCCCAGGAGCCGTTGCCACCGGCAATCACTTTGGCGGCTAGCCTTTGCGGGGCTTGCGTGTCGCCGGCGTATTTACGGGCCACGTCGCGAAAAGCCGGCCCCACCACTTTCTTGTCCATCGCGTGGCAGGACAGGCAGTGGTTTGCCTGCGCCAGCGCTTCGCTGCCGTGGGCCTGGGCAATCCCGAGCAGCCCTGCTATCAGCAGAACACCGCGCCACAGCATGGGTTCAATAGTCGTCCAGCACCGCGCCTTTGCTGGCGGTGGAGGCATTGAAGGCGAACTTGGCTTGCACGCCGCGCATGTAGCGGGGAGCGGGCGCTTTCCAAGCGGCGCGGCGGCGGGCGATTTCAGCGTCCGGCACATTGAGTTGCAGCAGCAGGGTATGGGCGTCGATGGTGATGGAGTCACCTTCATGGATCAGCGCAATCGTGCCGCCTACTGCGGCCTCGGGTGCGACATGGCCGACCACCATACCCCAGGTGCCGCCGGAGAAGCGGCCATCGGTAATCAGGCCCACGCTTTCGCCCAAACCGGCACCGATGAGCGCACCAGTGGGCGCCAGCATTTCGGGCATGCCCGGGCCGCCTTTGGGGCCGAGGTAGCGCAGCACCATCACGTCGCCAGCAACGATCTGCCCCGCCAAAATGGCTTTCAGGGCGGATTGCTCGTCGTCAAACACGCGCGCCGGGCCGGTCATCACCGGCTTTTTCAGGCCGGTGATCTTGGCCACGCAGCCTTCGGGCGAGAGGTTGCCTTTGAGAATCGCCAAATGGCCCTGGGCGTACATCGGCTTGGTGATGGGGCGGATCACGTCCTGGTCCGCACGGGGTGCGTCGGGAATGTCTTTGAGCACCTCGGCCACCGTCTGACCGGTGATCGTCAGGCAGTCGCCGTGCAGGAGTCCAGCTGCCAGCAAAGTCTTCATCACCTGCGGGATGCCGCCGGCGCGGTGCAGGTCCACCGCCAGGTATTTGCCACTGGGCTTGAGGTCGCAGAGGACGGGGGTTTTCACGCGCACGCGCTCAAAGTCCTCAATCGTCCACTCCACGCCTGCCGCATGGGCAATCGCCAAAAAGTGCAGCACCGCGTTGGTGGAGCCCCCTGTGGCCATGATCACCGCGACTGCGTTCTCAATCGATTTGCGCGTCACGATGTCACGCGGCTTGATGTCTTTTTTGATGGCCTCAATCAATACCTTGGCCGAGGCTTTGGCTGAATTCAGCTTCTCGTCATGGGGATTGGCCATGGTGCTGGAGTAGATCAGCGAGATGCCCAGGGCCTCAAAGGCGCTGGACATGGTGTTGGCCGTGTACATGCCGCCGCAGGAACCGGGGCCGGGAATGGCGCGTTGCTCGATTTCGTGCAGGTCAAAATCGCTCAAATTGCCCGCGGCGTTCTGGCCTACGGCTTCAAATACGCTGACGATATTCAGATCCTGGCCCTTGTAGCTGCCCGGCAAAATGGTCCCGCCATAGACATAAATCGCCGGTACATTGGCGCGCAGCATGCCCATCAATCCGCCGGGCATGTTTTTGTCGCAACCGCCAATGACCACTACGCCGTCCATCCACTGGCCTTGCACGCAGGTTTCGATGCAGTCGGAGATCACCTCGCGGCTGACCAGGCTGTACTTCATACCCTCGGTGCCCATGGCCATGCCGTCCGAGATGGTGGGTGTGCCAAAGACCTGGGCGTTGCCGCCGGCTTCCTCGATCCCGGCAATCGCCGCATCAGCCAGCTTTTGCAGGCCGCTGTTGCAGGGTGTGATGGTGCTGTGTCCGTTCGCCACGCCCACCATGGGTTTTTTGAAGTCGGCTTCTTCGTAGCCCATGGCGTAGTACATCGAGCGGTTGGGCGCGCGTGACTTACCCTCCGTGATGTTGGCGCTGCGGCGGTTGATGGGCAGGAGGGGGCGGGAGTTATCGGTCATGGTGCTGCGGCAGTGCCGGGTTGGGATGCAGGGTAAGCCGGAGATTTTACGGGCGCGGGCACAATAGCCCCATGCTGATGCACCCCCAAATCGACCCCATCGCCCTGCAAATCGGTCCCTTGGCGGTGCACTGGTACGGCATTACCTATCTGGCGGCGTTTGGCCTGTTCCTGCTGCTGGGCAAGCTGCGCTTACGGCACCCCCCCTTTGTGCACATGCCACCGCAGACCGCCTGGAGCCCCTCCGACGTGGAAGATTTTCTGTTTTGGGGTGTGTTGGGCGTGGTGCTGGGCGGGCGCATCGGCTACTGTCTTTTTTACCAGCCGTCGTACTATGCCCACAACCCCTTGGAAATTCTGGCAGTCTGGAAAGGCGGTATGGCCTTCCATGGCGGCCTGCTGGGCGTGATCCTGGCGATGGCCGGTTTTGCGCTTGCGCGGGGACGCTCGTTTTGGGAGGTGGCAGACTTTGTCGCGCCCTGTGTGCCGACCGGGCTTGCCTGTGGCCGTTTGGGCAATTTCATCAACGGCGAACTCTGGGGCCGGGTGGCCAGTCCGGACCTGCCCTGGGGCATGGTGTTTGCGGGGGCCGGAGATGCGCCGCGCCATCCGTCGCAGATATACCAGCTGCTGCTGGAAGGTTTGCTTCTGTTTGTGTTGCTGTGGTGGTACGCGCGCCGCGGTCCGGCGCGGGCGCGGGTGTCGGCCGCGTTTCTGGTGGGCTACGGGGTCTTGCGCTTCGCGGTAGAGTTCTTCCGGGAGCCTGATGCGCACCTGGGTCTGCTGGGTTTGGGCTTGAGCATGGGGCAGTGGTTGTGCGTGCCCATGGTGTTGGCCGGGGTCGGTTTGTGGTGGTGGGCTGGTCGCCGTGCACAGGCCACCCATGCGGATGCGTGATTTCCTTGGAAGCAAAACTGAATATGAATGTTTTTGTCGCGCTGCGGGCTGCCTTTCCCGCCGATTTGGAGGCGCCTGCGGTCCAGACGGAAGACGGGCTGGTGTACAGCTGGCGTGATCTGGATCGGGCGACTGCGATGGTGGCCAACCTTCTGGATTCGCTGGATGTGCCTGCGGGCTCGCGGGTGGCGGTGCAGGTCGAGAAATCGGTCGAAGCCATGGTGGTGTACCTGGCTACCTTGCGTGCCGGGCTGGTGTATCTGCCGCTCAATACCGCCTACCAGAGCGCCGAGCTCGATTACTTTATTGAAAATGCCGCACCGGCCGTTGTGGTCTGCGCATCGGCCCGTTTCGGGGCCATCAGCAAGCAGGCCTTTGCCCGCGGCGTGCAATATGTTTTCACCCTGAATGAGGACCGTACCGGCAGCCTGCTGGAGCGCGCAGCACAGCACAGCGATGTGCACCAGCCCGCTGCGCGCGCACCAGGCGATCTGGCCGCCATTTTGTATACCAGCGGTACCACCGGGCGCAGCAAAGGCGCGATGCTCAGCCACGGCAACCTGCTCAGCAATGCACAGGTGCTCAAAAAATACTGGGCCTGGCAGCCGAACGACGTGCTGATACATGCGCTGCCTATCTTCCATGTTCACGGTCTGTTTGTCGCCATCCACGGCGCGCTGCTCAACGGCAGCACCATGTTGTGGATGAACCGCTTTGAGCCGCGCCGGGCGATCGCGCTGATGGCACAGGCCACGGTATTCATGGGCGTGCCCACGCTCTACACCCGCATGCTGGCCGAACCCGCTTTGAGCCACCAGGCCACCGCCTCCATGCGGCTGTTTGTGGCCGGTTCTGCGCCCCTTTTGCTGGAGACCTTCGCCCAGTGGCAGGAGCGCACGGGCCATACGATTTTGGAGCGCTACGGCATGAGTGAGACCCTGATGCTGACCTCCAATCCCTACCACCCCAACGGGGTGGGGCAGCCCACGGCGCGGCGCGGCGGCACGGTCGGTTTGCCCTTGCCCGGCCTGCGTTTGCGCGTGGCCGGGCCCGACGGCATCCCACAGCCCACAGGTGAGGTCGGCGGCATTGAAGTCAGCGGCCCCAGCGTGTTTGCGGGCTACTGGCGCATGCCGGAAAAAACCGCCGAAGAGTTCACTGCGGATGGCTTTTTCAAAACCGGCGATGTGGGGCTGGTCGATGCCCAAGGCTTTGTCAGCATCGTGGGCCGTAGCAAAGACCTGTACATCAGCGGCGGCTACAACGTCTACCCGGCCGAGATCGAGGGTTTTATGAATGCCTTGCCCGGCGTGGCCGAGACTGCCATCGTCGGGGTGCCGGATGCGGATTTCGGTGAAGTCGGCGTGGCGGTGGTCATCCCCAAGCCCGGCGTGCGGCTGGATGCGGCCGACCTGCTGGCCCGGCTCAAAGGGCTGGTGGCCCGCTTCAAAGTGCCCAAGCGCTGTTACGTGGTTGACGAACTACCGCGCAACGCCATGGGCAAGGTTCAGAAAAACCTGCTGCGCGCGCGCTACATGCCGCCTGCGGACGCCACCCCCTAAAGCCAGGATCCGGCGATGAAGCAAAACATCCTGATTGTTGATGACACCGCGCTCAATCTGCAGTTGCTGGTCTCCATCGCCAAAAGGCTTGAAAACTGCGAAGCCCACGGCTTTACCGATCCGATGGCAGCGCTGGAATGGTTGGCGCACAACCCGGTTGGTCTGGTGGTGGTGGATTACATGATGCCGCAGCTCGATGGTCTGGAGTTCATCGCGCGCGTGCGCGGCATGCCGGCCTCCCGCAGCACGCCCATCGTGATGATCACCGCCAACGAGGACAAGGACATTTGCTACCAGGCACTGGAAACCGGTGCCAGTGACTTCCTGCCCAAACCGGTAGATCCCCTGGAGTTTCTGGCGCGTGCCAAACACATGCTGGCGCTCAATGCGGCTCAGCTTGCGCTGGCTGACCGGGCCGCGTGGCTGGCGGCCGAGGTGGAACGGGCTACCGCCGAGATCCGCTCGCGTGAACGCGAAACCCTGATCTATCTGGCCAAGGCTGCCGAGTACCGCGACGGCACCACGGGCAGCCACATTCAGCGTATGGCGCACTACGCGCAATTGATTGCCAAGGGCCTGGGTCTGGACACCGCGCACCAGGAACTGTTGGTCGATGCGTCGGCCATGCACGACATTGGCAAAGTCGCAATTCCGGACCGGATTTTGCTCAAGGGCGGCAAGCTCGACCCGGATGAATTCGAAATCATGAAGCAGCACGCCACCTACGGCTACGAACTGCTGCGCAACAGCCAGTCACGCGTGCTGCAAGCGGGGGCCGAAATCGCCCTCAGCCACCACGAGAAATTCGACGGCAGCGGCTACCCCAACGGCCTGGCTGGCGAAGCCATCCCGCTGAACGGCCGCATCGTCGCGGTGGCCGATGTGTTTGATGCGCTGACCTCGGAGCGGCCTTACAAAAAAGCCTGGACGGTTGAAGCGGCGGCAGACCATTTGCGTGCAGGTGCCGGCACGCACTTTGACCCGCGTTGCGTGGAGGCCATGCTGAGCCAGTGGCCGCAGGTCTTGCAGGTAAAGGAACAATTCAGCGACCATGGCTGATACGCGGCACCTGCCGCTGCGGATGCTTCTGTGGCTGCTGATTCTGTGTACCCCCGGCCCCGTTTTGTACGCAGCCGGGGTGCCCGATGGGCACCCGCGCCGCCCGGTCCCTGTGGGCAATGAACGTTTATGTGCCGATTGGGCGTCGAGGATTCCTTTGGTCACAGTCGCCCGCTGCCTGCAAGCCGGTCTGCAGTTGGCGCCACAGCGCACGGTGCAAGGCAGGGGCATTTACGCCCGCGACATACCCCATCAGGGCGCTGCTGTGCGGGTGATGGTGGTGGCCGCCATGCACGGCGACGAGTTGTCCTCCAGCGC
>CANFHZ010000025.1 GCA_947446885.1 Comamonadaceae bacterium
ATTGCGGGCCGTGCCCAAGACCTTGAAGCCCTTTTGCACAAACACATCCACAAAGCTCACGCACACGCGCGGGTTAACCGCGATATTGCGCACGCTGGTGGGGGACGCGATATTGGCGATGACCAGATGTTCGGGGTCAAAGACCGTGAACATCTCCTTGGGCGACACATTGGGCTGGCCGTCTGCGTCCACAGTGGCTAGCCAGCAGAGGATGCTGGATTGGGCGGAGGTTTGGAGGTCGACGGGAAGCATATGAGTCAGAGTTGAAAAATCGGGGGTATTGCATTCCAAGCCGCTTGGACTCTTCACTCAACACAACCCGAGGGAATAGGCTTACCCATGAATCACCCTCCCCCCACCAAACGCCCAGTTCTCCCAAGCCGTTTCCTTGAACACCACCATCACATGTTCAGGGTTCAGGCCTGAATCGGCCAGCAGGGACATCAGTTCGGTCAGCAGCTTGCGTTTGACTTTGACGCTGCGGCCTACCGACCACAGTATTTCAATCAGCACAAAATCCTGCCCGCGCGGGGTTTGAAGGTCAGGGTAGCTGAGGTCGAAGCGGAAATCTTCCGGCGGGAGTTCGATGACGCGCTGGAATTTGTCGGTCAGCGGCACCCCCGAGGCGACCAGCGCGGTATGGACGGCGTCCAGCACGGTGGACTTGAAGGCTGCGGGTTGGGGCTTGCAAACGGTCAGGGTGACGAGTGGCATGGCGCGGGGCAATGGGTTGAAGGGCACCCATCGTAGCACTCGTAGTTGCCATCAATTTATGCATTTCACGCAAGCTCGACCAAGCCCTGATCCACTTCGGCAACCCGTTTGCGAATTTCCAAATCCCAGGCTCGCTCCACATCAGCAACATGCGGGTCGAGGCTGGCGAGCTGTTCTTCCTTGCGAAGGACAAGTGGATTTTGAATGGGTCAGTTCAATGCGAGGCAAAACCCATCGCCCCTTCACGCGCCCGCCGCCACCCGCATCGGAATCGTCACCGGCCCGTCGTTGACCAGCTCCACCTGCATATCGGCGGCAAATACGCCAGTGGCCACCGCGCTGTGCGCGCTGCGCGCCTGCTGGACAAAGTGTTCGTACAGGGCGCGGCCCACGTCGGGGGCGGCGGCCTGGGTAAAGCTGGGGCGGTTGCCGCCTGTGGTGTCGGCAGCCAGTGTGAACTGGCTCACCAGGAGCAGGCCGCCATGGAGTCCCTCGCCGTCCAGATCTTGGACGCAGCGGTTCATCTTGCCCTGCGCGTCGCTGAAGATGCGCAACTTGAGGATTTTGGCCAGGAGCTTGTCGGCCTGCGCCGGAGTGTCGCCCTGCTCGGCACACAACAGCACCAGCAGACCGGCGCCAATCTGCCCGACCACCGACCCGTCAATGCTGACGCTGGCGCGGCGCACCCGCTGTATAAGCGCCAGCATGCCGAATCAGGCCAGGGTGAGGCGCACGAACTTGCGCTTGCCGACCTGCAGCACATAGGTGCCCGCGCCGAGCTTGAGGCCTTTGTCGCTGACCACCTGGCTGTCCACGCGCACCCCGCCGCCATCAATCAGGCGGTTGCCCTCGCCGGTGCTCGCGGCCAGGCCGGTGGACTTGAGCAGCGCGGCGATGGTGTGCGCCGCGCCGTCCGACCCCAGCGGCAGGCTGATCTCGGCGATCTCGTCCGGGATGCCACCCTTGCTGCGGTTGACAAAGTCCTGCTCGGCCGCGTCGGCAGCGGCGACGCTGTGGAATCGCGCGGTGATTTCTTTGGCCAGAGCCACCTTGGCGTCGCGCGGGTTGCGCCCGCCGTCCACTTCGGCCTTGAGAGCGGCAATGCGTGATTCGCTGTGGAAGCTCAGCAGCGTGTACCAGCGCCACATGAGCACATCGGAAATGCCCATGACCTTGGCGAACATGGTGTTGGGCTCTTCCGAAATGCCGATGTAGTTGTTCTTACTCTTGGACATTTTGTCCACGCCATCGGTGCCCTCCAACAGGGGCATGGTCAGGATGCACTGGGGCTCCTGCCCATATTCAGCTTGCAGATGACGTCCCATCAGAAGGTTGAATTTTTGGTCGGTACCGCCCAACTCCAAATCGCTCTGGAGCGCCACGCTGTCGTAACCCTGCATCAGCGGGTACAAAAACTCGTGCACGCTGATGGACTGGCCGGCCTTGAACCGGTCATGGAAGTCGTTGCGCTCCATCATGCGGGCCACGGTGTAGCGGCTGGCGAGCTGGATCATGCCGCGCGCACCCAGCGGATCGCTCCATTCGCTGTTGTAGCGGATCTCGGTTTTGGCAGGATCTAGAACCAGGCTGGCCTGCTTGTAATAGGTCTCGGCGTTCAGTTTGATTTGTTCAGCGGTCAAGGGCGGACGCGTGCTGTTACGGCCAGACGGGTCACCAATCATGCTGGTGAAGTCGCCGATCAAAAAGATCACGGTGTGGCCCAGATCCTGCAGTTGGCGCATTTTGTTGAGCACGACGGTGTGGCCAATGTGGATGTCGGGTGCGGTCGGATCCAGTCCGAGTTTGATGCGCAGCGGTATGCCCGTGGCCTCTGACTTTTGCAACTTCTTGACCCAATCCGCCTGCGGAATCAGCTCTTCACAGCCACGCAGTGTCACCGCCAAAGCGTGTTCCACCCCTGCAGAAAGCGCAGGCATGGCGGGGCTGGAGTTCAGGGAATCAATAGAGGTCATAGGGCGGGAGGAAAAACGGCGCTTGGATATACTCCGCAGTGGTTCACGGCACGACGCTGAGCCATTCCATTTTAGCCCTGCACCCCCTGCCGCACGCGGCTTTGCTACCGGAGTACGCCCATGATTGACCGCTGGTTTGAAAAACTGGACCTGATACAGGCCGGGGCGGCGGAATGGGTGCGCCACTACCCGCAGCGCCTCGCGGCCATCGTGGCGGCATTTGCATTGGGTGGGGCAGGCGCTACTTTTGCGGTGGCGAATCTGAATGCCGACGAATCTCGGATTTCCACACGGCAGGTTCTTGAGTCGGTACCGACTTTGGCCATAGACACCCAAATCGAAGCCCTCGCAGAACACACCCAATATCTCTACCGCACCACACAAAGTCGCCTTAACGACAGCCCCGAAGCACTACTCAAGCGGCTGGGCTTATCGGATCCGGTAGCACTGCAGGCGCTGCGCAACGACCCGGTTTTTTGCAAAGAAGTACTCGGACGCCTGGGACGCACCGTGGTGGCGCAGGCCCAAGATGGCAAACGGCTTACGGAAATAACAGCGCGCTGGATCAATTCCGACACCACATTCGCGCGCTGGACCTTGCGCAAAAACGAAGACACATTTGCCTCCACAACCGAAACATTGCCTTTGGCACCTGGCATACGCCTGGGCAGCGGCACGATCAGCAGCACCTTGTTCGCGGCAACCGAAGAGGCCAAAGTACCCGACGGGGTAGCGATCCAGATGGCCGAGATTTTCTCCGGCGACCTGGACTTTCACCGACTGCAAAAAGGTGACCGTTTTTCCGTGGTTTACGAAATCCTGCAAGGTGACGGCGAAGCGCTGGGCGTGGGCCGTGTTCTGAGTTCTGAATTCATCACCAGCGGCAAATCTTTCCAGGCCGTGTGGTTTAAAAACCCGCACGACGCGAAGGACAAGGGTGCTTACTACACCCCGCAGGGCGACAGTTTGCGCCGCGCTTTCCTGAGCTCGCCCATGGAGTTTTCCCGGGTTACCAGCGGATTCGCGATGCGTTTTCACCCAATTTTGCAGACCTGGCGCGCCCATCTGGGTGTGGACTACGGTGCCGCAGTGGGCACCCCAGCGCGAACAGTCGCGGATGGGGTGGTGTCATTTGCTGGCCTGCAAAACGGATACGGCAACGTGGTCTTTGTTCAGCACAACGCCAGCCAGACCACGGTCTATGCGCATTTGAGCAAACTGCTGGTTCACACCGGCGAAAAAATCAGCCAGGGCCAGACCATCGGCCTCGTGGGCGCAACCGGGTGGGCGACTGGCCCGCACCTTCATTTTGAATTCCGGGTAAACGGGGTTCACCAGGATCCGCAAAAGTTCGCCCAAAGCGCCCCCAGCGCACCTGTGGGTGGTGCTCTGCGGGCAGCGTTCTTGGAGCAGGCTGCGGCAGCCAAGACGCAACTGGCCGCCGCCGGCCTGGTCAACCAAGCCAGCGCCCAATAAATCCGCACGCGCCAACTGTTGCGCGGCTCCATTTCATTTTGTGACGGCAGCGCACCTTTACATCGGCCTGATGTCGGGAACCTCGCTGGACGGGGTGGATGGGGTACTGGCTGATTTTTCGGATACCCCGGTCCGGGTAATAGCCCACGCAGAGCGCCCATTGCCGCCGTCGTTGCGCGAGGCTTTCCATACCCTGAACGTACCAGGCGATAACGAGTTGCACCGCGCTGCGCTGGCCGCAAACGCGCTGGCCCGGCTCTACAACGAGGTTATCCAGGATCTTCTGGAGCGCAGCGGCACGCCCCGGCACCTGATCGCCGCCATCGGGGCACATGGACAAACCGTGCGCCACCTGCCAAGGCTGGACGGTGGCACCGGTTACACACTGCAAATCAACCAAGCCGCTCAGCTTGCGGAACTGTGCGGCATCGATGTGATTGCCGATTTCCGCAGCCGCGATGTCGCGGCTGGTGGCCAAGGCGCACCGCTGGTACCGCCCTTCCACCAGGCGCTGTTCGCTTCGCCAGAAGAAACGCGGGCCGTACTCAATCTGGGCGGAATTGCCAACCTGACGCTGCTGCCGGCCGCGCCCACCACCCCGCTGATGGGTTTCGACTGCGGACCGGCCAATACCCTGCTGGATCAATGGTGCCGGCAACACACAGGTAGCGATTTCGATGCAAACGGCGCATGGGCGCGCAGCGGCAAGGTGCGTGCCGATCTATTGGCAGCGATGCAGACTGAGCCGTTTTTTCATATCAAGGGCCCCAAAAGCACCGGGCGGGACTTGTTCAACGCCACGTGGGTGGTTCAGCACCTCGAGCGGATTGGTGCGATTAAAGCGCAGGATGTGCAAGCAACCCTGACGGAGCTGAGTGCCTGGGGGGTTGCCCATGCGCTGGAGGGCAATCCCGTGCAGACGGTGATCGTATGCGGCGGAGGCTTACGTAACGGCTATCTCATGGAGCGCTTGCGTGCCCTGATGCCAAAACGGACGCTTACAGCATCCGACGCATGGGGGCTCCCCGCCCAACAGGTAGAAGCCTGCGCATTTGCCTGGCTGGCATACAGGCATGACCATGGGCTGGTAGCCAGCAACCCGGATGTCACAGGCGCGCTAGGGGCGCGGATACTGGGCGCCCGCTACCCGGCATAAACGCCGGGTGTGGGATCAGGTTGAGAAAGAGGAGCCGCAACCGCAGGTTGTGGTGGCGTTGGGGTTTTTGATGACGAATTGCGCGCCTTGCAAATCTTCTTTGTAGTCAATTTCTGCACCTACAAGATACTGGTAGCTCATGGCGTCAATCAACAATGAGACGCCATTTTTGCTCATGGTCGTGTCGTCTTCGTTGGTAATTTCGTCAAAGGTAAATCCATATTGAAAACCTGAGCAACCGCCGCCTTGGACAAAAACCCGTAGTTTCAGTTCCGGATTTCCCTCCTCAGCAATCAAATCAGCAACTTTGGCCGCCGCGCTGTCCGTAAAAACGATAGGAGCGGGCATTTCAAGTTCAGGGGTTTGGGCGAGAGCGCTCATGGGCAGATCCAGAGAAAAATGACGATGAGGAAATAGTACAGCAAAATGCTCAAGAATTATCCTGCGGCAACAAACGCCCTGAATCAGGCGGGGCTATTCCAGCAGGAAGGGCCGCACAGAGCCTAGGCGTTGCTTGCCGCCAACTTGAGTGCGTGTTTTTCTTCGGGCAACAAGGGCGTCAGACGGCCGTCAATCAAGGCGCCTTCATGCATCTCCAATGCGCCATAGGTCACGTCACCGCGAATCCGGGCTTTCGGTTGCAGCTCCAAAAGCATTTTGGCGTGCACCGACCCGTTGACTGTGCCATTGATGATGATGTGATCGGCACCGATGTTGCCATCGACCACCGCCGTTTCCGCGATGACAAGAATGCTGGCACTGGCTTCCTGAGCAGTCAGGTTTCCTGTGACTTGGCATTCCACACGCAGGCCCTCCGAAAAGACCATATCACCCAAAAGGTGCGTGCCCGCAGCGATCAGACTTTTGAGCGGTGGTTGTTTTTTCTTATTGAACATAGGATCCGGACCTTTCAGTCATCATGGTTGCAAACGCGCCGACTGCGTCGCTCGGAGTTTGCCGCCTTCAAACAATTTAATAGTGATGCTTTTCACCACGACCTGCGCAGGCACTTCATAGAGGCCCTCCAGCCGAGCATACTGCCCCATCTTCACGGGTACGTTGCCCGAACCATCTGCCACCGAAATGGGGTTAGCCCAGGGTTTTCCGTTGAGCGACCCGGAAAAAACGACTTCCAGATTACCCGCAAATTCATTGGGGTTCTTTCTGGCTTGAATCAGCAATACCTGCCAGCGGATTTTGCCATCGGGCTGCGGCTCAGCCTGCAAGGCGCGGATCGTTACCCCGTCCGCGCCGGCCGAGGGCGCCAACTTCTCAAAAAATCCCAAGTCATCTTTCAATCGACGATTTTCATCTTCCAGGGACTTGACCTGGGACAGCATCTTTTCCGATGAAGCCTTCTCCGTCGTGATCAAGGTGTTGGCGGTATTCGCCACCGATTGGGCCTCGTCGCGCTGTTGTCGGGCGCTTTGCAATTCGGTGCTCAGCGCCGCAAGCTGCGTGCGCAAACGCATGAGCTCGGCCTGTGTACCGCCCTCGATACCCGCGATCTCCCGACCGAAATCAAAAGCCCACACCCCGATTGCCGCACAAAAGCCGATCATGGCAGCCGCCAATGCCCAGCGGATAGGCCACGGGAAGGCGCTGCGCACCATCATGCGGGGCGCGCTTATCGTCAAACGGCGGCGTAGAAGGCGTAGTCGCATAGTGAAAAGATAAAAAAACCGCCCAAGCTGTGAACCGGGGCGGTTTGCTGCAAACGCGCAGTAAATCAGCGTTTGGAGAACTGCTTGCGGCGGCGCGCACCGTGCAAACCGATCTTCTTACGCTCGACCTCGCGTGCATCGCGGGTTACAAAGCCTGCTTGACTCAGCGCAGGCTTGAGGCTGGCGTCATAGTCAATCAGCGCGCGGGTGATGCCGTGGCGGGTTGCGCCAGCTTGACCGGATTCGCCGCCGCCGGCGACGTTAACCATGATGTCAAAAGTTTCAGCATGGTTGGTCAAAAACAAAGGCTGCTTGCAAATCATGATCGAAGTTTGGCGCCCGAAAAACGCCTCGATGTCTTTGCCATTCACGGTGATCTTGCCGCTGCCTTTTTTCAGAAAAACGCGCGCAACGCTGGATTTGCGGCGACCGGTTCCGTTGTTCCATTCACCAATCATGAGGTCACTCCTGGAATTTCCAGCACTTTGGGCTGTTGGGCGGTATGGGGGTGCTCGGCACCTCCATAGACCTTGAGTTTTTTGATCATGGCGTAGCCAAGTGGGCCTTTGGGCAGCATGCCTTTGACGGCTTTTTCCAGAGCACGCCCGGGAAACTTGGCTTGCATGTCACGGAAATTGGTTGCCGTGATACCGCCGGGGTAGCCGGAATGGCGGTAGTAGACCTTATCCAGGGATTTGGCACCGGTCACGCGCAGCTTGGCTGCGTTGACGACCACAATGTAGTCTCCGGTATCGACGTGAGGCGTGTAAATGGCCTTGTGTTTGCCGCGCAAACGGAGAGCAACTTCGCTGGCTACTCTACCGAGGACCTTATCGGTCGCGTCAAGCACAAACCACTCGTGCACGACCTCAGCGGGTTTGGCGCTGAAAGTTGACATGAGTTTCTCTCTTTAAAGGAGGGGTTTGCCGGGCTCTTTTCCACGGTCGGCGCTCCACTAGCGGGAGCCTCTTAGGTGGGAGATAGAACTTCGCCGCGGAGCCACAAAAGCGCTGCGAAGCAAAGGATTATACAAAGCGGCCGCCCGGGGCCGGTCAGGCAGAGCCCGGGGGAGCGGTTTCCGGATTCGGGGAGCGGAAAAGGTCGGGCGCCATCCACAGCAGGCCCAGGGCTGCGGCGGCAGAGCCCGCTGCCAGAGCCAGACCCAGTCGGTAGTCGCCTGTCTGGTCGTATAGCACTCCGGCGGCAAAGGGCCCAAGCAATCCGGCGCTTCCCCAAGCGGTAAAAACCAGGCCAAAGGCCTTGTTGAACCCAGCCACCCCGAAACGAAGCCGCAACACCAAAGGAATGGCGGAAATAAGGGCTCCGTAGGCCATGCCGCAGGCGCACAAACCAGCCAGTGCGACCACCGGATTCACGGTGAACGCAAGCGTGCACAACGACATCGCCAAAAACGCCACCGGCACAAGGAGCGAGCGCCGCGGACCCATTCTGTCCACCAGCAGACCACCTCCAAGGCATCCCAGGACATTACCCAGCGCATTCAGGGTGGGTGCCAGGGGCGCCAGATCATCCGCGCGCCCCAGCGCATCGACAATCGGAACGGCGTGGGCTATGGCCATCAAACCGCCAGTGGCACCCAGGAAATAAACCACCCAAAAAAAGCCTATGCCGAATGCAGGAGTCTTGGGCCCGCTCCCGGCGTGAAGCGATTGATGCGCCGCTGTCGGAGTATCCGACCCGAACCCGGCAGCCGCCACGGCGCAAGCAGCTAACAGGGCGATGGCCAGCCATTGCACCAACGCGCTGACTGAGCCGTCTTTCAACATCCAGGCCGCCCACTGCGCACATATGGCGGCACCCGCGCCATAGACCGCCGTGACCAGCCCGATGGCAAAGCCGGGACTGGCTGGTAAGGCCTTGGCGGCACGGTCAAGAAAGAGGCTGTAGGCCACACCGCTCACGCCGCCGAACACCAGCCCATAGCCCACCCACAAAACCGCCAGAGAACTGCCGCGCGCCACCCCCATCAAACCGGCCGCTCCCAGGACGCCGCACAGCGCCGCTGCGGCGCGCGCGCCCAGGCCCGGCACAACCCAGCGGCTCACAAAAACGCCGCCGGTCAGGCAAAGAATGGCCAAGGCATACGCAAAGCTGATGCTGGCGCGGTCGGATTGGTACTGCGACTGCAGGGGCAGCATGAGTGCACTGAACGCGTGCAAGGAGCCGAATACGACACTCAGCAGCATGGCGGCCGCCAAAACATGCGGCCTGGCACCGGGTTCTGGGTCCATGGTGGCTGGTGTCTTGGGAGCCATTGGGGCATTCTCCATAGTCAAAAGGCCCTGATTGCCGAATAGCAATCAGGGCCCTTTTGCGAGGCCGCAGCGTCGACAAGCTAGTCGATATATTCCTTGGCAGCGGAAATCACAGGGCCCCACTTGGCGATTTCTGAAGCCACGAACTTCTTGTGGTCGGCAGGATCGGTGCGGTGGTCGGTGATGATGACTGCACCCAAAGCCTCTTGCTTCGCCATGAAATCCGGATCTTTCAACGCGGCTTTGAGTGCGCCATTGATTTTTGCGATCACGTCAGCAGGCGTCCCTTTGGGGGCGTACAGGCCGTGCCAGATGGTGACTTCGAAGCCCCTGAAACCCGACTCTTGCATCGTCGGCAAATCTTTGAGCGCGGCGGTGGACAAGCGCTTGGACGTGGTCACGGCGTAGGCGTTGACCTTTTTGGCGTCGATTTGCTGGGTCGTATTCGTCGTCTGGTCACACATCAGGTCAATCTGGCCGCCGATCAAATCGGTCATAGCCGGGGCGGTTCCCTTATACGGGATCGATGTCATATCGGTCTGCAAGGCGTTTTGCACCATCAAACCACAGAGATGCGACGCCGACCCGATACCTGCATTGCCCAAATTGATCTTGCCCTTGTTCTGACCGATCCACGCCGATAGCTCCTTGAAGTTTTTGGCAGGCAGGCTGGGGCGGGAAATCAAGGTCATCGGCACCTCGTTGATCATTCCCAGGTATTCAAAATCGCTCTCTACCTTAAAGGGCATATTGCGCAACTGGTTAGGCATGGAAGCCATGGCGATGTGGTTGAGCAGGATGGTGTAGCCGTCCGGCGCGGCCTTGGCGACCTTGTTGGAACCGATGGAGCTGCCAGCGCCGACCGTGTTGTCCACCACGATGGTCGCGCCACCAAGGGGCTTGCGCATGGCTTCGGCAAGGTCGCGCGCCACCCTGTCCGTGGGTCCGCCGGCAGAAAACGGCACCACGATCGTGATGGTTTTCGATGGGTAGGTTTGCGCTGCTGCTGCAAAAGAAAGCAGTCCGAGCGTCGCGGCAATGATGCGCATTTTCATGGTGGGTCTCCTCATTTTTGGTGCGTAGAGTGTAGCTTTGGGGGCGGGTGAGGCCGGTTTGGCACGGTTATTCTGGCAAAGGATCCGGAGATTTCATCGCCGGGTACATCCTATACGCCCCAGACGATGGGCTGCTTGGCCTGCATGCAACGGTGCAGCATGGCCATAAAGGGGACAAGTCGTTGGCGCAGGCTCACTGCTCCAGCAGAACCTTCTGGCGTACCGGCTTCGGCGGCCTCGGCCCGAGCCCGCTCTTCTGCGGCAATCGCGTCCTCGATCGCCTGAACCGCGCGGGGCATTTGCTCGACCGTGAGGATGCCCTGAATCTGCTGCTGCGGAATATTCTTTTCCAGAATTTTCAGCAGCTGGCGTCCGTTGGCCTCCAGCATGATCAGGTCGCCTGCCGCTTTGGACTTGAATTTGTAGAGCATATTCAGGCGTAGCTGCGCGCGTCTTCAATGACTTTGCCGTCATTGGGCAAGCTGCCACTGGGGCACAACTCGATGTCACCACGCAGTTTGGTGACATCGCGTACTGCCTGCGCAAGCTGGGGCTTCAATACTTCTGCAGCCCGGGTGTCATGCACCTCGACCTTGAGTGTCATCACGTCATGGGCCATTTCCCCTTGCACCACCAAACGGGCCCGCAAAACCTCGGGGAAGCGCTTGGCAATATCGTCCACCTGCTTGGGGTGCACAAACATGCCGCGGATCTTGGTGGTCTGGTCCGCCCGGCCCAGCCAGCCCCGGATACGTGTGTTGGTACGTCCACTGGGGCAGATACCGGGAAGCACAGCCGAGAGGTCCCCCGTGCCAAAGCGGATCAGCGGATAGTCCGGGTTGAGGGACGTAATCACCACCTCGCCCACCTCACCCTCGGGCACGGTATCGCCGGTGCCGGGGCGGACAATTTCCAGAATCACCTGCTCATCCTGCACCAAACCTTCCCGCGCCGGGGTCTCGTAGGCAATCAGGCCGACATCGGCGGTCGCGTAGCACTGGTAGGCCGCGACGCCACGCGCGGCCAACCAGTCGCACAGCGATGGCGGGCAGGCCTCGCCGGTCACCAAGGCCTTTGTCACGCTTGGAAAAGTGACACCCAACTCAGCTGCTTTCTCCAAAATAATTTTTAAAAAACTCGGCGTTCCGATGTAGCCCGCAGGCTGCAAATCCTGCAAAGCGGCGACCTGCTGCTCGGTCTGCCCCACGCCGGCGGCAAAGACACTGCAACCGACGGCGTGGGCACCTGACTCCATCATCGAACCCGCCGGGGTGAAGTGGTAGCTGAAGCTGTTGTGGATCAAGTCGCCAGCCCGGAACCCTGCGGCAAAAATAGCCCGGGCCATACGCCAGTAGTCAGGCGCCCTGCCCTCGGGTTCGTAAATCGGTCCGGGGCTGGCAAAAATACGCGGCATCGCGCCACCGTAGACCAGCGTGCTGTAGCCGCCGAACGCATCACCACCGGCAGCCCGCACCGCCTTTTGCCGCGCAAACAGCTCCTGCTTACGGGTCACCGGCAGGCGCGCCAGATCGGCCCGGGTGCGCACGGCACGGCCGTCAACGCCGTGCAATGCCTGCGCCATGGCTGCGGAGTGGGTCTGCGCATGCACCACCTGTACGGGCAAGGCAGCCAGCAGCGCAGCTTCGCGCAGGGCCGGGTCGCGCGTTTCAAGCTCGTCGTAATGCGGATTCATAGTGATTTTCCAGGCACGGGCAATGCCGGCAGCTCACGCCAGCCAGCGCTTGCGGCGCTTGTAGCTTTTGACATCTTTGAAACTCTTGCGCTCACCACCACCCATGCCGAGATAAAACTCTTTGACGTCCTCGTTGCTGCGCAAGTCTGCGGCAAGGCCGTCCATCACCACCCGGCCGGACTCCATGATGTAGCCGTAGTCGGCATAGCGCAGCGCGATATTGGTGTTTTGCTCGGCTAGCAAAAAGGTGACGCCTTCTTTGGTGTTGAGGTCTTTGACGATTTCAAACACTTCCTCAACGATTTGCGGCGCCAGTCCCATCGAGGGCTCGTCCAGCAAAACCACGCTCGGACTGGCCATCAATGCCCGGCCGATCGCACACATCTGCTGCTCACCGCCCGAGGTGTAGGCCGCCTGCGAGGTACGGCGCGTCTTCAGACGCGGGAAGTAGGTGTAGACCTTCTCCAGATTGGCCGCTATCTCGGCCTTGTCGGTGCGGGTGTAGCTACCCGTCATCAGGTTCTCTTCGATACTGAGGTGAGCAAAACAATGCCGACCTTCCATAACCTGCACCACACCGCGCTGCACCAGATCAGCCGGGGACAGGTCTTCTATGCGCTCCCCGCGCAACTCGATGCTGCCCTTGGTCACCGCACCGCGCTCGCCTTTGAGCAAATTGGAGATGGCGCGCAAGGTTGTGGTCTTACCCGCGCCATTGCCGCCAAGCAGGGCCACGATGCCGCCTTGTGGCACCTGCAGGGACACGCCCTTGAGCACCAGAATGACGTGGTTGTAAATGACTTCAATGCCATTGACGTTCAGAACGATGGGGGGCGTATTCATACAAATCCTTTGCTACCGTACAGGGTCGTCAGTGCCCGCCCGCCAGGGCAAGTGCTGACGACCTGTACCGGATCAGGACTGGCAATCCGCAGGGGTGCGGCGCGTCAGTTTCTTGTCACTGGCGTACTTGTCCGCGTACTGCCGGACCATGGGCTTGATGATGGATTCATCGGCATCAATCCAGTCGGTCACCACATTCCATTTTTTGCCATCCCAGGTGTGGATGCGGGCACTGCGCGATCCTTCGTGGTCAAAACAGGAGGTGCTCAACGGCTTCATGATGGTGTCGAGCTTGAGCGCGACCAGACGCTTGGAATCCATGCTCAGGTTTTCCAGGCCCCAACGGATCTGCTCGCCGTCCATCACCTTGCCTTTGCCGAAACGCTGCTGCGCAGTGCGCACAGCCTCGACAGCCAGCGCAGCACTGACCAGTCCGCGGTTGTAGAGCGAGGTGTTGAGCTCCTCAACGGGGCCAGTGCCCTGGTTTTTGCCGTGGACAAATTTCTTGACGTCTTCCAGCACCTTGCCGCCGTCGCCGGTGGCAACCAGGCCGCTGTAGCCTTTGGCCGCATCACCCAGGTCTTTGACGTCCGGCTCACCAGCGGACCACCAGACACCGAACATTTTTTCACGCGGGTAGCCAGTCGCCACCGCTTCTTTGAGCGCAGCGGAATTCATCACGCCCCAGCCCCAAAGCAGCACGTAATCAGGCTTGTTTTGCCGCACTTGCAGCCAGGTCGCTTTTTGCTCGATGCCCGGCGCCGTCACGGGCAACAGGGTCAACTCAAAGCCTTGCAAGGTGGCCCGTTTTTGCAGCAGTGGAATCGGCTCTTTGCCGTAGGGGCTGTCGTGGTAAATCAAGGTGATTTTTTTACCCGTCAGGTTCCCGCCCTCCTTCTTGGTGATGTGCTGCATCAAAATGTCTGCGCCCGACCAGTAGGTGCCCATGAGCGGGAAATTCCACTTGAACACGCCGCCATCGCTGGACTCCGAGCGGCCCAGGCCCGCCGTGATCAGGGAGTTTTTGTCGGCGGGGACCTTTTCAGTTAGCGCGAAGGTGATGCCGGTAGAAAGCGGCTGGAAGATGGCGCCATTGGCCTTGCCCTTGAGACGCTCGTAGCACTCCACGCCACGGTCGGTGGCATACGCGGTATCGCATTCTTCGGTGGTGATCTTCACCCCGTTGATACCGCCATCGCGGGCATTGATCAGCTTGAAATAGTCGGCGTACCCGTTAGCCCAGGGAATGCCGTTGGGCGCATAGGCACCCGAGCGGTAAGGCAGCGCCGGGAAAAATTGTTCCTTGGCCTGGGCCCAGGCCGAGCTTGCAAACCCGGCTCCCAGAACCGCACCCATCAACGCGCTGGACAGCGCCCACTTCGTCATCTTCATACCCGTCTCCTTTGTTTGAAACAACACACCAGCCAAAAAACTACGGCCCGCCGCTCAGTGCGGGAAAGGCCAAATCCGCATCTTCTGCTTCCCCACGCTCCACAACCGTGCAAGACCATGCGGCTCCACAATCAGGAACCAGACGATCAGCGCGCCAAAAATAATGAACTCCGCGTGGGTCAGCGCCGCCGTGCTGATCCCTATGCCGAAAAGACCACCAAGAAGCGGCAGAAAAATATTGATGGCAATCGGCAGCATCACAATGAATGCAGCGCCAAAAAAACTGCCCGAAATAGCCCCCATACCACCCAAAATCACCATAAACAGCAACTGGAAAGAGCGGTCCACTGAAAAGGCCGCTGGCTCCCAGGAGCCCAGGTAGACAAAGCCCCATAAGGCACCGGCCACACCAATGATGAATGAGCTGACAGCGAATGCGCTGAGCTTGGCGTAAACCGGGCGGATGCCGATCACGGCCGCCGCGACATCCATATCCCGAATCGCCATCCATTCGCGGCCGATGGCGCTGCGCACCAGGTTTTTGGCCAGCAGCGCAAACACCACCAGAAAGCACAAACAAAACCAGTACTTCGCAACCGGCGAGGTGATGGGCAAGCCAAAAGCCACCAGATCGGACACCGACACGCTGCCAGACGCACTGTCATTGGTAAACCACTTGACCCGCAAAAATGCCCAGTCACAAAAAAACTGGGCAGCCAGCGTGGCCACCGCCAGATACAAGCCCTTGACGCGCAAACTCGGTATGCCGAAGAACATACCCACGAGGGTCGAAAAAACACCGCCCAGCAAAATCGCAACAACCACCGGCATGCCCTCGATGCGAACCATGCAGTTGTAGGCCGCATAGGCACCAACCGCCATAAAAGCACCCGAGCCCAGAGAAATCTGGCCGCAGTAGCCAACCAAAATATTCACCCCCAAGGCTGCCAAAGACAAAATCAAAAAGGGAACCAGAATGGCGCGGAACAGGTATTCATTGGCCAGCAGCGGCACGCCAACATAGGCAAAGGCCAGCAGCAGCCAGATACCCACGCGGTCTTGCGTGATCGGGAATATCTGCTGATCCGCCCGGTAGCTGGACTTGAACTGGCCGTTTTCGCGGTAGAACATGCTTACACCCTGTCGATGATTTTTTCGCCGAACAAGCCCTGCGGGCGGAACAGCAGAAAGATGAGCGCCAGCACGTAGGCAAACCAGATTTCGATGCCACCACCCACATAGGGACCGAGGAACACCTCCGACAGCTTCTCGCCCACGCCGATGATCAGCCCGCCGATGATGGCTCCGGGCACCGATGTCAGCCCGCCCAGGATGACCACAGGCAAGGCACGCATAGCCACCGTAGAGAGCGTGAACTGCACGCCCAATTTGGAGCCCCAAATGATGCCGGCGACCAAGGCCACCACGCCGGCCACGCACCACACAATCACCCAGATACGGTCCAGCGGAATGCCAATGGACTGTGCGGCCTGGTGGTCATCCGCCACCGCACGCAAAGCCCGGCCCGTGGCGGTCTTTTGAAAAAACAAGGTCAATACAGCGACCAGCGCGGCGGCGATAGCTGCCGCAATCACATCTTCTTTGCTGATCATGATCCCGCCGGGGAAAACCGACTCGAACAACAAGACCGGGTCTTTGGGCATGCCGATATCAATCTTGTAGATGTCGTTGCCGAAAATGCCTTGGCCCACGCCGTCCAGAAAGTACGCCACACCCAGCGTCGCCATCAAGAGCGTCGTGCCCTCCTGGTTGACGAGCTTGGACAAGACCAGGCGCTCGATCAGCCAGGCCACGGCAAACATGACCACGGCAGCGGCTGCAAAAGCCAGCAAGGCCGTACCGACAAAGCTGTTCAGACCGGTCCACAGCGGAATCCACTCGGCGAACCGGGCCATGGCCAGCGCCGCAAACAGCACCATTGCGCCCTGGGCGAAATTGAAAACCCCCGAGGCCTTGTAAATCAGCACAAAGCCCAGCGCCACCAGCGAATACAGCATGCCGGCCATCAGGCCGCCAAACAGGGTTTCCAGAAAAAATCCCATGGTGCAGTCCTTCTCAGTGCGAAGTGCCGAGGTAGGCGCGGATGACCTCCTCGTTCTGGCGGACTTCGTCGGGTGCGCCATCGCCAATTTTTTTGCCGTAATCCAGCACCACGACCCGGTCGCTGATGTCCATGACCACGCTCATGTCGTGCTCAATCAAGACCACCGTGGTGCCGAACTCGTCGTTCACATCCAGCACAAAGCGGCACATGTCCTGCTTTTCTTCCACATTCATGCCGGCCATGGGCTCGTCGAGCAGCAGCATTTGCGGCTCTAGAGCCAGCGCGCGCCCCAAATCCACCCGCTTTTGCAGGCCGTAGGGCAGCTGCCCGACCGGCGTTTTGCGGTAGGCCTGGATTTCTAAAAAATCAATGATCTGCTCAACCCGGGCGCGGTGCATTTCCTCTTCGCGCTCGGCCGGGCCGATGCGCAGCGCCTGCAAGAAAAGATTGCTCTTCATGCGCAAATTGCGCCCGGTCATGATGTTGTCGAGCACGCTCATGCCCTTGAACAGGGCCAGGTTCTGGAAGGTGCGGGCAATGCCCATGGTCGCCACCTCGTGGCTGTCCATGTGGTCAAAGGTGCGGCCACGGAAACTGATGCTGCCCTGCTGCGGCGTGTACACGCCGTTGATGCAATTGAGCATGGAGCTTTTGCCCGCGCCGTTGGGGCCGATGATGGCGCGGATCTCATGCTCTTTGACGTTGAAGGAAATGTCGCTCAAAGCCTTGACCCCGCCGAAACTCAGCGAGATGTTTTTCACCTCGAGGATGACGTCGCCGATTTTCTTGCTCATGCTGCCGCTCCCAGGGGCGCAAAAACCCGCGCGTCGTCGATGCGCAAGGTGGCGCTGACGCTGCCAACCCGCCCGTCCTCGAACTTCACCTGGGTCTCGATGTACTGGCTGCTGCGGCCTTCGTACAAGGCCTCCACCAGAGTCTGGTACTTCTCGGCGATGTAGCCGCGCCGGACCTTGTTGGTCCGGGTCAACTCGCCGTCGTCCGCATCCAGCTCTTTGTGCAGCACCAGAAAACGGCTGACCTGGCTGCCCGCCAGCAGTGCGTCGGCGCTGAGGTCGGCGTTGACCTTCTCCACGCATTCCTTGACCAGCTGGTAGACCTCGGGCTTTTGGGCCAGATCGGTGTAGCCCGCATATGGCAGGTTGCGCCGCTCGGCCCAGTTGCCCACCGCGTCAAAGTCAATATTGACGAACACGCAGACCTTCTCACGCCCGTCGCCATAGGCCACGACCTCTTTGATGTGCTGGAAGAACTTCAGCTTGTTTTCCACGTACTTGGGTGCAAACATCGCGCCGTCAAATGCCCCGCCCTGGATGCGCCCCACGTCTTTGACCCGGTCGATGATCTTGAGATGGCCTTTGGCGTCGATAAAGCCGGCATCGCTGGTGTGGTACCAGCCGTCGGCGCCCAGCACCTCGGCGGTAGCTTCCGGGTTCTTGTAATAGCCCTTGAGGAGCCCGGGCGACTTCACCAAAATTTCGCCGTTGTCGGCCACCCGCAACTCCACGCCTTTGCAGGGCACGCCCACCGTATCGGCACGCGCCGCGTTATCCGGTTGCAGGCAGACGAAAACCGCAGTTTCCGTGGAACCGTAAAGCTGCTTGAGATTCACGCCGATCGCGCGGTAAAAACTGAACAAGTCGGGTCCAATCGCCTCGCCCGCCGTGTAGGCGACACGCACCCGGCTCATGCCCAGGGTGTTGCGCAGGGGGCCGTATATCAGCACATCGCCCAGTGCGTACATGAGGCCGTCCCAGACGGAGACCGCCGAACCGTCCATGCGGGCCGGACCCACGCGGCGGGCCACATCCATGAAAAATCGGAACAACCAACGCTTGAAGGCGCTGGCATCTTCCATGCGAATCATCACGCTGGTGAGCAAGCCTTCAAAAACACGCGGCGGCGCAAAGTAGTAGGTCGGCCCAATTTCTTTCAGGTCGATGGTGGTGGTAGCGGCTGACTCGGGGCAGTTCACCACATAACCGCAGACCAGCCACTGCGCGTAGCTGAAGATGTTCTGCCCTATCCAGGCTACGGGCAAGTACGCGAGCACCTCTTCCGCGTTGGTCAGATGGTCGAACTCGGCACCGGCCTGCGCGCGGTTGAGCAGGCTGTCGTGGGTATGCACCACACCCTTGGGATTGCCGGTGGTGCCTGAGGTGAAAAACATGGCCGCCACATCACTGGGCTGAACCCGGGCGACGGCATCGTGCAAAAAGCGCGGCTGCGCCTGGAGCAAGCGGGTGCCGTCAGCGATCAGGGCGTCCAGCGATTCCAGGCCGGGCTCGGCGTAATTGCGCAAGCCGCGCGGGTCGTCGTAAAAAATGTGCGCCAGTGCAGGACAGGCGGCGCGGGCTTCGAGCAGCTTGTCAACCTGCTCCTGGTCTTCCGCATAGGCCAGCCGAACCTCTGCGTTGGTGATCGGAAAAACATATTCGGCACCGGCAGCATCCTGGTAGAGCGGAACCGGCACCGCGCCCAGCGACTGCGCAGCCAGCATCACAGCGTACAGGCGGGGCCGGTTGGCACCGACCACCACCATGTGGTCGCCCGCGCCCAGGCCGCGCCGGGACAAACCGGCCGCCAATTGGGCTACCAGCTGCGCCAGGTCGCCCCAGCTCAGGGTTTGCCAGATGCCGTATTCCTTCTCGCGCATGGCGGCGGCCCGCGGCCTGTGCGCCGCGTGGTGCAACAACAATTCAGGAAACGTGGTCTGCATGCCTGGTCCTTGCGTCCTATGCCAACACCCTGCGCGAACCGTGTGACGCGCAGCGATGCATGCTAGGGCCGACTTTGACGTAAATTTGTCATTCCGGCGACAATTCAGCGGATTCCGCCTAGGTGTTTTCCCTTTACCGAACCGCCGCGCCGCATGACCATGACCAGCGAAAACCCGCTCTACCAACGCCGCAGGCCGCCCACCGCAGCAGAGTTGCAGGCCATTCCCTGGCTGAAAACGCTATCGACAGATGAACGTGACCGTGCGGCTGCGGACATCCGGATCGCGGTGGCGCAAACAGGCGAAACGGTATGCCGCTCCGGGCGACCCGTGACCTACTGGTTCGGCGTGGTCGACGGCCTGCTGAAAATGAGTATTGACAACGCGCAGGGCCAGACCACGACGCTGATCGGCATCCCGCCCGGCGGCTGGTTCGGCGAGGGCACGGCGCTCAAGCGGGAGGCCTACCGCTACAACATCCATGCCCTGCGCAAAACTGTGGTGGCCGGATTGCATGTAGACACCTTCCATTGGTTGCTGGACCATTCCATCGGCTTTAACCGCTTCATCATGAACCAGCTCAACGAGCGGCTGGGCCAGTTCATCGCGGCGCGCGAGTCCGACCGGCTGAACAACCCGGAGCTGCGGGTGGCGCGCAGCCTGGCCGCCCTGTGCAACCCGGTGCTCTACCCCGGCGTGGGCAATGTCCTGCGCATCACGCAGCAAGAGTTGGCCTATATCGCCGGTCTATCGCGCCAGCGGGCCAATGCCGCCCTGCAAATGCTGCAAGACCAGGGGCTGATTCAGGTGGAATACGGTGGCCTGCGTGTGCTGGACCTGAGCGGACTGCAGTCCCAAGCCTAGCCACGCGAACGCCAAGCCCCTCCAACATAATCAAGCAGACCATGACAGAACCCAAACCGACCTTCCGCCGCGCGGCACCGCCGCCCAGCAAGACCCGTGCACCGATTCCGGCCGGGCAGACCAATACCGCCGCGCAAGGCCCCAACGGTACCGTGCGGCTGAACAAGCGCATGGCCGAGCTCGGTCTGGCCTCGCGCCGTGAGGCAGACGATTGGATCGCCAAAGGGTGGGTCAAAGTCAATGGCAAGTTTGCCGAAATGGGCATGCAAGTTGCCCCTGACGTGCACATTGAGATCGACAAACTCGCCAAAGGTCAACAGGCCAAACAGGTGACGGTGCTGATCAACAAGCCGCTGGGGCTGGTCAGCGGCCAGGCCGAAGACGGGCATGAACCCGCCATCACCCTGGTGCAGCCACAGAACCGCTGGGATCAGGACAACGCCCGCTTTTTCTTCCACCCCAGCCAGCTCAAAAGCCTGGTGCCGGCCGGGCGTCTGGACATTGACTCCACCGGCCTGCTGGTGCTCACCCAGGACGGACGGGTCGCCCGCCAGCTGATCGGCGAGGATGGTGTGCTGGAAAAGGAATACCTGGTGCGGGTGGTCTATACCGGCGTTGAGAACGCCGCCGCGGCCACCAGCGCCGCCGCGACCTACGCCGCACCGGTGCGCCCCACGCAGCTCAGCCGGATTGATGACGACGACCCGGTGACGGAGGACGTGCAGTCCCAATTTCCTCCGGCCAAGCTGGCCCTGCTGCGCCACGGCCTGTCGCTGGACGGGCAGGCCCTCAAGCACGCCAAGGTCGAATGGCAAAACCCGCAGCAGTTGCGCTTTGTGCTGCACGAGGGCAAAAAGCGCCAGATCCGGCGTATGTGCGAGCAGGTCGGCTTGAAAGTCGTTGGCCTCAAGCGGGTGCGCATCGGCCAGGTCATGCTGGGGCATCTGCCGGTGGGACAATGGCGCTACCTCGCACCGCACGAGCGTTTTTGATGGCTGGCGCGGCGCCCTAAAGCCACCCAGCCTTGAAAATCGCGTCCCCGTCCCTATCTCCCGACAAGCCTTCACTGGCCTCCTCACGGTAACTTCTTTCTCTGCTCCCAACGACCATGACCAAACAAACCCTGAATTTCCAAGCCGAAGTTGCGCAGCTCCTGCACCTGGTAACCCATTCGCTGTATTCCAATAAGGAAATTTTTCTGCGCGAACTGGTCTCCAACGCCTCAGACGCCTGCGACAAATTGCGCTTTGAAGCACTCAACAACAGCGCGCTCTTGGATGGCGACACCGATTTGCAGATCAAGGTGACGCTGGACAAGGAAGCCAAAACCCTGACCATTACCGATAACGGCATCGGCATGTCGCAGCAGGAAGCCATCGACAACCTGGGCACCATCGCCAAGAGCGGAACCAAAGACTTTGTCAGCAAATTAAGTGGTGACCAGAAAGCCGACTCCCAGCTCATCGGCCAATTTGGCGTGGGCTTTTATTCGGGCTTTATCGTGGCCGACAAAATCACCGTGGAATCGCGCCGCGCCGGTCTGGCGGCCAACGAAGCTGTGCGCTGGATCAGCGATGGCGGCGCCAGCGGTGGCGGTGCATTTGAAGTCGAATCCATCACCCGTGCTGCACGCGGCACCAGCGTCACCCTGCACCTGCGCGACGATGCCACTGACTACGCACAACCCTGGAAAGTCAAGGGCATCATCGGCAAGTATTCCGACCACATCAGCCTACCCATCCTCATGGAAAAAGAAGAATGGAAAGACGGCGAGCTGATTGACCCCAAAGACGAAAAAGGCGGCCGCCAGCCCGGTGGCATGGTCAAGACCGGCGAATGGGAAACGGTCAACAAAGCCAACGCCATCTGGGCGCGCGCCAAAAAGGACATCAGCCGGGAACAGTACGACGATTTCTACAAGCAGATCAGCCACGACTCCGAGCCGCCCCTGTCGCACACCCACAACCGCGTTGAAGGCAGCACCGAATACACCCAGTTGCTCTACCTGCCCAGCAAAGCGCCCATGGACTTGTACAACCGGGACAAGACCGCAGGCATCAAGCTGTATGTGAAACGTGTCTTCATCATGGACGACGCGGAAGCGCTGATGCCAAGCTACCTGCGCTTTGTCAAAGGCGTGGTGGACTCGGCCGATCTGCCGCTGAACGTCAGCCGCGAATTGCTGCAGGAAAGCCGCGATGTCAAAGCCATCCGCGAAGGCTGTACCAAGCGCGTGCTGGGCATGCTCGAAGACTTGGCCAAGCATGACAAGTCACCCGAGGCGTCGACGGACGGCGTGACCGATGTGCTCAGCGAAGAGGACAAAGCACTGGCCGGCAAGTACACCCGCTTCTACAACGAGTTCGGCGCCGTGCTCAAAGAAGGGCTGGGCGAAGACTTTGCCAACAAAGACCGCTTGGCCAAATTGCTGCGCTTTGCCTCGACCCACAGCGACACGGTCAGCGTCTCATTTGCCGACTACAAAGCCCGCATGAAGGAAGGCCAGGAGGCGATTTACTACATCACCGCCGACACCCTGGCCGCCGCCAAGAACAGCCCGCAGCTTGAGGTCTTTAAGAAAAAAGGCATCGAAGTGTTGCTCATGTCCGACCGTGTGGACGAGTGGGCGCTGAACTACCTGAATGAGTTTGACGACACCCCGCTGCAAAGCGTGGCCAAGGGTGCGGTCGACCTGGGCACACTGCAAGACGAGGCCGAGAAAAAAGCCGCCGAGGATGCGGCCGAAGTCTTCAAACCCACCCTGGCCAAACTCAAGGAAGCGCTGAAAGACAAGGCCGAAGACGTGCGCGTCACCACCCGGCTCGTGGACAGCCCCGCCTGCCTGGTGGTCCAAGACCACGGCATGAGTACGCAATTGGCACGCATGCTCAAGCAAGCGGGTCAACAGGCCCCGGAGGTCAAACCCGTGCTCGAAGTCAACGCCGATCACCCGCTGGTGAAAAAGCTCGATGGTTCGGTGCACTTCCACGACCTGGCGCACATTTTGTTTGACCAGGCCTTGCTGGCCGAAGGCGGCATGCCGGACGATCCGGCGGCCTACGTGAAACGGGTCAACGCGCTGCTGGTCTGACAGCGGCCAGGCTGGCCTAAGACGGCGTCCAGCGCGGCGGGCGCTTTTCCAGGAATGCGGCGAAGCCCTCGCGGGCATCGTCCGTAGTACGGGCACGGCTGATGGTCTGTGCACTCAATTCCCGCACCGCAGAGCCCACCGGCGCGACCGCCAATTGCCCGAAAAAGCTTTTGATTGCGCCCTGGGCCTGGGGGCTACCCTGCAGCAGGTCCGCTATGGCGGCATCCACAGCCAGGTCCAACTGGTCCGCAGAGACCACCTGCTGGACCAAACCCATCTCGAATGCCTGCCGCGCGTCTATTCCTTGTGCCCGCAAAGCCAGGGCCTTGGCCTGGCGCATACCCACGGCATTCACCAGGTAGGGCCCAATGACCGCCGGCAAAATGCCCAAGCGGGCCTCGCTCAGTGCAAAACGGGCGTCCGTGCTGGCGATCGCCAGATCGCACGCACACACCAAGCCAACCCCACCACCCAGAGCCGCGCCCTGGACCCGTGCCACGGTGGGCTGCGGGAGTTGCGCGATGCGCGAGAGCATGTCTGCGAAGCGCCGCGCATCGGCGAGATTGTCAGCCGCGCTGGCCTGGCTGGCACGCTGCATCCATTGCAAATCGGCACCCGCGCTGAAGTGCTTACCCTGCGCGGCCAGCACCACCACCCGCACCTGCGGATTCGCACCCAATGCCGTGAAGGCGGCATCAAGCGTGCCAATCATCTGCTCGTCAAAAGCGTTGGACACCGCAGGCCGGGCCATCTCCACCCAGGCAACACCGTTGTTGCGCAGCTCCACGTGCACGGGGGAATTCGGATCGCTCATGCGCAAGACTCCAGGTAGGAACAAGGTCGCCAACTGTAGAGCACGGACCAGGGGCTGGGCTTGGGGCTCAGGCTACGCCGCTGGCTACACTGGCGTTTTTCTCAACCAGCCCACAGCCATGACATCCCAGACCCTCCCCGGCATCCGTACCGCTATCCGCCTTTTATCAGCCACTGCGGCACTGGCCTTGGCCCAAAGCGCCTTCGCAGACGACACCGTTCTGGCTGCCGCAGCCAAAGAGCCCGGTGCCACCCAAACGACCAGCGGCCTGGTCTACCGGGCGCTGAAGGAAGGCACCGGGGCAGCCCCCAAAGCTGCCGACCTGGTCAAGGTGCATTACCGGGGCACCTTTCCCGACGGACGTGAGTTCGACAGCTCGTACAAGCGCAACGAGCCCGCCGAATTTCCCTTGAACCAGGTGATTCCATGCTGGACCGAAGGCGTGCAGCGCATGAAGGTCGGCGGCAAAGCCAAGCTGACCTGCCCATCAGCCATTGCCTACGGCGCGCGCGGCGCAGGCAATGTGATTCCGCCCAACGCCACCCTCTTGTTCGAGGTAGAACTGCTGGGCATCAACGGCAAATAAGGTGCCAGCGCCTCAGGCCGGGGCGGATTGCAGCAGCAAGCGGGTGGCTTGCGCCTCGGCGCGCGCAGCCTGAGCAAAATCACTGCCGCTGCTGGCGTAGAGCACGCTGCGGGAGCAATTCACCACGATGGGGCCGGTCGCGTCGCCACCGGCACTGCGGTAACCGGCTTGCACCGTGGCATGCGCATCGCCGCCTTGCGCCCCCACGCCGGGAATCAACAAGGGCAGCGTGGGTGCCAGTGCCCGCACCCGGGCGATCTCGGCCGGATAGGTCGCACCCACCACAAGGCCGAGCTGCCCGTTGCGGTTCCAGTCCGTCGCGGCCAGGCGGGCGATGTGCTCAAACAGCAGCGGCTGACCGGGGATATCTGCCAAGGGGCGGTTCTGGAAATCGTCGCCGCCCGGGTTGGAGGTGCGGCACAGCAAAAAAGCGCCTTTACCGGGGTAGCGCAAATAGGGCTCGACTGAGTCAAAACCCATGTAGGGCGAGAGAGTGACCGCGTCAGCTCCGTAGCGCACAAAGGCCTCCACCGCATACTGCTCAGCGGTATTGCCGATATCGCCGCGCTTGGCGTCCAGAATCACCGGAACCAGCGGGGCCACACGGCGGATATGGTCTATCAGCCGCTCCAGTTGCGCCTCGGCCCGGTGGGCGGCGAAGTAGGCAATCTGCGGCTTGAACGCCAGCACCTGGTCGGCGGTTGCGTCCACGATAGCCGCGCAAAAGTCAAAGATGCGCTGGGCGTCGCCGCGCCAGTGCCGGGGGAATTTGGCTGGATCGGGGTCCAGGCCCACACACAGAAGCGATTGGTTATGGACTTGCGCTTGGCGCAACTGCTCAGTAAATGCGGGGCGGGGAGCGCTCATCGGGGCATTCTCGGACGCGGCTTCAATGCTGGTGGCCGTGGGCGCCGTGCACGTGGCCGTGGGCGATTTCTTCTTCGGAGGCGTCGCGCACGTCGACCACCTCGCAGCTAAAACGCAAGTCCTGCCCGGCCAGCGGGTGATTTCCATCGAGATGCACTTCCGAACCTTTGATTTTCACGACCGTGAACGCACGGGCATTGCCTTGCGCGTCCCGGCCCTCCAGCTGCCCGCCAACTTTCACTCCGGGCGGAAACTGGGTTTTGGGAATGACTTGCTGCAAAGCCGCGTCGAAGGTGCCAAAGGCGTCTTCGGGGCTCAGGTCCACGGTAACCTGGTAACCAGCCGACTGCCCTTCCAGCGCGGCCTCAATTTTGGGAAAAATATTGCCGTAGCCCCCATGCAAATAGGCCAGCGGCTGCTGGCTCTTTTCCAGCACTTTGCCCTGCGTGTTGCGCAACTGGAAATGGATGGTGACGGCACTGTCTTTGGCAATAAGCATGAAAAGCCTCCGGTTTTCGAGGGCTTGATTATCGGGACTCGCGACCGGTTCCCGGATAATCGCTCCATTCTTTCCATTTCACCGCTTAGGAGCGTCTCCCATGTCCGACACCCAGCAACGCATAGCCAGCCTGGTTCAATCCAATGATGTTGTGCTGTTCATGAAAGGCACCGCCAGTTTTCCGCAGTGCGGCTTTTCCGGTCGCGCAATCCAGATTCTCAAAGGCTGCGGCCTGGACGGCAAAACCATTGCCACCGTCAACGTGCTGGAAGACCCGGAAGTACGCCAGGGCATCAAGGAATACAGCAACTGGCCGACCATTCCCCAGCTGTACGTCAAAGGCGAATTCATCGGCGGCTCAGACATCATGACCGAGATGTACGAATCCGGCGAACTGCAAAAAGTCATCGCGGGCGAGGCCAGCTGATATCCCGTGCGGCGGCTGCGCGCTGCCGCACCCAGCTCGCGCATCTCAAGGGCATCAATCCCAGCCGCTACGGGCAGCCAACACCGCATCCGGGTACTGCGGCTGGCCACGGGAGCCGTTGTACCGGCCCAGTGCCATGAACAAGTCGCCTGACTCCCTTTCCAGATAGTGGCGCAGGATGACGCAGCCGAAGCGCAAATTGGTCTGAGTGTGGAACAGCACGCCCGGATCGCCATCCCCGATCAGCCGCGCCCAAAAGGGCATCACCTGCATGAAGCCGCGCGCGCCGACACGGCTCACGGCAAATTTGCGAAACGCGCTCTCCACCTGCACTACCCCGAGCACCAGGGCCACGTCCAGACCGGCGCGTTTGGCCTCGTACCACACGGTGGCCAAAAATTCTTCCCGCACGCTGGGTTGCGGCATGGGTGATGCCAGGCGTTTATCGGCTGCCGCCGACCAGCTCTGGTAGCGCAGGCGCGCGGCGGCATCCGCAAATTCGGGGACCGGCGGCGCGCTGTTGTGCACCGCAGCTGACAGGGCGGTGCGCACCGCATCCGCAAGCGGTTCCTCCAGTTGGGCGCCGGCCCTTACCTGCGCCAGGGGGGCGTAAACCGCAAGCGCGAGCAGGCTGCGGCGGCCCAATCCTGTCGCAGCGCTCACACCCGCAGCAGCGCCTTCACATGGCCCGCAATATCGGCCAGCGCGATGCTCTGGGATGCGCTGTCGCGGCGGTGCTGGTACTCGACCATGCCTTCCTTGATCCCCCGGTCACCCAGTGTCACCCGGTGCGGAACACCGATCAATTCCCAGTCCGCAAACATGGCGCCTGGACGCTCACCCCGGTCGTCCAGGATCACGTCCACACCCGCTGCCAGCAACTCGGCATACACCGCCTCGGCAGCGGCTTTGACATCTGGAAAACGATCGGGGCTGATGGGGCACAACACCACCGTAAACGGCGCCAGCGCGTCCGGCCAGATGATGCCGCGCTCGTCGTGGTTTTGCTCAATCGCCGCCGCCGGCAGCCGGGTGATGCCGATGCCGTAGCAGCCCATTTCCATGTACTGGGGTTTACCGTGGACATCCAGAAAAGTCGCCTCCATGGCACGGCTGTACTTGGTGCCCAGGTAAAAAATATGGCCGATCTCAATGCCGCGTTCAATGGCCAGCAAGCCGCCGCCATCAGGTGCAGGATCACCGGCCACCACATTGCGCAGATCCGCCACCATCTCGGGCTCGGGCACATCACGGCCCCAGTTCACGCCGGTGATGTGCACATCTTCCTCGTTGCCCCCGCAAATCCAGTCGCCCATGACGGCGACCTCGCGGTCCACGAGCAGCTTGACCGGCTTGCGCAAGCCAATCGGACCCAAGTAGCCCGGCTTGCAGCCGAAGTGTTCTTCGATTTCCGGCACAGTGGCAAAACGGAAACCGGCCATGCCGGGGAGCTTGCCAACCTTGACCTCGTTCATCTCGTGGTCCCCGCGCAGCAGCAAGAGCCAAACCTGGGCCGGCAGCGGCTGACCGGCCCCGTCCGCATGGTCCGTTGCCAAAACCAATGATTTGACGGTGGCAGCCAGCGGCAAGCCCAGCATCTCGGCCACCGCCGCACACGTGCTTTTCCCCGGAGTGGGCAGGCGCGTCATGGCCTGGGCAGCTGCGGGCCGGGGTTTTGCGGGGAGGGCAGCTTCCGCCTTCTCCATATTGGCCGCATAGGCGCTGCCGGTGGCATACACGATGGCGTCTTCGCCCGTGGCGGCGATGACCTGGAATTCCTCGCTCAGATCGCCGCCGATGGCGCCGCTGTCGGCCGCCACAGCGCGGTAACGCAAGCCGAAACGGTCAAAAATCCGGCGGTAGGCCTGCGCCATGATCTGGTAACTCACCTTGGCGGCGTCGGCATCCCGATCAAAGCTGTAAGCGTCCTTCATGGTGAATTCACGCCCGCGCATCAGGCCGAAGCGGGGACGCCGCTCGTCGCGGAATTTGGTCTGGATCTGGTAGAGGTTTTTGGGGAGCTGTTTGTAGCTCTTGACCTCCTGGCGCATGATGTCGGTCACCACTTCCTCGCTGGTGGGTTGCACCACGTAATCCCGCTCGTGCCGGTCTTTGATGCGCAGCAGCTCGGGGCCCATCTTCTCAAAGCGCCCGGTCTCCTGCCACAGTTCGGCGGGCTGTACCACGGGCATGGTGATCTCAATCGCGCCGGCACGGTTCATCTCCTCGCGCACGATGGCCTCCACTTTGCGGATCACCCGCAGGCCCATGGGCATATAGCTGTAAATACCGGCACCCAGCTTTTTCACCATGCCAGCGCGCATCATCAGCTTATGGCTGGCAACTTCGGCGTCGGCAGGTGCTTCTTTGAGGGTGGAAATCAGGAACTGGGAGGCTTTCATCGGGGGGTTTTCCAGCAGCGGGCGGCTTGGTATTTCAGAAAAATGCGCCCGTGCATAATGGTGCAAGTTTAGAAATTGGGGTTTGATTATGCTTGACCGGGACGGTTTTCGGCCCAATGTCGGCATCATCCTGCTCAACCAGAGAAACCAGGTTTTTTGGGGCAAACGGATACG
>CANFHZ010000026.1 GCA_947446885.1 Comamonadaceae bacterium
TCACGGTCTTTGACCCCGAACATCTGGTCATCGCCAATATCGCGTCCCCCACCAGCGTGCGCAATATCGCGGTTAACCCGCGCGTGTGCGTGAGCTTTGTGGATGTGTTTGTGCAAAAGGGCTTCAAGGTCTTGGGCACGGCCCGCAATGTGGGAAAGCAGGAAGCGGAATTTGCAAAGTGGGCCGCGCCGCTGCTGGCCATGGCCGGGCCGCGTTTTCCGATTCACAGCGTGATCGTGATCCGCGTGACGGGTTCTGAGCTGATTCTTGCGCCGAGCTACCGGCTGTATCCGCAGGAGACCAGCGAGCCGGCGCAGGTGGCGTCGGCGATGCGGGCCTACGGCGTCCAGCCCGCACCGAAAACCAAGGACGGTTCGGCGGGGTAGGTCGAGCGACCGTCTTACGCGCAAGCGCAGGGGCGGGAAGCCCCTGCCAGCATCTCTTTCAGGTACGCCAGCTGTTTACCCATTCCAGCGTATCGGCCAGCGCTAGGCGGGTGCGTTCCATCATGGTGTCGATTTCGGCCTCGGTGATGATCAGGGGCGGCGAGAAGGCGATCACATCGCCCATCAGCACACGCAGGATCAGGCCGTGGTGCTGCGCCCGTTTGACCAGATACGCCCCGACGCCGCGCTTGGGATCGAAGGGCGTGCGCGTGGCCGGATCGGCAGCCAACTCAATGGCGCCGATCAGGCCCAGGCCCCGGGCGTCGCCGACCAGCGGATGGCCCTTGAAAGTCTGAATGCCCTGCTGCAGACGCGGTGCGACTTTTTGCACATGCGCAATGATGTTGTCGCTCTCGTAGATGCGCAGGGTTTCGAGGGCGATGGCGCAGGCCAGCGGATGGCCGCTGTAGGTGTAACCGTGGCCGAAGACGCCGATCTCGGCGCTGGCATCGGCAATGGTCTGGTAAATCTCGTTGGAGACGAATAGGGCGGACATGGGCACATAGGCCGAGGTCAGCATCTTGGCGACGGTCAGCATGTCGGGCTTGAGGTCGTAGACGCCGGTTCCGAAATTTTGGCCCAAGCGGCCAAAGGCGGTTATCACCTCGTCGACCAGGAACAAGATGTCGTACTTTTTCAAAATCGCCTGGACTTTGGCAAAGTAGCCCGGTGGTGGAATGATCACGCCGCCTGCGCCTTGCACCGGCTCGGCGATAAAGGCCGCCACGGTGTCGGGCCCCTCGCGCAGGATGGTGTCTTCCAGCTCCTGCGCCAAGCGGTCTACAAACTGCGCCTCGGTTTCACCCGGCAGGCCAAATCCATAAAAATGCGGGCAGCTGACGCGCACGATGCCCGGCAGGGGCAGGTCGAAGTTCTGGTGCATGGAGCCCAGGCCGGACATGGATGCCGCCGCTGCCGTGACGCCGTGGTAGCCCTTGTTGCGCGCGATGATTTTTTTCTTCTGCGGCCGGCCCCGTGCGTTGTTGTAGTAGCGCACCAGTTTGAACGCCGTGTCGTTGGACTCGGAGCCCGAGTTGGCAAACAGTACACGCGCATGCGGGATCGGCGACCAACGCACCATGGTCTCGACCAGCTCGGTGACCGGGCCCGGCACCTTGCCTGAGAAGGAATGGTAGTAGGGCAGGGTGTTCATCTGCTTGAAAGCCACATCCGCCAAGCGTTTCTCAGAGAAGCCCAGCGATGCGCACCACAGACCTGCCATGCCTTCGATATAGGCCTTGCCATGTTCGTCAAACACCTGCACGCCCTCGCCGCGCACAATGACCAGCGGCCCGTCTCGTTCCAGTTGGCGCAATTGGGTGTAAGGGTGCAGATGGTGCTGCACGTCGTTTTGGCCGGCGACCGAAAATTCAGTGGTGGGGGTGTTCATGGGCTTACCTTGTCTGTCTGGAGTTACTTCAAAGCTTTGACGACCGCATCACCCATCTCCCGCGTGCTGACCTTGTTTGTGCCCGGGCTGTAAATGTCAGGGGTGCGCAGGCCCTGGCTGAGCACGGTATCGACTGCGGCCTCGATGCGGCTTGCCGCCTCGGGCTGGTTGAGGCTGAAGCGCAGCATCATGGCCGCACTCAGGATGGTGGCCAGTGGGTTGGCCACGCCCTGGCCCGCAATGTCCGGCGCGCTGCCGTGGCTGGGCTCATACAGGCCCTGGTTTTTTGCGTTGAGGCTGGCCGAAGGCAGCATGCCGATGCTGCCGGTGAGCATGGCGGCGGCATCACTCAGAATGTCGCCAAACATATTGCCAGTGACCACCACGTCAAACTTCTTGGGCGCTTTGACAAGCTGCATGGCGGCGTTGTCCACATACATATGGTCCAGCGCCACGTCCGGGTACTGTTTGCCGACCTCGCTGACGATGTCTTTCCAGAACTGGAAGGTCTCCAACACATTGGCCTTGTCCACGCTGGTCACACGCTTGCTGCGTTTTTGCGCGGCCTGAAAAGCAATATGCGCGATGCGCTCAATCTCGGGGCGCGAATAGCGCATGGTGTCAAAGGCTTCCTCGCTGCCGGGGAAATGTCCGTCGGTGGCAATGCGCCGCCCACGTGGCTGGCCGAAGTAGATGTCGCCGGTCAGCTCGCGGATGATCAAAATGTCCAAACCGGCCACCAGCTCGGGTTTGAGGCTGGATGCGTCGGTGAGCTGCTTGTAGCAAATGGCGGGGCGGAAGTTGGCAAACAGCCCCAAGTTTTTGCGCAAGCCCAAGATGGCTTGTTCAGGGCGCAGCGGGCGGTCCAGCGTGTCGTATTTCCAGTCGCCTACCGCGCCAAACAGCACCGCGTCCGAGGCCATGGCCAGTTGGAGTGTGGATTCGGGCAGCGGGTGGCCATGGGCCTCAAACGCAGCGCCGCCGACCAGGGCGGTTTCCAGCGTCAGGTTCAGATCCAGCGCCTTCAAGACCTTGAGGGCTTCAGTGACGATTTCGGTGCCAATGCCGTCACCCGGCAAAACTGCGATTTTCATGGTGTCCTTGGGGAACTAAAACGGAAGAGAAAAATCAGCCCACCATGGAGCGGGCCAGCCAGGGCTTTTGGGTCAGACGCTGCGCTTCGAAGTTGCGGATTGCGTCGGCTTGGCGCAGCGTGAGACCGATGTCGTCAAAGCCGTTGAGCAGGCAGAATTTGCGGAAAGCCTGTACTTCAAAAGCGATTTCTTCGCCTTGGGGGCGCACCACCACCTGGCGCTCCAAGTCGATGGTCAACGCATAGCCCGGGAAAGCCAGGGTTTCATTGAACAAGGCATCTACCGCGCTCTCCGGCAGCACGATCGGTAACAAGCCGTTTTTGAAGCAGTTGTTGAAAAATATGTCCGCAAAGCTAGGGGCGATCACGCAGCGGAAGCCATATTGGTCCAGCGCCCACGGCGCATGTTCGCGCGAAGAACCGCAGCCAAAGTTTTTCCGTGCCAGCAGGACCGAGGCCCCGAGGTAGCGCGCCTGGTTCAGCACAAAGTCGGGGTTGGGCTTGCGGCTGGCAGGGTCTTGGCCGGGCTCGCCGTGGTCCAGGTAACGCCATTCGTCAAATAGATTGGGGCCAAAGCCGGTTTTCCGAATCGACTTTAAGAATTGCTTGGGGATGATGGCGTCGGTGTCCACGTTCTCGCGGTCCATAGGGGCCACCAGGCCTGTGTGTGCGGTGAATTTCTGCATAGCGCTGGCCTTTCACGCAAACTTGCGCACGTCGACAAAGTGGCCGTGAATCGCAGCGGCGGCGGCCATGGCGGGGCTGACCAGGTGGGTGCGCCCGCCTGCGCCTTGACGGCCTTCAAAGTTGCGGTTGCTGGTCGAGGCGCAGCGTTCACCAGGCTCCAAGCGATCTGCGTTCATGGCCAGGCACATGGAGCAACCCGGCTCGCGCCACTCAAAACCGGCGGCCCTGAATATGTCGTGCAGACCTTCGCGCTCGGCCTGTTCTTTAACCAAGCCCGAGCCCGGAACCACCATGGCCAGCTTGATGTTTTTGGCCACTTTTTGTCCCAGCTTTTTGACCAGTGCAGCCGCTTCGCGCATGTCTTCGATCCGGCTGTTGGTGCACGAACCTATGAACACTTTGTCGACAAACAAGTCGTTGAGCGCCTTACCGGGTTGCAGGCCCATGTAGACCAGTGCGCGTTCGATGGCATCGCGCTTGTTGGGGTCTTTCTCTTTGTCGGGGTCGGGCACGCTGCCATTGATGTCGAGCACCATCTCGGGCGAAGTGCCCCAAGTCACTTGCGGCAGGATGTCTGCGGCGTTCAAAGTCACGACAGTGTCAAAGTGCGCGCCGGGGTCGGATTGCAAAGTTTTCCAGTAAGCCACCGCCTGCTCCCACTCCACGCCGCCAACAAACAAACCGGTTTTTGAATCGGTGCCTGGCGAGAGTGGCCGGCCCTTGACGTACTCGATGGTTTTTTCATCGACGGCGACCAGACCGGCGCGCGCCCCCGCTTCAATGGCCATATTGCACACCGTCATGCGGCCTTCCATGCTGAGTGCACGGATGGCGCTGCCGGCAAATTCAATGGTGTAGCCCGTGCCACCTGCGGTTCCAATGCGGCCGATGATGGCCAGTACGATGTCTTTGCCCGTCACGCCTTTGGCAACTGCGCCGTCGACTGTGATCAGCATGTTCTTGGCCTTCTTGGCCAGCAGCGTTTGGGTGGCCATCACATGTTCGACTTCGGAGGTGCCGATGCCGTGGGCCAGTGCGCCGAATGCGCCGTGGGTAGATGTGTGGCTGTCGCCGCACACCACCGTCATGCCCGGCAGCGTGGCACCGTTCTCAGGGCCTATCACGTGCACGATGCCCTGACGCCGCGACAGAAAAGGGAAAAAAGCAGCTGCGCCCGACTCTTTGATGTTGGCGTCCAGCGTGGTGATTTGCTCTTTGCTGATGGGGTCGGTGATGCCGTCATAGCCCCGTTCCCAGCCAGTGGTGGGCGTGTTGTGGTCGGCCGTTGCCACAATGGAGCTGACCCGCCAGACTTTGCGCCCTGCTTGGCGCAGACCTTCAAACGCCTGCGGGCTGGTCACCTCATGGACCAAATGGCGGTCGATGTAGAGGATGGATGTGCCGTCTTCTTCGGTGTGGACGACGTGTTCGTCCCAAATCTTGTCGTAAAGCGTGCGTGCCATCGGATTCCTTTGTGCAGGGGTCGCAATTTTACGCGCCCCCTGTCACAAACCCGGCGCTCGCTAGAGGGCCGTACGCCGCGCTGCGGCTCAGCGGCTGCTGATTGGCACCACGTCGCGCCGGGGGGAGCCGGTGAACAACTGGCGCGGACGGCCGATTTTGTATTCCGGGTCGCTGATCATTTCGTTGAGCTGCGCGATCCACCCTGCGGTGCGGGCCAGGGCAAAAATACCGGTGAAGAGCTTGACCGGAATGCCGATGGCGCGCTGCACGATGCCGGAATAAAAATCGACGTTCGGGTAGAGCTTGCGCGACACGAAGTAATCGTCTTCCAGGGCAATTTTCTCTACCGCCTTGGCCAGTTTGAACAGCGGGTCGTCCTGCAGACCCAAAGCTTCCAACACCTCGTTGCAGGTTTCCTGCATCAGCGTGGCACGTGGGTCGTAATTTTTGTAGACGCGGTGGCCAAAACCCATCAACTTGACGTTGGAGTTTTTGTCCTTGACCTGGTTCATGAACTCGCCGACTTTGCTCACGCCGCCGGATGCCTGAATCTCTTCCAGCATTTGCAAGCAGGCTTCATTGGCACCGCCGTGTGCCGGACCCCACAGGCAGGCCACGCCTGCCGCAATGGCCGCGAAGGGGTTGGTGCCGGATGAACCGCACAGGCGCACGGTGGAGGTGGAGGCGTTTTGCTCGTGGTCGGCGTGCAGGGTGAAGATGCGGTCAATGGCCCGCTCAATCACCGGATTCACCACATAAGTCTCGCAGGGCGTGGCGAACATCATGTGCAGGAAGTTGCCGGCGTAGCTCAGCTCGTTCTTGGGGTACATAAAGGGCTGGCCCACGCTGTATTTGTAGGCCATGGCCACCAGGGTGGGCATTTTGGCAATCAAGCGGATCGCCGCGATTTCGCGGTGTTCGGCGTTGTTGATGTCCGTGCTGTCATGGTAGAAGGCCGACAGCGCGCCCACCAAGCCGGTCATGATGGCCATGGGGTGCGCGTCCCGGCGGAAGCCACGCAGAAAAAACTGCATCTGCTCGTTCACCATGGTGTGGTACTTGACGTTTTTGGCAAAAGCCGCCTTGGCCGACTCGCCGGGCAGGTTGCCGTACAGCAGCAGGTGACAGGTTTCCATAAAGTCACACTGGGTGGCGAGCTGCTCGATGGGGTAACCCCGGTACAGCAATTCGCCTTTGTCGCCATCGATAAATGTGATGGCCGACTGACAGGCTGCAGTGGACAAAAACCCGGGGTCGTAGGTGAACATGCCCGACTGGCCGTAGAGCTTACGGATGTCGATGACATCAGGGCCGATGTTGCCGCTGTATACGGGCAGGTCAATCGCCGGGCGGCCGTTGCTGAAGGACAGCGTGGCTTTGTTGTCAGACAACTTCATTTCTCACCTTTCAATGGGTTTTCTCAACATACCAAGCACCCGCTGCACATCTTCGCGCACCAGTGCCGCATCCACTTGGGCCAGCGATTTGCGGCCCAAATTCAAATCCAACAAATCGTTATCGCCCAGATCCATCAGCAAGCTCAGTGCGTAGGCATCCGCTTGGGTCAAGTCTGGCGAAAAACGCGCAAAAAAACGGTCGACAAATAAATCGTTCTCCAGCAGGCCACGCCGACAACGCCATTGCAGCTTGCTCAGTGCGCGGGCATCAATCAGCGTGTCAGACACGGGCATCTCGATTCGTATTACACGGCGCGCATGACCATCATTTCTTTGATCTTGCCAATCGCCTTGGTCGGATTCAAACCCTTGGGGCAGACGTCAACGCAATTCATGATGGTGTGGCAGCGGAACAGGCGGTAAGGATCTTCGAGGTTGTCCAAACGTTCTGCGGTGGCCTGGTCGCGGCTGTCGGCAATAAAGCGGTATGCCTGCAGCAGACCGGCGGGGCCCACAAATTTGTCGGGGTTCCACCAGAAGCTGGGACAGCTTGTCGAGCAGCTGGCGCACAGGATGCACTCGTACAAGCCATTGAGTTCTTCGCGCTCTTCGGGGCTTTGCAGCCGCTCTTTCTCAGGCGGTACCGTGTCGTTGATCAAATATGGTTTGATCGAGTTGTACTGCTTGAAAAACTGCGTCATATCGACAATGAGGTCGCGCACCACCGGCAGGCCGGGCAGCGGCTTGAGCACAATCGTGCCGGGGAGGGTGCGCATATTCGTCAGGCAGGCCAGGCCGTTTTTCCCGTTGATGTTCATGGCGTCCGAGCCGCACACGCCTTCGCGGCAGGAGCGGCGGAAGGAAATGCTGGGGTCGACCGCCTTGAGCTTCATCAGCGCATCGAGCAGCATGCGCTCCGAGCCGTCGAGCTCGACCGAGATGGTCTGCATATACGGCTTGGCATCTTTGTCCGGGTCGTAGCGGTAGATGGAAAACGTGCGTTGTGTCATGTGGGTGTCCGGCTCGAAAAAATGGTGCTCAGAACGTGCGGGTCTTGAGTGGAACGCTGTCAACCGTCAAGGGTTTCATCTGCACCGGTTTGTAGCTCAGGCTGTTGTCGGCGCTGTGCCACAAGGTGTGCTTGTGCCAGTCGGTGTCGTTGCGACCGTTGCGGTGCTCAGGCGTGTCGCCGTAATCGTCCACGCTGTGCGCGCCGCGGCTTTCGTGGCGGGCCGCAGCCGACACCATGGTGGCCTGGGCCGCTTCGATCAGGTTCTCGACTTCCAGCGCTTCGATCCGCGCGGTATTGAAAATCTTCGACTTGTCTTTGAGCGCAATGTGGTTAACCCGTTCACGCAGAGCCGCAACTTGCACAACACCTTCGTCCATCATGGCCTGGGTGCGGAAGACGCCGGCATGCTGCTGCATGGTGCTGCGGATGTCATTGGCAACGTCTTGTGCGTATTCGCCGTCCGACTTTCCGTCCAGCCGCGCTAAACGCGCCAGCGTGCGATCCGCCGCGTCAGCCGGCAGCGCTTTGTGCGCATGGGTGGACTGGTGGTAGGCGACGATATGGTTGCCCGCCGCGCGCCCGAAGACCAGCAAGTCCAGCAGGGAGTTGGTGCCCAGGCGGTTGGCGCCGTGCACGCTGACGCATGAGCATTCGCCCACTGCGTACAGGCCACCAACGGGCTGGCTTTGGTTGTTCGCGTCTTGGGTCACGACCTGGCCGTGGATGTTGGTCGGGATGCCGCCCATCTGGTAGTGGATGGTGGGAACCACAGGAATCGGCTCTTTGGTGATGTCGACATTGGCAAAGTTGTGGCCAATTTCGAACACCGATGGAAGGCGCAAGTGGATGGTGTCACTGCCCAGGTGGGTCATGTCGAGGTTGATGTAGTCCTTTTTTGGACCACAGCCCCGGCCTTCTTTGATTTCCTGGTCCATGCAGCGCGAAACGAAATCGCGCGGTGCCAAATCTTTGAGGTTGGGAGCGTAGCGCTCCATGAAGCGCTCACCGTTGGCGTTGCGCAAAATCGCGCCCTCACCCCGGCAGCCTTCGGTCAGCAACACGCCCGCTCCGGCCACTCCGGTGGGATGGAACTGCCAGAACTCCATGTCTTCCAGCGGAATACCCGCCCGCGCAGCCATGCCCAGGCCGTCGCCGGTGTTGATAAACGCATTGGTCGAAGCGGCAAAAATGCGCCCCGCACCGCCAGTAGCCAGCAGCGTGGTTTTGGCCTCCAGGATGTGCACTTCACCGGTTTCCATCTCCAGCGCCGTCACGCCCACCACGTCGCCCGCTGCGTCGCGTATCAAATCCATGGCCAGCCATTCCACAAAGAAATTAGTGCGGGCTTGTACGTTTTGCTGGTACAGCGTGTGCAGCATGGCGTGTCCGGTACGGTCGGCTGCCGCGCATGCGCGTTCGACCGCTTTCTCACCGTAATTGGAGGTGTGGCCACCGAAAGGCCGTTGGTAAATCGTGCCGTCCGGGTTGCGGTCAAACGGCATGCCCATGTGCTCCAACTCGTACACCACCTTGGGCGCTTCGCGGCACATGTATTCGATGGCGTCCTGGTCGCCCAACCAATCCGAGCCTTTGATGGTGTCGTAAAAGTGGTAGTGCCAGTTGTCGTCGTTCATATTCCCCAGGGACGCGCCGATACCGCCCTGCGCGGCAACGGTATGCGACCGTGTAGGGAAGACCTTGGACAGCACGGCGACGTTCAGACCCGCGCGCGCCAGTTGCAGCGATGCGCGCATGCCGGAGCCGCCTGCGCCCACAACAATGACGTCAAATTTGCGCCGGGGGATGGAAGATGAGATAGACGGATGCATGGATATTGAGCCTTAAACGCGCCACAGAACCTGGATCGCCCAGCCGGCGCAGGCCACCAGCCATACGATGGTCGCCACTTGCAGGGAAAGCCGCAGACCCAGCGGCTTGATGTAGTCCATCCAGATGTCGCGCATACCCACCCAGACGTGGTAGACCAGCGCCAGAATTACAGCGAAGGTCAGGGCCTTCATCCACTGCGGCACAAAAATACCCGCCCAGGTGGCGTAGCCGATGGGCCCCCGGGAAAAAATCACCTGCAATAGAACCAGCGCAGTGAAAAGCGCCATCAGGGTTGCTGTCACACGCTGGGCCAGCCAGTCCCGCAGCCCGTAATGGGCCCCGACCACGATGCGTTTAGAGCCGAAATTGACCGACATAGTGCGTGTTCCTTCGCGTGTCAATACAGACCGAACAGCTTGGCACCCAGAATTACGCTGAGGCCCAGGCTGAGGGCCAGGGTGAAGAGCGCCGACGAGCGGCCGAATTCTTTGCTCACCGCATGGCGCACATCCATGTAAACATGGCGAACCCCGGCAATCAGGTGGTGCAGATAGGCCCAGATCAGCGCGAGCGCGACCAGTTTGACCAGCGCGGCGGGCAGCAACCAGATGCCGTTGTTGAACGCACTGGTGAAGCGCGCGAAGGAGTACTCCGACGAGATCGAGGTGTCAAACATCCAGATGATGAAGGGCAGCAACAAGAACATCACAGCGCCGCTGATACGGTGCAGGATAGAAACCCAGCCCGCAGGAGGCAAGCGGTAGCTGGGCAAATCGCGCAGCGCGTGGATGTTGCGGAACTCCGGTCGCGCGCGGGGGGGAGCGGGGTGGGGATGGGACATGGTTGGTTTTTTAGGTTCGGATGCCGAGGCTATCAGCCAGCCAGCTTGTAAGAATTCTATTGCACCGCAGCAAATAGACCGTGCTGTAAGTTTGGCGTTGGGAAGCTGGCATGTTCGGGTTTCAGCCCAGCTCGTTGCGGTAATGGTGGCGTTCGGTCCGGTACAGGCCCAGGCGCAATTCCATGGGCATGTCGTTGAAGGTGAAAGCCACCCGCTCCACGCTCAGCAAGGGTACGTAGGGCCCGGTTTGCAGCAACTTGCATTGCGCGCTGTCGCCCAGTACCGCGCGAATTTCCTCTTGCGCCCGGACCATGCGCATGCCGAATTCCGATTCAAACAGCGCATACATCGGGCCGGGGTAGCCCTGCAGCCGCCCGATGTCCAGTCCTTTGAACGGCCCGGCAGGCAGCCAGATGTCTTCCAGAATGGTCGGCACGTCGGCGAATGACAGCACGCGCTGGATCTGGAGCACCGGGTCGCCGGTGCGCAGCTGCAGCTTGCGCGCCACCTGGGCGCTGGCGCGGGCTTTGCGGCAGTCCACGATGTGCCGCTGCGCCGGGCCCTGGCTTGCCAGGTCGCCCTGCTCGGGGAAGAGGCGCAAAAACCGGTACTGCACCTGCTGTTCGGCGTGGGTGGCAACGAAAGTGCCCTTGCCCTGGCGGCGGATCAGCAGGTTTTCGGCGGCCAATTCGTCAATGGCTTTGCGCACCGTGCCCTGGCTGACTTGGTAACGGACGGCGAGTTCGGTCTCGCTGGGGATCGCATTGCCGGATTTCCATTCGCCCGATTGCAGGCTTTGGGATATCAGCGCCTTGATTTGTTGGTAAAGCGGGCTGAAGGCCGGCGCGCGGCTGCCCAGCGGCGTGCTTGCTGCAGCCTTGGTCGCCGGTTGCGCGCCGGTGCCGGCAGGTCTACTGGATGCGGCGGTGTTCATTAGGGGGCGGGCGGGTGTCAATAAGGGTTGACGATGGAAATGCGTCTGTAATCATATCCGAAGAGCGACTTTCTCTTATATAAGACATAAGACATAAGACAGGCAGGCGAAACCCGAAACCTTGCTAAACTCTCGGTACCCGGTTAGCGCGTTTTCCCGTATGCATGCGGGCACCGCGGTGTCACCCATCCAAAGAATTTTTCACCCGCTTTATTACCCTAGGAGTTCCCATGCTTAAAAAGCCTGTTCGCGTGGCAGTTACCGGCGCCGCCGGTCAGATCGGTTACGCCATTTTGTTCCGTATCGCCTCGGGCGAAATGCTGGGCAAAGACCAGCCGGTGGTGCTCAGTTTGCTGGAAGTCCCGGTCGAAAAAGCCCAGCAGGCGCTGCAAGGCGTGATGATGGAGCTGGAAGACTGCGCCTTCCCCCTGCTGGCCGGCATGGAGGCGCACAGCGATCCGATGACGGCGTTCAAGGACGTGGACTACGCCCTGCTGATCGGCTCACGCCCGCGGGGCCCCGGCATGGAGCGCGCCGAGTTGCTGGCTGTGAATGGTGAGATCTTCACCGCCCAGGGCAAGGCGCTCAACGCCGTGGCCAGCCGCGATGTCAAGGTTTTGGTGGTCGGCAACCCTGCCAACACCAACGCCTACATCGCCATGAAGAGCGCCCCCGATCTGCCGCGCAGCAACTTCACGGCCATGCTGCGCCTGGACCACAACCGCGCGCTGAGCCAGCTCGCCGCCAAAACCCACAAACCGGTGGCTGCGATTCAGAAGATGGCTGTGTGGGGCAACCATTCGCCCACCATGTATGCCGATTACCGCTTTGCCACCATCGACGGTGCCTCGGTAAAAGACATGATCGGCGACCACGACTGGAACGCCAATACCTTTTTGCCTACCGTGGGCAAGCGCGGCGCGGCCATCATTGCGGCGCGGGGTGTCTCCTCGGCCGCCACGGCGGCCAACGCGGCGATTGATCACATGCGCGACTGGGCTTTGGGCACGAACGGCCAGTGGGTGACTATGGGTATTCCGTCAGACGGCCATTACGGCATCCCCAAAGATGTGATGTTCGGCTTCCCCGTCACCTGCGAAGCGGGCAGCTACCGCATCGTGGAAGGCCTGCCCATTGACGCTTTCAGCCAGCAGTGCATCGACAAGACGCTCAAAGAACTGCTGGACGAGCAGGCCGGCGTAGCCCATCGGGTCTGAGGCAGCAGGCGTCTCCATGCTGCATCCACGCCAGGTATTGCAGGGTGCGCAATCGGGCGCGGCGCTGCTGCCTGTGTGTGACCATTACAGCGGTACGCCGCTGCGCATGCGCAAAAGCCTGGATTTGCAGGCGCAGATGAGCGAAGAGTTCGGGCGCTGCGTGTTCGATGCCACGCTGGATTGCGAGGACGGTGCGCCCGTAGGCGCCGAGGCCGAGCAGGCGCACCGGATTGCCGAATTGGCCTTGGAGCAGGGGCGCATCACCGCACACGGCAAGCGCACCAACCGGGTTGGCGTGCGCGTACACCCAGTGAACCATCCGGCGTTTGAGTCCGATGTGCAGACCATTGTTGCGAGGGCCGCTTCCGTTTTGGATTACCTGATGCTGCCCAAGGTTGAAAGCGTGGCAGACGTCGAACGTGCGCTTGCGGCCGTAGACCAGGCCGGGCGGAGCGCCCGTGCCCTTGCTGGATTAGCAGCCCTGCCGGTGCATGTTTTGATTGAGTCGCCCGGCGCGCTGGCGCGGCTTGTGGCGATTGCAGCGCATCCGCGCGTGGAGTCGCTCAGCTTCGGGTTGATGGATTTTGTCTCCGCCCACGGTGGGGCGATTCCCGCCAGCGCCATGGCCTATGACGCATCCGGGCAGGGTGGCCTAGACCAGTTCAGCCATCCGCTGGTACGTCGCGCCAAGTTGGAAATTGCGGCCGCCTGCCACGCCCACGCCAAGGTGCCCTCGCACTGCGTGGTCACTGAATTCCGCGACGCGGCCGCCCTGGAGCGGGCTGCGCAACAGGCCGCGCAGGCGCTGGGTTTCACCCGCATGTGGAGCATCCACCCGGACCAGATCCGTCCCATTTTGCGGGCCTTTGCGCCCCCTGTGCAGGCGATTGAACAAGCCCAGCGCATCATCGAGGCCGCGCTGGCGCAGGACTGGGCGCCGATTGCGGTGGATGGTGTTTTGCACGACCGGGCCAGCTACCGGTATTTTTGGAATCTGCTGGAGTCGGCGCACCGCAGCGGCGTGCGGCTCGCCCCGGCCGTGCAGTCCCTTCTGAGTCAGCCTGTTGGCTCTGCCCATTGAGAATGTTGTGCTGTATCCAAGCTAATTGTTATTGAGGAGAAATTCCATGTTGAAAGCCTACCGTGACCATGTAGCCGAGCGCGCCGCGCTGGGTATCCCGCCCCTGCCGCTGGACGCCAAGCAGGTGGCCGCTTTGATTGAGCTCATCAAAATGCCACCGGCCGGTGAAGCTGAATTTTTGATGGACTTGCTGACCCACCGCGTGCCGCCCGGCGTAGACGATGCGGCCAAGGTCAAAGCCTCGTTTTTGTCGGCGGTCGCGCATGGTGACCTCCATGTGGCTTTGATCAGCCGCGCCAAAGCCACCGAGCTGCTGGGCACCATGGTCGGTGGCTACAACGTGAAGCCTTTGATTGATTTGCTTGACCATGCGGAAGTGGCCTCGCTGGCTGCGCAGGCCTTGAAAAAGACTTTGCTGATGTTTGACTTTTTCCATGATGTCGCAGTCAAAGCGCAGGCCGGCAACGCCATGGCCAAGGAGGTCATGCAGAGCTGGGCCGATGCCGAATGGTTCACGTCCCGCCCCGAGGTGCCGCATTGCATTCCGGTGACCGTGTTCAAGGTCCCCGGTGAAACCAATACCGACGACTTGTCCCCCGCGCCCGACGCCTGGAGCCGCCCGGACATTCCCATGCATTACCTGGCGATGCTCAAAAACACCCGCCCAGATGCCGCTTTCCGCCCCGAGGAAGACGGCAAACGCGGCCCCATGCAATTCATCGAAGACCTGAAGAAAAAAGGCCATTTGGTCGCCTATGTGGGTGACGTGGTGGGCACGGGCTCCAGCCGCAAATCGGCAACCAACAGCGTGATCTGGGCCACCGGTCAGGACATTCCTTTTGTGCCCAACAAGCGCTTTGGTGGCGTGACACTGGGCGGCAAAATCGCGCCGATTTTCTTCAATACCCAAGAGGACTCCGGAGCGCTGCCGATTGAAGTGGATGTCTCCAAACTGGAGATGGGCGATGTGATCGAGATCTATCCCTATGACGGAAAAATCACCCGTGGCGGTGCCACGCTGGTGGACTTCAAACTCAAAAACGAGGTGCTGCTCGACGAGGTGCGCGCCGGGGGCCGTATCAACCTGATCATCGGGCGCAGCCTGACGGCCAAGGCGCGAGAGTTTCTTTCCTTGCCTGCGTCGACCCAGTTCCGCCTGCCGCAGCCGCCGGTGGCCACCAAGGCCGGATTCACGCTTGCGCAGAAGATGGTTGGCCGTGCGGTCGGTTTGCCTGAGGGGCAGGGCGTGCGCCCCGGCACCTACTGCGAACCACGCATGACCACGGTCGGCTCCCAGGACACCACCGGCCCGATGACGCGTGACGAATTAAAAGACCTGGCTTGCCTGGGCTTCAGCGCCGATCTGGTGATGCAGTCTTTCTGCCACACGGCGGCCTACCCGAAAGCGGTGGACGTGAAGATGCACCACGAGCTGCCGGCTTTCATGTCCAACCGGGGCGGTGTCGCGCTGCGCCCGGGTGACGGTGTGATCCATTCCTGGCTCAACCGTCTTTTGTTGCCCGATACCGTGGGCACCGGTGGCGACAGCCACACCCGTTTCCCCATCGGCATCAGTTTTCCGGCGGGATCGGGCCTGGTCGCCTTCGGCGCTGCCACCGGCGTGATGCCCTTGGATATGCCCGAGTCGGTACTGGTTCGATTCAAGGGCGGCATGCAGCCGGGCGTGACGCTGCGCGATTTGGTGCACGCCATTCCCCTGTACGCCATCAAGGCCGGTCTGCTGACCGTGGCCAAAGCCGGAAAGGTGAATGTGTTTTCCGGCCGGATTCTGGAAATTGAGGGGCTGCCGGATCTCAAGGTCGAGCAGGCTTTTGAGCTGTCGGACGCATCGGCTGAGCGCTCGGCGGCGGGCTGCACCATCAAGCTCAATCCGGCACCGATCCAAGAGTACCTGACCAGCAACATCGTGCTCATGAAGAACATGATTGCGCAGGGCTATGCCGATGCCCGCACCCTGCAGCGTCGCATCGACAAGGTGCAAGCCTGGCTGGACAAGCCGGCTTTGCTGGAGGCCGACAAAAACGCCGAGTACGCCGCCGTGATCGACATTGATCTGGCGGATATCAAGGAGCCGATTTTGTGCTGCCCCAACGACCCCGACGACGCCAAGTTTCTGTCGCAAGTCGCTGGTACCAAGATCGACGAAGCCTTCATCGGCTCGTGCATGACCAACATCGGCCACTTCCGCGCCGCCGCCACTTTGCTCGGCGGGCAGCGCGATATTCCGGTCAAGCTGTGGGTCGCTCCGCCCACCAAAATGGACGAGAGCGAACTCATCAAAGAAGGCCATTACGCGGCCTTCGGCGCATCGGGTGCACGCACCGAAATGCCTGGTTGCAGCCTTTGCATGGGCAACCAGGCCCAGGTCCGCGAAGGGGCGACTGTGGTGTCCACCAGTACCCGCAACTTCCCCAACCGCTTGGGTAAAAACACCCAGGTGTTCCTGGCCTCTGCCGAATTGGCTGCTATCGCTTCCAAGCTCGGCAAACTGCCCACTGTGCAGGAGTACCACGAGGCCATGGGCGTGGTGAACAAGGCGGGCGCGGCGATTTACCAGTACCTGAACTTCGACCGTATCGAGGAATACGCCGAGGTGGCCGCAGCCGGCCATGCCTGAGTGGACGGCGGCGTTCTAGCCGCCGTATTCAAAGATGCGCTGAAAGCTGAAGGCGATGGTGGCCATCAGCACGCCGGTGCCCACCAGCAGCGCCGTGCCGAGCCCGAAGACCGTCAGGGTCCGGGTCTGGCCTGCGGGCGATTCCGGGTCATCCCCGGGGTTGAAGCGCGCGTTCCAGTCGGGCGCGCTCTGCAGTCCGTACACGATGGCGCGCAGTGCGTAGGCGCTGATGCTTAAGCCCAGCAGGGGGATCAGCACCCAACTGAGCTGGTCATCTAGGCTGATGTTGCGCGCCCGCAAAACGCCGTAGGCCCCCAGCAGAACCGGCAGCAAGGTCAGCCAGCTCCAAAGCCCGTAGCGACCGTAGAGATACAGGCGGTGCAGACCCAGCGGACCGGTCAAAAAAGTCAGCCAGACGGCCAGGGTTTTGTTTTTCATGGGCCCGATTGTGCGGGCGGCGTGTCGCTGCCGGTGCCCACAGCGCGCTGCATCAGCACCACGTCCAGCCAGCGGTCAAACTTCCAGCCGCAGGCCGCCAGCACGCCCACGTCGGTGAAGCCGCAGCTACGATGTAGTGCGATGGAGGCGGTGTTTTTCGAGTCGCCGATGACGGCAATCAGGCTGCGCACCCCGGCGCGCTCGGCCTGGACTATCAGTTCGTGCAGCAGCAAGCGACCCCAACCACGCCCTGCCGCCTCAGGTGACAGGTAAATCGAGTCCTCAGCCGAAAAACGGTAGGCCGGGCGCGGTTTGAACCAGTTGCAATACGCAAACCCGACGACCGTGCCTGCGTCCTCCAAAACTAAAAAGGGCAAGCCTTTGCCGATCACGTCGCCGCGCCGCGCTGCCATGTCGGCAGGCGAGGGCGGCTCAATCTCAAAGGTGCCCGTTCCAGCGAGGACGTGGTGCCGGTAAATGGCAGCAATCTGCGGCACATCGGCGTCGGTGCTGGGACGAATCTGGGGCATGGGGAGGGAAAGATATAATCGAGGGCTATTCTGAGTGTCGCTGGCCGGGTGGTCAGTCGCGTGTCTCAAGCTCCGAATTTTACGATTGACCCCCTTCAGTCACCCAAAGGACCCACTATGGTCGTTATCCGACTTTCCCGCGGCGGCGCTAAAGCGCGCCCTTTCTTCAACATTGTCGTGGCCGACAAGCGCAACCGCCGCGACGGCCGCTTCATCGAGCGAATCGGGTTTTACAACCCCATCGCCACCGCCAACGAAGAGAGCATCCGCATTGCGCATGATCGTTTGTCGTACTGGCAGGGCGTAGGCGCGCAAGCGTCACCCACGGTTGATCGCTTGATCCGCCAGGCCGCCAAAGCTGCCGCACCCGCGGCCTGAGCGTGCTGCGAGGCGGGGCGTGCCCCGCCTTGTCCCAGCGAATCCCATGCTTGCCGGACTGGAACCCGCCGAACTCCCGGCAGACGCAGTGGAAGTCGGTCGCATCGCCGACGCTTGGGGCGTTCAAGGATGGTTCAAGGTGATTTCGCACAGCGCCCAGCCGGAGGCGCTTTTTTCATCCAAGCGCTGGTACCTGCTTCCGACCGAGCGCGGCCCCAAGCCTTTCGAGGGCGTTGGTTTGATGGCGATTCGCGAGGCCAAGGACCATTCCGGCACGGTGGTGGCCCGCTGCCATGACATTGCCGACCGCGACGCCGCGCAAGCACTTAAGGGCTCCCGGATATTTGTAGCCCGCTCCAGTTTTCCTACCGCTGCGGCGGACGAGTTTTACTGGGTCGACTTGATTGGCTTGACTGTGGTCAACCGGGAAGGCTTGGTGCTCGGCGTGGTGCGCGATCTGATTTCCACCGGACCACAAACCGTTTTGGCAATCGACAACCCGCAGGGGGACGCCCTGCGTGAAATCTTGATTCCCTTTGTGTCGGTTTATGTTGACGAGGTTGACATTGCGCAACGCCAGATTCGTGTCGACTGGCAACTTGATTACTGAAGCCTGCCGCAGCTCGGCGATTGGATGCCATGCGCTTTGACGTCATCACCCTTTTCCCTGAGCTGTTTGAGCCATTCAAGCGGGTCGGCATCATCCGCCGCGCCTTTGAGTCCGGCGCGGTCGAACTTCATTGCTGTAACCCGCGCGATGTAGTTAATGATGCATACAGGCGGGTTGATGACCGGCCTTTTGGTGGTGGGCCTGGCATGGTTTTTATGGCCCAGCCTCTGCTTGACGCTTTGGCTGTCATCCGGCAGCAGCGCCAGGATCAGGCACCCGTTGTGCTTTTTTCACCGCTTGGCGTCCGCCTGGATCACAGCGCTGTACAGGGCTGGTCGGACAGCGCTGGTGCCATTTTGATTTGTGGCCGCTACGAGGGCGTCGACCAACGGTTTATCGATGCCCATGTCGATGTCCAAATCAGTTTGGGCGATTTTGTGCTCTCAGGCGGTGAAATTGCGGCCATGGCCCTCATCGATGCGGTGGCCCGGTTGCAGCCCGGCGTGCTGGGCGACCAGGACAGCCACCATTTCGACAGCTTCAATCCCGCGCTGGACGGTCTGCTGGATTGCCCCCACTACACCCGGCCCGAGCTGTGGCAGGGGCGCGCGGTGCCGCCGGTGCTGTTGTCCGGTAATCACCAGCAAATTGCGCTGTGGCGACGCCAGCAGCGGCTGCAAGCCACGGCTACCCTGCGGCCTGAGCTGCTCGCGCGCGCGCGCCAGAACGGCGCATTGGATGAACAGGACGAGGCGTTTTTGCGCACGACGAAAACGCCGCTTTCGGACAGTTGAACGCATCCGCGGCACGCCGCATTCCCGCTTCGTCCGGTCTCCCAGCTGGGAGTTCCCGTGCTTTCGTATAATCGCGGGCTAACCTGATCCTCTGCCCGACCAAGGCGGTTCCATCATCCCGAAGGAATTTGGCCTGGCATCACCTCTGACTGCCGGTGCGCGCACGATCAACGAAAGAAGCTATGAACCTCATCCAAACCCTGGAGCAAGAAGAAATTGCCCGCCTTGGGAAGACAATTCCCGAATTCGCCCCCGGCGACACCGTCATTGTCAGCGTGAACGTCGTTGAAGGCAGCCGCAAGCGTGTGCAGGCCTATGAAGGCGTGGTGATTGCCAAGCGCAATCGTGGCCTGAACAGCGGTTTTATCGTCCGCAAAATTTCCAGTGGCGAGGGCGTTGAGCGCACCTTCCAGACCTACAGCCCGCTGATTGCCGGTATCGAAGTCAAACGCCGTGGCGACGTGCGCCGCGCCAAGCTGTATTACCTGCGCGATCGCAGTGGCAAGTCGGCACGTATCAAAGAAAAGCTTCCGGCCAAAAAGACTGCCGTCTGATCCACGCAGTTTTCACAAGCACATAAGCCGCCACAGACCTGGTCTGCGGCGGTTTTTTTGTTTTGCAAACCACCCCGTCGCCATGGCATCGCCACATTTTGATCCGCGCCTGATCCCGGTCGATGCCATCGACACGCACTTGCCCGTGGTGGATGCGACCGAACTCCAGGCAGACGCCTTGAGCCGCCGTTTCGCCAGCCCTCCCAGCTGGCAACTGGAGTTGCCTGGCGACTTCAGGGATGCGCCGGGCAAGCCTGTACGACAGGCAGCGGTGTTGGTCCCTATCGTGGTCGGTACAAACCCGGCTGTGTTGCTGACCCAGCGGACGGCCCATCTGACTAGCCATCCCGGGCAAATTGCCTTTCCCGGCGGACGGATTGATCCGCAGGACCGTGACGCGGCCGATGCTGCGCAGCGCGAGGCCTGGGAAGAGGTGGGGCTGGAGCGGCGCTTTGTCACGGTGCTGGGAAATTTACCGGCCTACGCCACGGGAAGTGGGTACAACGTGACGCCGGTGGTCGCGCTGGTGCGCGGCGGTTTTTCCTTGAACCCAAATAGCCACGAGGTGGCTGACGTCTTTGAAGTTCCCTTGTCCCATTTCACGAACCCGGCCAACCACCGCTGGCACACCATGGAATGGGAGCAGCGCCGACGGCAATGGCTGTCAATGCCTTATTGGGAAGAACGCCCCCACGCCGAGCCGACCGAGCGTTTTGTCTGGGGTGTTACCGCAGGCATATTGCGTAATTTGTACCGTTTTCTGGCGGCTTAAAGCCAGCAAGCGCCAGCGGCGGGACTGGTAGCGCCCGCCCGCTATCATGCGTTCATGGGCTTTTTGTCACTCTTGTTTGCGCTAATCATCGAGCAGGTGCGCCCCTTCACGGGCGGCGTGCAGTTGCGCACTTGGGGTGCCTCCTGGATTGACTGGGTCTTAGAGAATTTTGATGCCGGTGCCTCGGGGCAGGGCGTGGTGTGCTGGTCTATCGCGGCCCTGCTGCCCGCGGGCATGGTGATTGCAATTCATTGGGCTTTGGCTCTGTGGCTGGGTTGGTTCAGTGCTTTTGTTTGGAATGTGGCGGTGCTGTACGCGACTCTGGGGTTTCGCCAGTTCAGCCATTACTTCACTGAGATTCGGGGCGCGCTGGAGTCGGGCGATGACGAGATGGCCAGGCGTTTGTTGCAGAACTGGACCGGACAGCTGGCCGGCGAGCCGGGCCGCGCGGAGATGATCCGCCTGCTGGTGGTGCAGTCCGTGGTGAGTGCGCACCGCCATGTTTTCGGTGTCTTCACCTGGTACTCGCTGGGGTCTTTGCTGGGCTTGGGTCCGGCGGGGGCAGTGGTCTACCGGATTGGTACCTACATGCAGGCGCGTACCGGCTTGTCCACCGACGCAGGTTCCCGTGCCAGCCTGGCGGCGCAGCGTTTCGCCCGCCAGATGTGGTGGTTTTTGGACTGGCTGCCGGTGCGCTTGACCGCCATGGGCTTTGCGTTTGTGGGCAGCTTTGAAGAGTCGATTGAGTTGTGGCGGCGTTGGGAGCTGCTGCGGCCCGGCGACAACGATGCGCTGCTGATCGCAGCAACATCTGGTGCAATCGGGATTCAGTTGGCAGAGCCTGTGGCCGTAGCGGCCCTTGCGCCGGTGCAGGGTTCAGCAGATCCATCTGCGGCGCACGCTGGCACCAACTGGCAAAAATCTCCCCAGATTGGGCACCTTGCGGCCGTGGTCGGACTGGTCTGGCGCACCGTGGTGATGTGGCTGGTCTTGCTGGCGCTGATGACGCTGGCGCGTTTGCTCGGTTAGGCACCCGGTTGAATGCACTGCGCTTTGGACGCGTTTCTCAGTACCGCTGCTGCGAGAGCTCGGCAAAAAGTTCCTGGTAAATCCGGTAGCGGCTGGCGCTGATCGCGCCATCGGCCTGCACCGTGCCGGGCTTGGTCACCCGGGTCATGACGCCACAGCCGGGTTCGTGCAAATGGCTGCAGTTGTAAAACTTGCATTCCCCGACCCAGGCACATAAATCGGGCATCAGACTGGCCAGGCGCATGGGGTCAATATGCTGCAGGCCAAATTCTTGGAAGCCGGGCGAATCAATCAGTGCCGTCGTACGCGCGGCATCGGTCCAGTAGTGGGTGGTGCTGGTGGTGGTGTGCTTGCCCGAATTCAGTGCGCTGGAGATCTCCTGCGTCAGTGCCTGCGCACCCGGCACCAGCCGATTGATCAGCGTACTTTTTCCTGCGCCTGATGGCCCGAGCACCAGGCTGGTTTTTTGCGCCAGCGCGTTCAACAGATCCGGCCAGCCGTCTGCTGGGCCATTTGGCACGTCGCTTGGGTCGGATGCAGGGCGCAGCGCAGTTGCCAGCACGGTGTAAGCCATGGCCCGGTAGGGGGCTAAGCGTTCCCAGGCGCGGCTGAAATGGGGCTCCAAATCGCTTTTGTTCAGCACGATCAGCACCGCAATGTCTTGTGCGGCGGCGGCAATCAAGGCGCGGGTGAGCTGGCTCTCTGAGAATTCGGGCTCGGCGGCGATCAGGATCAGCACCAGGTCCAGGTTGGCGGCAAAGGACTTGGTGCGTATTTCGTCTTGCCGGTAGAGCAGGTTGCGCCGCTCCAACACCTGTTCGATCGTGCCCTCGTCCTGCGAGGGCATCCACAGCACCCGGTCGCCCACCACGGTCTGGCTTTTTTTGCCCCGGGCGTGGCACATGAAGCGCTCGCCTTGTGGCGTTTCAACCCAGACATGGCGACCATGGCTGGCGACCACAAGACCTTCGCGCAGTGCGCTCGCGGGGGTACGTGTGCTGGACAAGCGGCTCAGGCCTTGCCGAGGTCGCCGCCGAGCAAGCTGTCAACTTGCTGCGCCGCTTCGATGTCCAAGGCGGTGATGCCCGGCGGTTGGTGGGTGCGCCAACGCACGGTGCAGCGTTGGTATTGCAGCAGCATGTCGGGATGGTGGTCTATGCGTTCGGCCAGATAGGCCACCGCGTTGGCAAAAGCCATGGTGGCCAAGTAGCTGTCAAAAGAGAAAACCCGCTCTATGGCCAGCGTGGGCCCATCGCCATGCAAACGCCACTGCGGCAGCGCCGCCAGTTGGCTGAGGAGCTGCGGAGCGGTGAAGGCGCTGGGGCGGGGGGGCATGCCGGGCAATCAGCTGAATGCGGCCGACATGCGCGCCAGGCGTTCGGTAGCCGGCGGGTGCGAGTAGTAGTAGCGCACAAACAGCGGGTCAGGCGTGAGCGTGGCCGCATTGTCCTGGTACAGCTTGAGCAAGGCGGAGGCGAGATCTTGGCCGCGGGTCTGGGACATGGCGTAAGCATCCGCCTGAAACTCGTCACGCCGCGAGACCTGCGCCAGTAGCGGACGCAGAATCCCGCCAACCATGGGCATCAGCATCATGGCGAGGAGCAAGGCCAAGCCATCGTTAGCGCCTTCGAGGTTCGGCAGAACGCCCAGCCCGGTGTAAAACCAAAGCTGTCCGCTGAGCCAGCCCAGGGCGGCAAAGCCAAAGAAGCTCACGCCAAACAGCAAGATGATTCGTTTGGTGACGTGGCGGTGTTTGAAATGCCCCAGCTCATGCGCCAGTACCGCGTCCACTTCGCCGGGGTCGAGTTGTTTGAGCAAGGTGTCATAAAACACCACCCGCTTGGCGGCACCAAAACCGGTGAAGTAGGCGTTGGCATGGGCGCTGCGTTTGCTGCCATCCATCACAAAAAGGCCTTTGGCGTGAAAGCCACAGCGTTGCATCAATGCGGTCACCCGCTGCACCAGTTCGGCATCCTGCAGCGGCTCAAAGCGGTTAAACCAGGGCGCGATCCAGGTCGGGTAAATCACCATGGCCAGCAGGTTGAAGGCCATCCAGGCCGCCCAAATCCATAGCCACCACAGCGGTCCGGTCGCACCCATCAACCACAAAAACCCGGTCAGCAAAGGCAAGCCGATCAGCGCGCCGAGTACCAAGGATTTCACGGTGTCCTGCAGCCATAGGCCCGGGGTCATTTTGTTGAAGCCGAAGCGCTGCTCCAGCACAAAGGTCATGTAAAGCGAAAAGGGCAATTCCAGCAGGCCGTTGATCACTGTGAACGCCGCCACCAAGGTCATTTGCTGCAGCAAGCCGGTTCCCAGCCATTGCACCAACAGCGCATTCAGCGTTGACAGGCCCGACAGCAAGGTCCATCCCAAAGTCAGCGCCACCCCCCAGGCCAAGTCCAGCAGGCCGAAGCGGGTTTTGGCAATCGTGTAGTCGGCCGCCTTGTGGTGCGCCGCCAGGCTGATGCTTGCTGCAAACATCGGTGGTACGGACGCGCGGTGAGCCGCTACGTGCCGGATCTGGCGTGATGCCAACCAGAACTTGAGCCAGGTGTGCGCCAGCAGAGCCAGCGCAAAGACCAATGTGAGCGTGTAGGAGGGGTCGAAAGCAGTTTCTTGCATGGGGGGCGAGTGTAGGTGATAGGCGACAATTCCCCTATGCACACTGCCCCATCCAACGCCACTGCCAGCGTACTGGCTAAATCCCAGAACAACCTGGTCTGGCTCGACTGTGAGATGACCGGCCTCAACCCCAAAGAAGACCGTTTGTTGGAGATCGCCGTAGTTGTCACTGATGCACACCTGCAAACCCGTGTGGAAGGTCCGGTTTTTGCTATCCACCAAAGCCAGGCGCAGCTCGACAAAATGGACGCCTGGAACCAGGGTACACACGGCAAAAGCGGTTTGATTGACCGTGTGCGTGCCAGCACTGTGACCGAGGTGCAGGCGCAATCGGCTCTGCTGGATTTTTTAAGCGCTTATGTTCCCAAAGGTGAGTCACCGATGTGTGGCAACACCATAGGGCAGGACCGTCGCTTTTTGGTGGAATACATGCCCGGGCTGGAGTCCTTTTTCCATTACCGCAACCTCGATGTGAGCACGCTCAAAGAGCTGTCCAAACGTTGGCGTCCCGAGGTCTATGCATCTTTCAAAAAGCAACAAAGTCACACGGCTTTGGCGGATGTGCACGAGTCCATCGACGAACTGCTGCACTACCGCCAACATTTCTTGAAACTTGAGGTCACCGGATTGCCGCCGGTTTGAGCTTAGGTAGAAACCCGCATGTGTGGCATACTTGCGGGCTTCGCCAGCGGCGGCTCACATGGGCTGCCAGCGAACTGTTGCATCTCCCCTCATACACCGGGCCCCGCAAAGTGGGCCTTCCCCGCGCCGGAAGTTCTTGACTGAACCCCCGACAGGTTTCGTTTGATGGTTGATGTCCTTTAACCATTGACGGAACGCCCAGGCAGGCCCTGGCGTTCGCGTGTGAGTATGAAACTATGACTGAATCTTTTGGCTCAGGCAGCGAGCAATTTGCTGCCGAAGAATTTTCCCAATCTGCTGTGGTGACGGAGGCTGTTGACCACGCGATCCCGGGCCCTACGGACTCTGTGGATGACGCGGCAGAGCAGGCACCTTCGCAGCCCAACGGCTTTGCCGTGATGGGCTTGGCCCCCGAACTGGTGGCTGCCACCACCGATCTGGGTTACACCGAACCCACCGTGGTGCAGCACAAAGTGATTCCCTTGGCGCTGTCCAAATTGCCGGGCGCAAAGGCCACCAGCTTTATCGACTTAATGGTTTCCAGCCAAACCGGCAGCGGCAAGACCGCCGCGTTTTTATTACCGGTTTTGCATACGCTGCTGACCCAGCGTGCCGATGCGGAAGCGGCTGAGAAGGCCCAGTACGAGCAGGCCGTGGCCGATGCATTGGCCAAGGGCGAAGCCCCTCCCAAACGCGCCAAGCGCAAAGACCCGACCAATCCGCGCAACTTCAAAGCCGCCACCCCCGGCGCTCTGGTGTTGTGCCCGACGCGCGAGCTGGCGCAGCAGGTGGCGCACGACGCCATTGACCTGGTACAGCATTGCCGCGGTTTGCGCATTGCCAATGTCGTGGGCGGCATGCCCTATCAACTCCAAATCGCCAAACTGCAAAACGCCGACCTGGTGGTCGCCACGCCCGGACGTTTGCTGGACCTGCAGCGCTCTATGCAACTCAAACTCGATGAGGTGCAGTTTTTGGTGGTTGACGAAGCCGACCGCATGCTCGACCTGGGTTTCTCGGACGATTTGGCCGAAGTCAACCAGCTCACCATTGGCCGCAAGCAAACCATGATGTTCAGCGCCACGTTCGCGCCCCGCATCCAGCAACTGGCAGCCCGCGTGATGCGCGAGCCCCAGCGCATCACCATCGACAGCCCACAGGAAAAGCACGCCAACATCAAGCAGGTTTTGTTCTGGGCCGACAACGCCAGCCACAAGCGCAAGCTGCTGGACCATTGGCTGCGCGATACCACTATCAACCAGGCCATCGTGTTTGCCAGCACCCAGATCGAGTGCGACGGCCTGGCCAATGATTTGCAGCAGGACGGCTTCTCCGCCGTGGCCTTGCATGGCGCGCTCAGCCAGGCCGTGCGCAACCGCCGCCTGATGGCCTTGCGCCAAGGTCAGGTGCAGATTTTGGTGGCCACTGACGTTGCCGCGCGCGGTATCGA
>CANFHZ010000027.1 GCA_947446885.1 Comamonadaceae bacterium
CCAGGGTGACATAGGCGGTGGCGCCCTCCGTGGCCTGGCCGCCGGCCTGCGCGTCGCGCAAGGCCATGACCTCGGCATGCGGGCCACCGGCCTGCTGGGTGCTGCCCTGGCCTATGCGCTGCCCCTGGGCGTCCACCAACACACAGCCTACGCGGGGGTTGGGGCTGGAACGCAGCAGCGCAGCCTGGGCTTGTGCCAGCGCCTGGGTCAGGTGGTGTTGCGCGAACTGGTCTGGCGCAGGGTCGGGCTGCGGCATAGCGGCTGGTGATTGGGCTGCTCAGGGCCAGCAGCTTGCGGGGGCCTTGGTTCCGTCCTGCTGCAGCGTCAGAGCGGTGCAGCCGGTGTCCTTGGTTTGTGCACCTGTAGCAGCCGCTGTGAGGGTGTAGGTGCTGCTGGTCGACGCCAGTGAGAGGGAATATGCAGCAGTCAAACTTGTGGCGCAGGCGGCGCTTGGCAAGCTGGCGCCTGTGAAAGACATCGGATTGCTGGTGTTGGTGGTGTAGTAACGCTCCATGTACTGGGAATACTCCATCAGACAGGATTGCGCGGCGTAGCGTTTGGTTTTCAGCCCATTGGACTGGTAGACGGGAAGGGCAATGCGAAACAGGACACCGACGATGGCAATCACCACCATGATTTCTATGAGGGTGAAAGCGCGCATGGCGCGCTGTGACTGGCGGAGCCGGGGGGGGGGAGTGAGCATGAAGGACTGTCTTTTTCTAGGGCAAAACCTGACGGAATGATACGCGCTTACCTCCAATTACCGTGGATTGCAGCGTGATGCTGGGGCTCAGCGGGTTTGCCGGTTTGTTGCTGACTGTCACGCGCATCACAGGGCACAGGTAATTGACAGGGAGTGTGGTTGAGCATAGTGGGGTGCCGTCGACCATCGATCCACCGGGACAAATGATGGTTCCATAACTACCCATGGAAGTCACGTTGGCGGAATTTGATGCGTAATCACATGGTGCCTTGCCCAAATACTCCATGTAAGTATAAAAATACCCTAAATAATTGTCGTTAATTACAGTTTCGCTTGAATCTATATATTTAAAAATAATGGGCAAGAGAGCCCAGGGTAAATCTGACTTTGGTTCATCCAAACGATTTTTACACCTTGGACTTGGTCGGAGGCAAAAGCTGCAGTTGGGAGTTACTCCGCCCACTTGATTGAGGATGCTCGTAAGGCTGCCGTAGCTTGAACAACTAGCGAGTGTGCATGTGAGAGGGTCTGAATCCGTTACCGCCGCACATGTGTCGTTCGGGGCAATGTTGCTGCCGCCCTTATAGGTGTTGCCTGCGGCAATTGATACAAGTTCTTCGACGGCGAAAGATTCCAGCACCTTCAGGGCACTCTCCGTATAGGCGAATTCGTTCCCTGCACTGAGTTGGGTGGTGACCATGCGTTGCTGGGTGATCACGGTACGCAAGTCACCCAAAGACAGCAAGCTTGCCAACAACAAAAAGACCAAGACAGCCAGCAAAATAATACCCCGGGGGCGTTTATGGGCTCGCGGAGAACGGAGTGTGAATGGGCGCTGGAGCATGTCGCTACCGAAAGGGTGCCACTGCGCCCGGCAAACGCGAGCGGATAGCGACATTAATGGGAATCGTGTACGTTGCCGCGCTGGCAGCCCCTGCGGCGCCGACAGCGATGGCCTCGGTACTTGTGAGCGTGAGAATTATCCTGACCGCAATCACTCTCGTCCAATCCGTAACAGCGCCCGCGCCCACGTATGTCATTCGGTCCGTATAACCGGAGGTATCGCCAACCAGGTAGCTGATTTGCATGTCTGACACGTTTTCTACTATTTCATCGGTTTGGGGCACTGCGGCAAAAGAACCTGTTCCGCCATGGTTGTAGTTGATGGTTAGGCGTCGCAATGCACGGTTATTTTTTGAAGTGGTCGATGTGCTTGCTTTCTCTCCGATGTACCAATGGTGCGCCGTCAGCTCACCCACCAGGCTCCCGGTAGTCCAGGTATAGTCTCTCTGAATGCTAGAAGGCATGCTGGCCTGGTAGGCGGCTAAGTCACTCCCACACTTGGGCAATGCCACAACCCGTGTAGAGGACGCACTGAAGGCCGGGCCGCAGTTACCCGGCCGAGGGTACCCAGGCAAGTTGTACTTTATGTTGAATGAGGTGCCGTTGTTAGTAATAACGGTCTGAGCAATTAAAGCCCGGTTGAAATCGCATATGACGATTAAATCGCCTGCTTGGAAACCGGAGGAGTTTGCTATGTTTACTTTCCAATCTAGATAATTTGGATAATAGCTAAACTGTCCTCTTGGCTGGGTTGAAAAGATAGATGTCACAGGGCCAGAATTGCTGTTCCAGACAGTGAATGAGTCACCGGCCACGCGGGGAAATGTCGTTACGCTTGCACGTGAATCCGCAGCACTGGACGCGAAACCTTCAATGCCTTTATCCGGTTGAGTCCACCAGTCTGTAGAGTTCACGATGTTGGTTGTTGGCAGGTCGTCGCGGCACAAAGAGCCTCCGGCTTGGCGGATGTCGGCTGTTAGCAGCGCGGCCGCCACGCGGGCTGACTCTTGCAAGCGGGCCACGCCTTCTACCTGCTTGAACACCGTGCGATTGCTGGCGTACAGGTTGAAAGCAACGCTCACAACCGCCAAACCCACAGTGAGCGCTACCAAGGTTTCTACCAAGGTGATGCCGGTCTGCTTGGTGCCGCGCACGGCTTGTATTGCGCTGCGCATGCCAGACCTCGGTTAGTGGATCCAGACAGGTTGGCGAAAGTCGACTAGGAATCTCTCGGACGGGCAGTAGACGTTATTACTCGCGCGGGTAGGCACATTACAACTGGGTGAGGTATCTGGGTATTTGTCAAAGACTTTCGAATTTACGCCGCATTTCGACTGCACTAAACCTTTGAAATATGCAGTGTCACTGCTGCGAATATCGAGTCCGGGCCCACCATTGCAGTAGCTCCGTGTCCCCGTAGCTGCGTTGTAGTCCACCATCCTGGCTTCGCCAAAGCTCAAAAGGACTTGCGCAAGGTAAGCTTGAAGCACTGCATCACTTGAGTTGAATACGGCCCTGGTCTGCATGGCCCCGATAACGGTCAGTCCGGCAGACAACACCAGCAAGGAGACCATCACCTCGATCATGCTGACACCGCGCGGGCGGCGGTGCCGAAGCGGTCGAAGTACGGGTGGTTTTGGCATGACAGGCTCCTGTATAGCAACTTTAGTGTGCTAGTCTACACAAACTTTGATTGCAATTCGGGGTGCTCTTGTGGAAAGACTCTTTCTTTTCCGTACCGGCCAGCGGCGGATCGGGCGCGGATACTCACTGATTGAGTTGCTGGTCGTCGTGGCCTTGGTCGGCATCTTTTTCAGGATAGCCATGCCGGGTTTTGTCTCGGCAATAGAGTCGAACCACCGCAATACGATTACCAACCGCTTGATGGAAGACCTGGCCGAGGCGCGCCTGCAGGCAATTGCCATCTCGTCGTCTATGGCTTTGTGTCCGAGTAATTCTGCTGTGCGGAACACATGCGACACCTCCACCGATTGGAGCGATGGGTGGTACGTTTACGCAGGCAGCTCCAGCGCGCTGACCGCAGCCAGTGCCGCAGCAGGCGCAGTACTGCGCGCGCCCCAGCCCCTGCCCTCGGGGTGGGTGGTAGATGCGCATCTGCCCAGTCCAGGAAATTTTTTAGCCTTGAGCGCGCTATCCGAAACGTCACAGTTCGGCCACTTCACCATCTACCGCAGCGGCTACAGCAGCACGGCGGGTTGCGTCACAGTGAGCAGTACGGGGAGGGCGAGGTCCAGTACCGCTAGCGTTACTTCAGGCCTCGTGTCTACCAACAACGACCCCTGCTAAGCCGCAGCGGCTGCCTGAGGCCTATTTGCTGACCTCGTCAACCAGCGTACGGAAAGCGTCCAGGTCTTCAAAATTGCGGTACACGCTGGCAAAGCGCACATAGGCCACTTTGTCGAGTTTTTTCAGCTCGCGCATGACCAGCTCGCCAATGCGGGTGGACTGCACCTCGCGCAGGCCCAGGTTGAGCAATTTTTCTTCGATGCGCTCGATGGCGCTGTCGATCTGCTCGGTACTGACCGGGCGTTTGCGCAGGGCCAGGTACATCGATGCCTCGAGCTTGCCGCGCTGGTAATCGATGCGCCGCCCGTCTTTCTTGACGATGTTGGGGAAGCTGACTTCAGGCCGTTCGTAGGTGGTAAAGCGTTTGTCGCAGGCGCCGCACTGGCGCCTGCGGCGGATGAAATCCCCGTCTTCGGACATCCGGGTTTCGGCCACCGCCGTGTCCGAATGGCCGCAGAAGGGGCATTTCACCGGCTGCGGTCGGCTTCAGCCGTAGACCGGGAACTGCGCCGTCAGCGCGTGGACTTTGGCCCGCACTGCGGTGATATTGGCCGCGTCGTGGGGCTTGTCCAGCACGTCGGCAATCAGATTGGCGGTGAGGCGTGCCTCGGCTTCCTTGAAGCCGCGCGTGGTCATGGCCGGGGTGCCGATGCGCACGCCGCTGGTGACCATGGGTTTTTCCGGGTCGTTGGGGATGGCGTTTTTGTTGATGGTCATGTGCGCGTCGCCCAGCACCGCCTCGGCCACTTTGCCGGTGATGTTCTTGGAGCGCAAATCGACCAGCATCACGTGGCTTTGGGTGCCGCCGCTGACGATACGCAGGCCGCGCTCAGTCAGGGTTTGCGCCACAGTGTGGGCGTTGGCGATCACCTGTTTTTGGTACTGTTTGAAATCCGGCGACAGCGCCTCCTTGAAGGCCACGGCCTTGGCGGCAATCACATGCATGAGCGGGCCGCCTTGCAGGCCGGGGAAGACGGCGCTGTTGACGGCTTTTTCATGGGCGGCTTTCATCAGGATGATGCCGCCGCGCGGGCCGCGCAAGCTCTTGTGGGTGGTGGAGGTGACCACATCGGCGTGCGGCACCGGGTTGGGGTAGACGCCTGCGGCAATCAGGCCGGCGTAGTGCGCCATGTCAACCAGAAAAATCGCGCCCACATCCTTGGCCACTTTGGCAAAACGGGCGAAGTCGATATGCAGGCTGTAGGCCGATGCCCCGGCGATGATCAGCTTGGGGCGGGTGGCGTGCGCCTTTTTCTCCATGGCGTCGTAATCGATTTCTTCTTTGGCGTTCAGGCCATAGGACTCGACCTTGAACCATTTGCCGCTCATGTTCAGCGGCATGCCGTGTGTCAGGTGCCCGCCTTCAGCCAGGCTCATACCCATGATGGTATCGCCGGGCTGCAAAAAGGCCAGGAACACGGCCTGGTTGGCCGAAGCGCCGCAATGCGGTTGGACGTTGGCGGCATCGGCGCCAAACAGTTGTTTGACCCGGTCAATGGCCAGTTGCTCGGCCACGTCGACGTTCTCGCAGCCACCGTAGTAGCGTTTGCCGGGATAGCCTTCTGCATACTTATTAGTCAGTTGGCTGCCTTGCGCGGCCATCACGGCGGGGGAGGCGTAGTTCTCGCTGGCGATCAGCTCAATATGGTGCTCCTGGCGGGCATTCTCTGCCTGGATGGCGGCCCAGAGTTCGGGGTCGGTCTGTTCTACAAGGGTGCTGCGCTGGTACATAGATCGTTTTCCAGGTTGGTGGTGGTGAAATAGGCGACCGAAAATTTTACCGGAGCCCTGCTTTGGCCCCATGGCGGTGTGCAAAGGCCGGGGCGTGCTACGTCTTAGGGCACACGACGGACGCTCAGGGGGTGGCGAGCGGTTCACCCGCAGTAGCGACGGTGGGCGTCTGGCCTTCCTTGGCTGCTGGCTGGCTGGGGTTGAGGTTCGGGCTGGGGTAGAAAGGGACTTTGCGGCCCTCGGCCACAGCGACCAGCCGGGCGTATTCCCCCATCACCTTGTCCACGTAGCCGCCGTCACCCTCGAGGGTGCTCGCGCCCACGTAGGCGCGCAAGCCGTCTTCGACCGAACCGGTGCGCTTGATGCAGTCTTTCAGCACCAAGACGCCGACCCGCAGGTTGGTAGCCGGGTCGAAGGCCGCCAGGTTGCCGCCAAAGCGCTCGTACTTGGCGGTGTGCACTTTGGTCATCACCTGCATCAGCCCCTGGGCGCCGACCGGGCTTTGGGCAAAGGGGTTGAAGCCGGATTCCACCCCCATCACGGCCAGAATCAGCAAGGGGTCAATCTTCTGCACGCCCCCAACTTCGTAGGCCTGGGCCACCAGCGCACCGAGTGGCTCGGGGGCGATTCCATATTTTTTACTCAGCCAGTAGGCCAGGGCCGACTGCTGCTGGGGCAGATCGGCGGGGTTGGTGGCATTGGTTTGCCGCTGCTCGGCGCTGACGATGCTGCTGATGGCATCCTGGCGCTCGCGCACCCATTCAGCCAGACGGGACTCGCCCAGGTTTTGAATTTCAGGGTATTGCGCCAGCCCGGCTATGCATACAACCAGCGCGATACCAATCAGGGTGAAGCTGCTGCGGGCGAGGTACAAAAATCCGTGGAGGGCGTCGCTGCACACGGTTTGCAGGCTGTTGCCTATGCGTTGGACTGCGTTCATCAGACTCCTTGTCGTCTTGTCCATATGGGCGGCGATTATATGGCCTTAGATTTATCAAGCATTAAATGCATATCGAGCTGCCGTCTGGTGGCACCCGGGGGTACTTTGCGCGGGCCATGCAGGGCGTTCCGGCGGGCCGCTGCGTTTAGCGGTCAAAATATTCGCTTATTCGATTTTGTCTACCAAGCGCCCAGAACATGCCAACCCACTCCCCCAAGAACCTCGAAATTGCCCAGCTCGACGGCATTACCGGCGGCGCGTTCAGTGCGCCCACCTCCGGCGATCGCTCGGCCCGGGTGCGCGTGTGGTTGACCGGCAACCCGGATGTAGAGCTGATGCAGGCGGTTTTCAAGGAGCTCAGCGTCAAGGACAAGGGCGCTGCACGCTGGATCAAAGACCGGCTAGACGATGCGCGCCGCACCAGAGGCCAGGAACAGCTGATTTCTGAGTGGGCGCTGCGGGCGCACGCTTTGTTGGATGCCGGGAAAATCAATATGGCCGATGCCATGGCCTGGCAGCGTGACGCCGCCAAAGCCGGCGCCCCCCTGAGCAAAGAGCCCCTGGCCGCATTGAAGTTGCAACTGGCCGAGCGGGTGCGGGCGATTGAAGACCTGGAGCACCAGACCCAGGTTCAGCGCGAAGCGGCTGTGTTGCTGGCTCAGCGCATCGAGATTCTGTCCACCAAACCTTGGCAAGAAGCGCAGGCAGCGTCAGCCGGACTGCATGCGGACGTGGCCCATTGGCAGGCACAGGCCCTCGCCTTGCAGGGAAATGGCAGCTGGCCCAGCGTGGATTTGAAGTTTGCCGGCATGCTCGACGCCGCACTGCGCCAGTTGGTCGTGGTCTCAGAGGCCTTTGACGCTGCCTTGCAACTCGCTGTTGCTGCGGCCCAGGATTCGGCGGCTCCGCTGCCCCCGGTGCCGGTGTGGGCTGACGCACTGCGTGCTGCGCGGGGCGAGGCGCTGGCACCCAAACCCACAAAAGTGCCGGTTGATCCACAGTTGCGGGCCCAGGCTGTTGAGGCAACGCAGGCGGCGCTGGCCAAGCTGGAAGCTGAAATCGCAGAAGGTCATGGCAAAGCCAGCGCCGGAGCCGCCAATGCCTTGCGCCAGGCGCTCAAGGAATTCGGCCGACTGGTAGACGCCAAGCTGGAGGCCCGGGCCCAAGCCGCACTGGCCGCCGCTGGTGAATTAGAAGGCTGGCAGCGCTGGCGCGCTGATCAGCTGCGCGAAGAGCTGGTCAGCAAGGCAGAGGGTTTGCTACAACGCCCTGAAGGCCAGGCCATAGGCGGACGAAAAATGCAGGAGATGCTGCGCGGCCTGCGCGAGCAATGGAAGTTGACCGACCAGGGCGGCGTGCCCAACCATGGTTTGTGGAAGCGTTTTGACCACGCCTGCAACGAGGCCCACAAGGTTGTCGAAGTGTGGCTGGAAAAAATCAAAGCGGATGCGGCCGAAAACCGTGCCCAGCGCCTGGCCTTGCTGGCTGAATTGGATGCCTGGGCCGAAGCCAACCGCACCGCATTAGATGCAGATTGGAAGGGTTTTCAGCGTATTTTGATGCAATTTGGCGACCGTTGGCGCAATTCGGGGCATTTGGGTGAGAAAGCTTTTGCCGAATTGCAGCCACTGTGGAAGGCTGCCATGGCCCGCGCCGCCGCGCCGCTGGAGGCCGTGCAGGAGGAAAACCTGGGCCTGCGCCGCGCCATGGTCGAAGAAGCGCAGGCGCTGGGTGCTGCGCCGGAGTTGCGTATCGACGCCGTCAAGTCTTTGCAGCAGCGCTGGCAACGGCTGGCCCAGGGGGTTCCGCTGGACCGGCGGCTGGAGCAAAAACTCTGGGACGCTTTCCGCCGGCCAATTGATGAGGCCTTCAACCGCAAAACCGCCGAACGGGAGCGCGCGCAGGCGCAACTCGGCGCCCGGGACCGGGCAGTGATCGACGCATCCAAAGCTTTGCAGGAGGCCAATGCCAGTAACGATGCCCAGCGCATTCGCCAGGCGATGGCGGATGTGGAGGCTGCGCTGCGCGGCCAGTTGCAGGCCCGTGCTGACGCGCAAGCTGCCAGCGCGCAGGCGCTAGAAGCTGCGGCTCTGGAATCTGCTGCACAGGCTTCTGCGCCCGACACTGACGCTTCGGTCACCGCAGTATCCGATCAGATCGGGGCGGACCCCACGCCACTGTCCGATGCAGCCCCGGCTGCGCCAGAGGCGGCCGACGATGCGACCGCGCCGCATGCGGCGTCTGCCGAAGCGCCGGCAGAGCGCTCTGACGCGCCGCCCGCAGAACTTACACCGGTCGAGGTCCCGGCGAAGCCCGCAGCCCGACCTGCGGTGGTGGCGCGGCGGGGCGATGACCGCCCCGGACTGCAACGTGATGCAGCGCCCCCTGCGGGCGCCCGCCGTGGCCCCGAGCGCAATGGCCCGGGCGGGCGGGATGGTGCCCGGGACGGCGCGCGCAGCGGTTCGCCGCGCGGGGCCGGTGGCCGTCCGGAGGGTCCGGGTGCAGGCAGAGGCTTTGGCCGGGGTTCAGACGAGCGGCGCGGAGGCCGTTTTGAAGCCGCAGAGGCCCCGCCTCCCCGCTTGGGTGACGCCGCTTTTCGTGCCCAGCGTGAGGCGTTGGAGGGGGCGCAGCAGGTGCTCAACCGCATGGCGGTACAGGCCCACGGAGAGGTTTTGGTACAGCTGATGGCCGCCTGGGAACAGCGTGATCCGGAGGCTATTCCAGCAGCGCAAGCCCTGGGCTCCAAGCAGGCCGCCGGCGCCCGTGCGCAGTGGCGGGCGGTTCTGGCGACAACAGGCCCTGCAGACCAGCCGCAGGCAGCGCAGGAGGCCTTGTTGCGTTTGGAGATGGCCGCCGAAGTGCCCACACCCGCGGAGTTTGTCGAGGCCCGGCGGGCGTTTCAGTTGAAGTTGCTGACGCGGCGCAATGACCCGCCTCCGGCACAGACCTGGGCGCAGGATGCGGCAACGGTGTTCGCGTCCAGCCACGCGCCGGGCCATGCCCGCCGCCTGCAGGCCACCCTCAAAGTGTTGTTACGGCGCTAAGCCGTTAAGCCGCTACCCGCTACCCGCTCCCAGCGCAGCGGGCCGGGCGTTGCTGCGGCCTGGCGGCTGTGGGCAGCAGCGCGTAGCCGCAGTACGCCGCTACGCGGCGTGCTTCCATCCAGATCCCAGTCGGTCAACACCCAGCGTGTGTGCTGGGCGTCCAGGGCATGGCGGTCCGGCTTGTGGGTGTGGCCGTGCACCAGGGTGCTGGCCTGGCACCGCTGCAAGAGCGCCAGCGCGGCATGGTTGTCCACATCAAAAAACGTGGTGCTGGCTTTTTTGTTCGCTTCGCTTTGCGCGCGCATGCCCAGCATGCGGCTTTTGCGCCCGGCCAGCGGCTCGGCCAGAAAGTTGCGCTGCCAGGCATCGGCGCGGGAGAGCTGGCGGAATTCCTGGTAGCGGATATCGCCGGTGCACAGCGCGTCGCCGTGGCTCAAGACGATGCGTTCGCCGCTGAACACCAGGGTCACGGGGTCGGGTAGGTCGTGTGCGCCGCATACTTCCATGAGGCGTGGGCCCATTAAAAAGTCGCGATTGCCGCGCATGATGTGCAGTGCCAACCGCTGGCCAGCACGGGCCATCGCGTCCAGGCACTGGCGGTGAGCGTTCTGCGGTTCGTCAATCCAGTCGTCACCGATCCAGAACTCGAACAAATCGCCCAGGATAAAGATGGCGTCTGCCGGGCTGGTGTCCAGGTAGTCGATAAAGCCCCGCAGGGTGCGCGGGTAGCTGTCTTGCAGGTGCAGGTCGGACACAAAGTCCAGCGTCTGCCAGTGGCTGGGCGCGCGGAGTTCCATGGAGCCTCGCGCGCGCTGTCGGTTTACCCGCTCAGGCCTTCAGCACGGCTTTTTCGATGAGCACATCTTCCAGCGGGACGTCCTCCGACATGCCGACGCGCCCGGTAGTGACTTTCTCCATGGCGTCGACGATTTCCGTGCCGCTGATGACTTTGCCGAAAACCGCATAGCCCCAGCCCTGCTGGGTCGGCGCGGAAAAGTTCAGAAAGTCGTTGTCGGCCGTGTTGATAAAGAACTGCGCGGTGGCCGAATGCGGTGCGCTGGTGCGCGCCATGGCGACGCTGTAATGCACGTTCTTCAGACCGTTGTCGGCTTCGTTGGTAACGGCGGGGTGGGTCTTCTTTTGCTTCATGCCGCTGGACATGCCGCCGCCTTGCACCATGAAGCCGGGGATGATGCGGTGAAAAATCGTGTTGTCGTAATGCCCGTCTTCCAGATATTGCAGGAAGTTGGCGACAGTTTTAGGGGCTTTCTCCGTATCGAGTTCGAGGGTAATGACACCCAAGCGGGCGATGTGGAGTTCGATCTGGGGATTGCTCATGGCGAAGGCAGCACAGTGGCTGTGTTGATGGTGATGGGGCTTGCGGGTACGTTCTGGAAACCGCTTTGATTGCGCGTCGCTACGCTGCGAATGGCGTCAACGGTTTCCATACCGCTGATCACTTTACCGAAGACCGCATAGCCGTAGCCGTCAGGCTGCGGGGCATTCAACATGGGGTTGTCTACAACGTTGATGAAGAATTGTGCCGTAGCCGAATTGGGATTGCCGGTGCGCGCCATGGCAAGCATGCCGCGATCGTTCTTCAGGCTGCGGTCAATTTCCAGCGGTATGGGTGCCCGGGTAGGCTTTTGCGCCATGTCTGGCGTGAAGCCGCCGCCTTGCACCATGAAGTCGCCTATGACGCGGTGAAAAATCGTGCCGTCAAAGTGTTTGTCCTGCACATATTGCACAAAGTTCTGCACGGTTTTGGGTGTTTTCCCCGGGTAGAGCTCCACCACAAATGAACCCAGCGTCGTTTGGAAGCGCACCTGGGTGACGGCTTGCGCGTATGCGGCACCTGATGCCGTCAGGCAAGAGGCCAGCAGGACGCTGGAAACCATGGCGTGCAGTGCGCGCGCACCTGCGGCAAATCGATTCATCCGATCACACCTTCGAAAAATATCTTCCATTTTTTGTCGATTTTCACCCAGTACTGGCGCTTGAGTGGTCCGCTAACGGCGCCACGGGCCAACTCACTGAAGGTGACAACCATCACTTCCTCATTGTCCACCCAGCTGAGCAGCGTGAGATCTTTGATTTGCAACTGCCGCGAGCGTGCCCGAGCCGCTTCTGCCTTCGCCTCGGGCAACCATTGGTTCAGGGTGCGGCCATAGCTATTGAAGTCGGAGGCATAAAAACCCTCTACGCGCGACCAGTCGCCGCGTGTCTTGGCATTCAGCCAGTCTTGCAGCATCGATTCAAAACTCTCTGCCGCCGCGCCCAGCGAAGCCGGATTCACCCAGTTGAGTTTGGGGGCGATGATGATGGGTGTGGATTGCACTTCGACGGTGCTACTCAAGTGCTGCAGGTCGGGGTTGGATATCACCAGGCAGCCATCGGTCGCTTGCGGGGCCCTGGCAAATTGGGTGGCCGGTGTCCCATGTAACCAGATACCGCGCCCGGATTTGCTGCGGCGCAGGTCCAGCATATTGGGGTAGTTGATGGGCAATGCGCCGCTGCCATAAAAATCACCGAGCGTTTTGCGGTTCAACAGTCCGGTCACGTAGTACACCCCCAAGGGCGTGCGCTGATCCCCTTCGACCGATTTGGAGACGCCGGCTTTGCCAACCGATACGTAGTAGTCCAGCAGCAAGCGGGGCCCGGTTGGCGTGTTTTCAAACAAATACAAACGTGAGCGGGACGCGTCGACCGCGATCACGTGCCGACTTTTGGCCGAGATTTTGAGAAATTGCGCAGGTACCGCATTGGCCGGCGGGCGTTCGCGCAGCGCTTCCAGACGCCGCTGGGACTCCTGGCGCAAGTCACCCAGGGTCAGCCCTGCCGCGGCGGCGGCTTCCGGGCTGACATCACCCAGGGTCTTGACGATGTGGATGCGCGAGGCCAGCAAGTCGCCGTAGACCAGTTGCGCGAGTTGGAAATGCGGCACATCTTTGACCAGCAGTTCTGCTTGCCGCAGCGCTTCGCGGTAACGGCCACCACCGATGAGTTGGTACACCTCAATCAGCCGCTTCTCCGCCTGGAAGTCCTGGGTCATCGCTGCCTCGCTGGGGGCCGCGTTGGTGTTTGCTTGGACGGCCTGCGCCTGCGGGATCAGGGCCAAGCCTATGCAGACCCACGCCGCAACCCTTGGCAGCGCTGATCTGCAGCGCTTGCCCATCGGCTTATGCAGCTGGTTCAGCTCAGGCACCCACTGTTTCACGGACGATGTGCCAGCGGTCACCGTGCTTCACCATTTCCAGCGTCTTGCGGCTGGACACGGTCAGCCCGTCTGCCTTGTAGTCTTGGCGGAATTTGACAATGGCCTTGGCACCATTGACGCTGATTTTCAGCCCCTCCAAACGGACACTGATTTTCGATTTGCCCATGATGCGGGCCTGGCGTTCATCTTCCCAGGCGCTGCGTTTGGCACCGCCTTGCGGCTCAAAATCTTTGCCATAGCTGGCGAAGTAGCCCTTGAGGTCTTTGTTTGACCAGGCTTCGGCCCAATTTTGCACAGCCTCTTCAACCGCCTTGGAGTTCGCCTGGTTCTGCGACTCGTCAGCTTTGGCCGGTGCTGCCGGGCTGGCTTGCGGGGTGACTGGCGCAGTTGCCGCAGGCGGAGCCGGAGCCGGAGATTGGGCTGGCACAGGAGCGGGTGCTGGCGTCGCGGGCGCAGGGGCAGGGGCAGGGGCAGGGGCAGGGGCAGGCGGTTTGGACACCGGTGCAGGGGCCGTTACCGTACCGGCGGACAAGGTCGCAATACGGCCGCTGCTGCTGTTATAGAGCTGCCGCACCATGGCCAGCTTGGGCGTAATCGCGGGGTTGGTGCCTTCAATCTGCAATGCTTTGTTATAGGCCTGGCTGGATAGCTTGGCGTATACATCTCCCAGATTTTCGTAGGCAGTGGCATAGCCGGTATTGGTTTTGAGCGCCAGCTCGAGCACTACTTTAGCTTTGTCGAACTGGTTCTGGTTGGCATACAAAACGGCCAGGTTGTTGTATGGCTCGGGCAGTTCTGGGAACTCTTCGGTGAGCTTGCTGAAGGTGGTGATTGCCTCTGCGGCTTTCCCGGCGTCTTTTTGGGCCACACCTTTGAGAAAACGCATCTGCGGATCGCGGGGCTTGCTTGCCAGGAAGCTATCGGCCTTGGAGATGGCTTCGGCGTATTTGCCATCGCGGGTCAACTGCGCCACGTCGACATATTCATCGGCACGCACGAGCTCCGGCAGAAGGCCAAGACACAAAAACAAAAAGAGGGAGAAGGTCCGGACAACGAATGGGGCGTTCTTCATAGTGCCTTGGAATAATGGCTGCCCGGCGCGGGGCATATACTGAGGTCATTGTAGCGTAGCGGGTCGTATGAGAAGGCGTTTTCGCCGCTGCATCACCCCCCGTAGCCGACTTGCGCAGCGCCAGTTTATGGTTGCGGACTGCGCTTAATTTCGTGTGATAGCCCATGAGTTTGACCCTGTACAACACGCTGACGCGGCAGTCCGAGACTTTTGTGCCCCTGCGCAGCGGCACCGTGGGCATGTATGTGTGCGGCATGACGGTATACGACCTGTGCCACATCGGACATGCACGCATGATGATGGCATTCGATGTGCTGCAACGCTGGTTGCGTGCCAGCGGCTACCAGGTGCGTTATGTGCGCAACATCACCGATATTGACGACAAGATCATTCAGCGCGCGGTCGAGCGCGGTATCCCGATCCGCACGCTGACCGATGCGATGGTTGCCGACATGCACTCCGACACGGCGCGTTTAGGCATCGAGCCGCCGACCCTGGAGCCGCGCGCCACTGATTACGTGCCCCAAATGCTGTCGCTCATCAGCACCCTGCGCGACAAAGGCCTGGCTTACCGGTCTGCCGAAGGCGATGTCAATTTTTCTGTACGTAAATTCGCGGGTTACGGGCGTTTGTCGGGGAAGTCCTTGGATGAACTGCGCGCCGGTGAGCGTGTTGCCGTGCAATCAGATAAACACGACCCTTTCGACTTCGTTTTGTGGAAGGCCGCCAAGCCGGACGAGCCCGCTGACGCAGTGTGGGACAGTGCTGCGCTGGGTCACGACTTCGGCCCCGGCCGCCCCGGTTGGCATATCGAGTGTTCGGCGATGAGTTGCGCCACCTTGGGCGAGACTTTTGACATCCACGGCGGTGGTGCGGACTTGCAATTCCCCCACCACGAGAACGAAATCGCGCAAAGCCAGGGCGCCAGCGGCAAAGCCCCGGCTGCGGTGTGGATGCACAACGGCTTCGTGCGTGTGGACAACGAAAAAATGTCCAAAAGCCTGGGTAATTTTTTCACCATCCGCGAGGTGCTGGACAAGTTCCACCCCGAGACCGTGCGGCTTTTTCTGGTTCGCACCCATTACCGCAGCCCGCTGAATTACAGCGATGCCCATTTGAACGACGCGCAGGCAGCGCTCAAGCGCCTGTACACCGCCTTGGCCCTCGTGGTGCCCGAGGTTCCGGCTTCGATAGATTGGTCCGCCCCTTACGCGACGGCTTTCAAGGCCGCCATGGACAACGACATCGGCACACCCGAAGCGATTGCCGTGTTGTTTGACCTGGCCAGCGAGGTCAACCGCAGCCGTTCGCCGCAGCAGGCGGGCTTGTTAAAGGCTTTGGGCGGTGTCTTGGGGCTATTGCAAGGCAATCCGCAGGACTTTATGCAAAGCGGTGCCCGCGTGGACGCACAGCACATCGAGACCCTGATTGCCGAACGCGCACAGGCCAAAGCGCAGCGGGACTTCGCACGCGCCGATGCCATTCGCAAGGATTTGCTGGCGCAGGGGATTGTGTTGAAAGACAGCGCGGCGGGCACCAGCTGGGAGGCGGCGTCCTGATGCCTGCGTCCAAACGCCCCGCCAGCGCCGCCGCGTCCACTCCAGCCGCGGGTGTGCAGCCGCCTTTCTGGGCCCAGGCTTGCGAGCACTTGATGAAAAAAGACCGGGTGATGCGGCGCTTGATTCCGCAGTTCGGGCAGGCAGCACTGGAGTCGCGGGGGGACGCTTTTGTGACCTTGGCGCGCAGCGTGGTGGGTCAGCAGATTTCGGTCAAAGCGGCGCAAACGGTCTGGGACCGCTTTGCGGTTCTGCCTAAAAAAATGACGCCGGCCATGGTGCTCAAGCTCAAGGTGGATGACATGCGCGCGGCTGGCCTGAGCGCACGCAAGGTGGAATACCTGGTGGATCTGGCCCTGCACTTCAGCGGCAAGCAACTGCATGTGCAGCAATGGGCGGAGATGGATGACGAGGCCGTGATTGCGGAGTTGGTCGCTATCCGGGGTATTGGTCGCTGGACGGCTGAGATGTTTTTGATTTTTCACCTGATGCGACCCAATGTACTTCCGCTGGATGATGTGGGCCTGATCAATGGCATCAGCCGAAACTACTTTTCCGGCGAGCCTGTGAGCCGCAGCGACGCGCGCGATGTGGCCGCCGCCTGGGCCCCGTATTGCAGCGTGGCGACTTGGTATATTTGGCGCTCGCTGGATCCCGTGCCGGTGGCGTACTAGCCCTCGGCCAAGCGCAGCGGAAATTGGAGACACGCCTTGGCGAAAAAAACTTTTCTGGATTTTGAGCAGCCGATTGCGGCGCTGGAGGACAAAATCGAAGACCTGCGCTACGTTCAAAACGAGTCTGCGGTCGACATCTCATCGGAAATCGAGCAGCTCACCAAGAAGAGCGTGCAGCTCACCAAAGACATTTACAGCGATCTGACGCCTTGGCAGATCACCAAAATTGCCCGCCACCCGGAGCGCCCCTACACCCTGGACTACATCAACGAGATGTTCACCCATTTCGTGGAGCTGCATGGTGACCGGCATTTCGCCGACGACCTGAGCATCGTGGGCGGTCTGGCCCGCTTCAACGGCATGCCCTGCATGGTGCTGGGCCAGCAAAAAGGGCGCGACACGCGTGAGCGCGGTCTGCGTAACTTCGGCATGAGCAAGCCCGAGGGCTACCGCAAGGCCTTGCGCCTGATGAAGCTGGCCGAAAAATTCAAACTCCCCGTATTCACCTTTGTGGACACGCCGGGCGCGTACCCGGGCATCGATGCCGAGGAGCGGGGTCAGTCCGAAGCCATTGGGCGCAATATTTTCGAGATGGCCCAGTTGGAGGTTCCCATCATCACTACTGTGATTGGGGAGGGCGGCTCCGGTGGCGCTTTGGCGATTTCGGTCGGCGACCAGGTCGTGATGATGCAGTACGCGATTTATTCCGTCATCAGCCCGGAAGGTTGTGCCTCCATCTTGTGGAAAACCGCAGACCGGGCACAGGATGCGGCCGACGCGCTGGGCATCACCGCGCACCGGCTCAAGGCGCTGGGATTGGTCGACAAAATCGTCAACGAGCCGGTTGGCGGCGCGCACCGCGACATGCCACAGGCCTGCGCTTTTCTCAAGCGCGCGCTGATCGACGCGCTGCGCCAGGTTAATACCCTGCCGGTGGATGAGTTGCTGGAGCGGCGCTACCAGCGTTTGCAAAGCTACGGCCGCTTCACCGACACCAAAGCCGCCGCGCGCTGATAGCCGCTGTGCGCGGAGGCCGGGCCTGTGCAGTGCGGGCTGTACCGGCGTAGCCGCACATAGCCACGCAATATGACCATTTCTTTGGATGAAGCCCTGGATCGATTCCACCCCGGCTTGCCGCTCGGCGTGGCGCTCAGCGGCGGTGCGGATTCCACGGCCCTGCTGGCCGCGTGTGCCCAGCGCTGGCCCGGGCAGGTCGTGGCGCTCCATGTGAACCACGGCCTGCAGGCTGCAGCCCCCCAATTCGAAGCAATCTGCCAAAACGTGTGCCGGCGCTTGAACATCCCCTTGCGGGTGGCTCGCGTCGATGCCGGGCCTGCACCCGGTCAAAGCCCTGAAGATGCGGCCCGGATCGCACGGTATGGCGCCTTGGTTTCGCTCGTTGCGGATACCGATGGCAGAGGTGCATTGGGCAACGTGGCCTTGGCCCAACACGCCGACGACCAGGTTGAGACCCTGTTGCTGGCACTGTCACGCGGTGCGGGCCCGGCGGGCCTGGCCGCTATGCCCGCGTCGTGGATGCGCGGGGGCTTGCGCTGGCATCGGCCGCTGCTGCGGGTAGCGGCGGCAGACATTCGGCAGTGGTTGGTTGCGCGCGGGATCGACTGGATCGAAGACCCCACCAACACGGACCGCGCCTTCACCCGCAACCGGATTCGCGCCGAACTGCTGCCTCCGCTGCAAGCCTGTTTTCCGCACTTTCGCGATACCTTTGCGCGGGCCGCGCAGCACAGCGCAAGTGCCAGCGTCTTGCTGGACGAACTGGCTGGTATCGACCTTGTTGCCGTGCTCGATCCCATCGCAGATGCGCCGAGATTGCGGGAGTTGCAAGCCTTGAACGCTGAGCGGCAGGCAAACGTGCTGCGCTACTGGCTCAAAACCCGTTTTGGCGAACGCCCCAGCACCGCGCAGCTCGATGAGTTGATGGCCCAGATTGCGGCCTGCACGACCCGCGCGCACCGCATCGCTATCCGGGTTGGAAGCGGCTTGGTGCGGCGTGATGGCGACGTAGTGCGTTGGTACAATTCCGCGCTTTAGCCAAAGATAAACCGTAGATGGCCTTGATTGTTCACAAATACGGCGGCACCTCGATGGGCTCGACCGAGCGCATCCGCAATGTCGCCAAACGGGTCGGCAAATGGGTTCGGGCGGGTTACCACCTGGTGGTGGTGCCGTCGGCCATGAGCGGAGAAACCAACCGGCTTCTGGGTTTGGCCAAAGAACTAGCCCCCCAACACCATGATGACGCCTACGCCCGCGAGCTGGATGCATTAGCTGCAACCGGAGAACAAGCGTCCAGCGCCCTGTTGGCCATCGCGCTGCAGGCTGAGGGCATCCCCTCGGTGAGCTACGCCGGCTGGCAAGTCCCTATTCGCACCGACATGGCGTATACCAAGGCGCGTATCGAATCGATAGACGATGTGCGCGTACGCGCTGACCTGCAAGCGGGTCGGGTGGTTATCGTGACCGGGTTTCAGGGCGTCGATCCGCAAGGCAACATCACGACCCTGGGCCGCGGCGGGTCCGACACCTCTGCCGTCGCAGTTGCTGCCGCTTTGAAGGCGCAGGAGTGTTTGATTTACACCGATGTGGATGGCGTGTACACCACCGACCCCCGCGTGGTTCCCGAAGCCCGGCGTCTGAGCACGGTGAGCTTTGAAGAGATGCTGGAAATGGCCTCCATGGGCTCCAAGGTGTTGCAAATCCGCTCGGTCGAATTTGCCGGCAAATACCGCGTACCGCTGCGTGTACTGAGCAGCTTCACGCCCTGGGATATCGACATCACGCAAGAAGCCCAGTCGGGCACGCTGATCACTTTTGAGGAAGATGAACACATGGAACAAGCCGTTGTTTCTGGTATCGCGTTCAACCGCGACGAGGCCAAGATTTCAGTTCTGGGCGTGCCGGATCGTCCTGGCATCGCATTCCAGATTTTGGGTGCGGTGGCCGACGCGAACATCGATGTGGACGTGATCATCCAGAACCTGAGCAAAGACGGTATTACCGACTTCAGTTTCACCGTGAACCGGGGCGATTACGCCCGTGTGATCGATTTGCTCAAGAACACCGTCATCCCCAAACTCGGTGCCAGCGACGTGGTCGGCGATCCCAAGATTTGCAAAGTCTCCATCGTCGGTATCGGCATGCGCAGCCATGTTGGCATTGCTGCAAAAATGTTCAAGGTGCTCAGCGAAGAGGGCATCAATATCCAGATGATTTCCACCTCGGAGATCAAAACCTCTGTGGTTATTGATGAAAAATATATGGAACTGGCGGTGCGCGCTTTGCATAAAGCATTTGAGCTGGAGCAAGCTGGCGCCTGACCCGTGCCGCCGCAGGATGTGGCCGCTCCTGGCGCTGGCGCTTATCGTGAGATAATTTGTTTGCTGGAAACGTGACCGAGTGGCCGAAGGTGCTCCCCTGCTAAGGGAGTATGGGGTGTAGAGCCTCATCGAGGGTTCGAATCCCTCCGTTTCCGCCAGTAAAAAGCCCTTAAACCTGCTCAGCAAGCTTTCAGGCAGCCTCAAGCCCCGTACCACACGGGGTTTTTTGCTTTTGGCTCTTGACTACGACCGTCGGTAACGGTCAGCGTTCGATCTTGGAGCGATCGGCGGGCCCATTGCATATGTCAATCCGACGCGGTCGGCCATTTGGTGTGGTCCGCTTAAAGCTGCTCAGGGGCGCGGGCCCTTATCCATCACCATCGCTTTTGTTGGCGGAGCGGCAACGCCAGGCGCAGCGCCATAGCAGTACCCGGTGGCATCTTCAGCAGCCAGCGTCTCACGCGCGACCGCGCCGCTGTAGCAGCGCATAGCGGCGTTGTTCTGTGTGACCCCTGCGGGTAGTACGTAGTGGTAAACCCCTAGCGGGAATTCCGGGGTTGGACTGTTGATTCCGTTACACCCGTCCAGGCGCTGGGGTCCGATGGTTTGCCCGTTCATGTCCTTATCGCCGTAGATCGGAAAGCCGTCCAAAGCAACACCGATCAAATGCGATGGCCCCTTGTCCTGGTCGACCAGGCGGGTGACGCATTCAGAATGTCCGTGGTAATGGTAGATGCTGCCCCCACCGCCTGGGGTGGGATGGCCCTTGCAAAGGTCCATGAAGCGGGCAAGCCGCTGAACCCCTGCACGGTCCCTCCAGGCATACGCCACCGTGTCCCGCAGCGCGGTGGCCCGGCTGCCACGCACCTCTGCTGCGCCGAACAGAACCGCGCCCGAGATCATGACGCCGATAGCCCCCGTATTGATTGGCGTGGGCGAGGGGGCTTTGCTGGGGCACACATTGAATTGCATCGGGGCATGTGTGGCGGGGCTATCCCAGGCAGAGACCTCCAAGGGCATCGCGCTGATGCGGGTCAGGGCCACGGCGCTGGCCTGTCGAACGCCGCCGGTCGGGGCAATCGGCGTCAGGTACTCAGCGTCCACTGCATGGCTGGGGCGCGCGTTGGGCCAGACACTCATGCTGCATGGGCTGGCAAAGGTCACGACCATGCCCCGTGCCCAGGCGGCGCGCTGGTAGGCCGCTGCCAGCGAGTCCGCCGGTTCGGGCGCAGGCCTCACGGTCACTGCGGCACTGCTCTGGCCCATGCCTGCGGCGTTGCTGGCGCGGACCGTGCACGCGTAGTCCATGCCGTTGCGCAAACCCCATACATCAATCGGACTGGCTTCGCCCCGCGCGCTGATGGTTTCACCGGAACGGGTGCAACTGGCGACATAGGTGGCAATGGCCGAAGCGCCCGCATGCGCGGGTGCCGAAAAAACGACGCGGGCGCTGGCGTTGGCGGGAATGACCGCGGAAATCGCCGGTGCCCCTGGCAGCCGCTCAGACTCTGTGCAGGCCGCCAGCGCCAATATGGCCAGGGTCGCTGGCAGCGTCCATGCGCACCACCGTTTCGCCCAGCGCATGGCCATCAACACCATCACAACACCACAAACTGCCCCATCAGCCCCAAATCCTCGTGGTTTGCCATGTGGCAGTGGTACATGTAGGGGAAATCGGCTTTGGCCGACTCGTCAAACTTGGCCACAAAAGTCAGGCTTTCGTTCATGGGGATTAAAAAAGTGTCTTTCCATCCACTTTCATAGGCGCGTACTGCACTGCTGCTGCCGTTGCGCGCAAGGAGTTTGCACTGCACGCCGTGGATGTGGAAGGAATGCCCGAAGATGTTGCCGCCATGCACCGTCCATGCCTCGGTAGCACCCAGGGCCACCGTCTGGTTGATGGTGTGCATGTCGAACCCCACCTCATTGAACGTGAAGGGCTCCCCCGGCCCTTGCGCCGTGATCACCAGGTTGCGGGACTGGCTGGCCTGGGCAACCGTAGCAAAGGTGCCGGGTACCAGCGCCGTGGGTACCGTGTTGACGCCCTCGGCCCGCGCCGCCGCCACGGCGATCTGCAGCACCGTAAAAGTCCGGTTGTTCAGCAGGCTGCCGAACTCTCCGTCCTCCGCGTCTTCCAGCCCGGCGTAGCCAAAGCGCAGGCCCGCATCCGCGCCGTTAAAGGACTGCATGAGCAGGCGGCTCCCGACCGCATCGCCACGCAGATCCAGCAACACTTCATAGCGTTCGCCCGGGGCCATCAGGAGCCGGGTCACGGCCACGGGCGCAGGCAGCAGTCCGCCGTCCGTGCCAATCACATAAAAGCTGCGCCCATCGGCAAAGCCCAGGTTGTAGTTGCGCTCCGTCTCGGCGTTCAGCAAGCGCAAGCGCACGATCTGCCGGGGCAGTGTGACCTCGGCATTGATCACCCCGTTGGCCATCAGGTAGTCGCCATAGGCGGTGGTGGTGTACTGAAACTGGTTGTCGCGTCCGTCCAGCCGGATGAAGCGGCGGCTGCTCAGCATCACCGGAATATCGTCCACCCCATAGCTGCGGGGCAGACCCAGCGCGGCCTCCGCTTCGTCCTGCACGATGATGAAGCCACCCGCGCCCAGCGTCAGTTGCTTCTGCGCCATCTCATGCATGTGGGGGTGGTACCAATAGGTGGCGGCCCGGTTCTTGACGGTGAAGCTGTCGGTCAGCCAGGTGCTGTCCTTGGCCACCACCTGGTGGGGTCCACCGTCCACCGGGCCGGGCACCAGCATGCCGTGCCAGTGCGTGGTGGTGGCCTCGGCCAGCGCGTTCTTCACCTGCATGCGCGCGCGGTCGCCCGCCTTGAGCAGCAGGGTCGGCCCCCAAAAAGGGTTGCCGTTGTAGCCGTAGCTTGTGGTTTTCGCGCCCGTGTGCAGTTGCAGCTCCGATGCCGCAAGCTCCAGCGCATAGGTACGCACCCCGGCTTGCACCGTGCCGCTGTGCAGCGGGGGAATCCACAGGGGCCGGGTACCCGTCACCGGGGTGGTCACCGCAGGCGGCGGCGGCCCCTTGCCGCCCGGCCCCCGGTCACATGCGGCCAGCAGTCCGCCGCCAGCCAGCGCGCCGCCCGCCAACATCTGGAGCGTGCTGCGGCGGGTCGGATGGGTGGGTGTCAGATGCGTGGGTGTGGGTGAGTGCATGCGCGGGGTCTCTCAGTTGCGGACCTGCGCATTTCCCTTGTCGGAAAACAGGCGGGCTATGGATTTTTGCAATTCGGCGGGCTCCACCGGCTTGGCCACAAAGTCATCCGCACCGGCTTGCAGCGTCCGCTCCCGGGCCTCGTTCATCACGTCGGCTGTGAGCGCGATCACGGGCAGGCGGCGGCTCCCGTTCTCGGCCTGGCGCAGCGTTCGTATGGCGGTCAACCCGTCCAGCACCGGCATGTTGATGTCCATCAAAACCATGTCGAAGGCGGTGGCGGCAATATGGTCCAGCGCCGCCTGCCCGTTGTCGCAAATGGTCGGCTGGTGCCCCATTTTCAGCAAGAGCAGCCGCAACACCTGCTGGTTGACCGGGTGGTCTTCGGCCACCAGAATCCGCAGACCCGATGGAACATCCGCCGCCTGTGCTACTGCGGCTGGTGGCAGCCCGGGGTCCAGATCGGGTACCTCCGCCGCTTCCAGCGGCAGACGCAGGCAGAACACCGACCCCTCGCCCAAGCGGCTTTCCACCGTGATGTCACCCCCCAGCAGGCGCGCCAGCCCGCGCGAAATCTCCAGCCCCAGCCCGGCACCCTCAAAGTTGCGCACCGTGCCCGCATCCAGCTGCGAAAAGCGCTGGAACAGCTTGACCCGTGCGGCGGCATCAATGCCGATACCCGTATCCCGCACGCTAAACACCCAGACCGGTGGCGCCAGGCCCTGGCCTTGTGGCTCGTGCTCCAGCGTCACACTGACACTGCCGGCCTGCGTGAACTTGATGGCGTTGTTGACCAGGTTGATCAAAATTTGCGTCAGCCGGGTGCGGTCGGTCTGCACCCAGACGCCACGCGCCAGATCGCGCTCCACCGTCAGGGTCAGCCCTTTTTGCAGGGCCGTCGATTCCATCATGGACGCCAGATCGTGCAGCAGCACATCCAGGCTCACCGCCTGCTTGCTCACCGTCACATTGCCCGACTCCAGTGCCGACACGTCCAGCACATCGTTGAGCAGCGTCAGCAAATGGGCTGCCGAGTCGCCCACGGTTGTGAGGTAGGCGCATTGCTGGGGATTCAGGGGCGTGCTGCGCAGCAGGTGCAGCATGCCCATGATGCCGTTGAAGGGCGTGCGCAGCTCGTGGCTCATATTGGCCAGAAACTGGCTTTTGGCGCGGTTGGCTGCATCGGCCAGTTGCTTGGCCTCGCGCAGTTCCTGCGTCAGCTGCTCCAGGGCGGCCTGCTCTTTTTCCTGGCTGTACTGGCGCCGCATCACCGCCCCGGCCCCTATCAGCAGCAGCGCCATTTGCAAAACCGTCAGCCCGATCACATAGCGGTTTTGCCGCAGCAAATCCCAGCTCAGCACATCGAGCTTGCGCGACAGCTCGGAATTGGCCGCCAGACTCAGCGCCTGCACATCCGGCCCCAGCTGGCGGTACTCCTGCAGCAGGCTTTGCAAGGCGGCAGGCTGGGGTGGCTTGCTGGCCATCACCTTGTCGGTGTGCTCCAGCAGCCGGCGCAACTTCGGCATGTTTTGCACATAGGTTGCGCGCTGCTCCAGCACCCGTGTCGAGGCGTTGTCCTCCAGCAAAGCCATGCGGCTCTGCAAAATCGCGTAGCGCAGATCCAGCGCTTCCTGGTCCAGCGGCGTCTGGTGCGCTGCCGCCACTTCCAGCTCCTGGCGAAAGCGCAGGAACTCCCGCTCAAACTGGAAAAAAAGTGCGGTAACCGAATCAACCTTGCTGATCGCCGAGTCTTCAATATTGCGCTGCTGGTTGATCTGAATGGCCAGCATGATGGCCATGCCCACCGCAAGTGAAATTGCGCTCACCGCTATCCATGACAGCTTGCGCCGGGGAGTACTTGGGAGGTACACCGCCATCGCCTGCAGTTGCTTATTCCACGACCAGGCTTTTGAGCTGCCAGGCCGACCGTTCGTAGTACAGGCTGGCGCGCAGCGACTCACTGCTGTCAAAGGGGTACACGATAAACAGCGGCCCCTTGGTGCGTACCGGTATGGTTTCACCGTCCATGTGGTGGGCAATGATCACATCAAACTGGCTTGCGTCTTCCAGCGGAATCGTGGTTTGGTAGTCGTTGAGTGCCAGCGCTTTGAGCGTAGCGCCGCGTGCCTTGACCGCGGCCAGCACATCCCGCAGCAAAGGGCCCTGGAACGTGACCGGCTTGGTATGCCAGGGCGTGCGGGTGGTGAAGGTCTGCTGCGGCAGTTTTTCCAGCATCGCCAGATCGAAGCGGGCCGCGGCGGCCGCGTTTTTTTCACCGATCTTGCCGCTGATGGTCAGAATCACCGGCCCCGTGGGCGCATCCATCGCACGGGCCGGTCCGGCCAGCACACAGCAGCACGCCAGCACGCTTGCAAAAAATCGACAGATAACGCCGCCATTTCGCATAAAGCCTCCCTCAGACAAACGACACGCGCGCCACGGTACACCCGGTGCCGCAGTGCAGGCGGTGTGCCTGCCCCCCGATAGTAGTTGTAAGTCCCTCAGGGCTTTGCCGCCGCAGAGGGGGCCGCGCCCTTGGATGGATCTTTGGGGCCGCCTTTGGGCTTGCAGGCCAGGGCTTTGCCCGGGGGTGCCCAGCAGCTTCCGGTGATGGTGCCCTGCGGGCTTTTCACGCTGCATTCAGCCCCGCTGCTGAGCGTCTTGCAGGCCGCCAGCGCCTCGGGCGGAGGCGGGGGCGGCATGCCTTTGTCGTCCGGTGGCGTTTGCGCGCCTGC
>CANFHZ010000028.1 GCA_947446885.1 Comamonadaceae bacterium
GCCGCGCGGAGTTTTTGACCGCGTACCACAACGCCGCCTACGCCGCGCGCTACCGCGCACTGGTGCAGCGTGTGCAGCAGGCCGAAGCCGCTGCGGCCCCGGATGCGCAGCAGGCGCTCAGCCTCGCCGTGGCGCGCTATTTGGTCAAGCTGATGGCCTACAAAGACGAATACGAAGTCGCACGTCTGCACAGCGGCGCGGCATTTCGCCAGCAGATTGCGGGCATGTTTGAGGGCGACTACCAGATCAACTACCACCTGGCACCGCCGCTGATCGCGCATACCAATGCGAAAGGCGAGTTGCAAAAACAGCGTTTTGGTGCCTGGATGGGCTGGGGCTTTAGATTGCTCGCGCCGCTGAAATTTCTGCGCGGCAGCGCGTTCGACCCCTTCGGCCGCAGTGCCGAGCGCCGCCACGAACGCGCGCTGATGGCGCATTACATCGCCACACTGGAGTCTGCGCTGCCCCGCTTGAGCGCGGCAAGCCTGCCGGATGCGATTGCCTTTGCCAGCTTGCCGGAGCAGATACGCGGCTTTGGCCATGTCAAGGCGCGCCATTGGGCCGCCGTGCAGCCGCGTTGGAACGCACTGGCGCAAGCCTTAGGGGCAAGCACCCTGGCCTGAAGTCCGGTCAATACCCGCCCCGTACAATCCGCCATCATTCGTAGTGGGCGTCCGCTGCCCTGGCGCAGACCCAAAGCCCCGCACCCGCCATCCCCTCTTCCAACCTTCTCGGAGTTCTGCTGTGTTCATTTCTTCTGCTTTTGCCCAAACCGCTCCCGCCGCTGCCGGGGGCGATATGCAATCCACCCTGATGAACATGCTGCCCATCCTGGTGATGTTCGGCGTGCTGTATCTGGTGATGATCCGCCCGCAAATGAAAAAGCAAAAGGAACATAAATCCATGATTGAGAGCATCGTCAAAGGTGACGAGGTAGTCACCGCAGGCGGTTTTCTGGGCCGTGTGTCCAAGTTGGGCGACGTGTTTATTTCGGTTGAATTGGCCACCGGTGTCGAAGTGCAAATGCAGCGCAGCGCCGTGGTCCAGGTGCTGCCCAAGGGCACGATGAAATAAGGCGCGCAGGCGATGAACCGTTACCCGTTTTGGAAATACGCGCTGCTGGCGTTGGCGCTGTTGGTCGGGGGCTTGTACGCCTTGCCCAACGTGTTTGGTGAAGCGCCTGCGGTGCAGGTCTCGGCGGGAAAAGCCGGCATGCGGCTGGACGAGGCCGCGACGCAGCGGGTAGAAGCTGCGCTCAAAGCTGCGGGCATTACGGCGGACAGCGTGCTGCTGGACGGCGCGTCCATCAAGGCGCGTTTTTCGGATACCGAAACCCAGCTCAAAGCCAAAGACGCGATCCAGAAAGCCCTGAACCCGACGCCGGATGACAGCACGTATGTGGTGGCCCTGAACCTGATCGCCCGCTCGCCTGCCTGGCTCACGTCCCTGAACGCCTCGCCTATGTATTTGGGGCTGGACTTGCGCGGTGGCGTGCATTTCATGCTGCAGGTTGACATGCCCGCCGCGCTGACCAAGCGCGTGGAGTCTTTGACGGGTGACCTGCGGGTGGCCTTGCGCGAAAAGAACCTGCGCCACAGCGGAATCAGCCGCAATGGCCAGACGATTGAAGTGCGCTTTCGGGACAGTGCCACGGCCGAGGCCGCGCGGGTTTTGATCAGAGATCAGTTTGCCGAACTGGTGGCGGTTCTCAGCCCGGACGGCACCGAGGTGAAATTGAGCGCCACCATCAACCCGGTGGCCGCCCGCAAGGTGCAGGAGCAGGCGCTCAAGCAAAACATCACCACGCTGCACAACCGCATCAACGAGCTGGGTGTGGCCGAACCGGTGATTCAGCAGCAGGGGCTGGACCGCATCGTGGTGCAACTACCCGGTGTGCAAGACACGGCCAAGGCCAAAGATATTCTGGGGCGCACCGCGACCTTGGAAATCCGCATGGTTGATGAATCGGCCGAAGCCCGCGCTGCCGAGACGGGCGGTGCAGTGCCTTTTGGTGACGAGCTGTTCAAGGAACGCAACGGCGTGCCCTTGGTGGTGAAAAAGCAGGTCATCCTGACGGGTGACAACTTGACCGACGCCCAGCCCGGCTTTGACAACCGCACGCAAGAATCGGCAGTGCATTTGCGCCTGGACGCCAAGGGTGCGCGGATTTTCCGCGACGTCACGCGCGAGAACATCGGTAAGCGCATGGCCATCATCCTGTTTGAAAAAGGCAAGGGTGAAGTGGTGACCGCGCCGGTGATCCGGGACGAGATTGGCGGTGGCCAGGTGCAGATCACCGGGCGCATGAACACCATGGAAGCCACTGACACGGCGCTGCTCTTGCGTTCGGGTTCCCTGGCTGCGCCCATGGAAATCATCGAAGAGCGCACCATTGGCCCCTCGCTCGGTGCCGAGAACATTGCCAAGGGCTTTCACAGCGTGACCTGGGGCTTTGTGGCGGTGGCGATTTTCATGTGCGTGTACTACCTGCTGTTTGGCGTGATCTCCAGCGTGGCCTTGGCGTTTAACCTGTTGCTGCTGGTGGCGGTGCTGTCCATGTTGCAAGCCACCTTGACGCTGCCTGGCATGGCGGCCATGGCGCTGGTGCTGGGTATGGCGATTGACGCCAATGTGCTGATCAACGAGCGGGTGCGCGAGGAGCTGCGCAACGGCGCCTCGCCGCAAGCGGCCATCCACGCCGGCTATGACCGTGCCTGGGCCACCATCATCGACTCCAACGTCACCACCTTGATTGCCGGTCTGGCGCTGTTGGCTTTCGGCTCGGGGCCGGTACGCGGCTTTGCCGTGGTGCACTGCCTGGGCATTTTGACCAGCATGTTCTCCGGCGTTTTCTTCTCACGCGGCGTGGTCAACCTCTGGTATGGGCGTCAAAAGAAACTCAAGTCGGTTTCGATCGGCACCGTCTGGCGGCCTGATGGCACTGCCGCGGCGGGCAGCAGCATCGTGGAGCAATAAGCATGGAATTTTTCAAAATCCGCCGTGACATCCCGTTCATGCGCCACGCACTGGTGCTCAATGGGATTTCGCTGCTCACATTTTTGGCAGCGGTGTTTTTTCTCGTCAGCAAAGGGCTGCATTTGTCGGTGGAGTTCACCGGCGGCACGCTGATGGAGGTGAGCTACTCCCAGCCTGCTGATCTGGAGCGGGTGCGTGGCAGCATCGCCGCGCTGGGTATTAATGATGTACAGGTGCAGAACTTCGGCACCGCGCAGGACATTTTGATTCGCATGCCGGTTCAAAAAGGCAGCGATGCCGCGGCGCAAAGTGACAAGGTTTTCGCCGCGCTCAAGAGCGCGGATGCATCAGCCAACTTGCGCCGCACCGAATTTGTCGGCCCCCAGGTTGGCGATGAACTTGCCGTGGATGGTCTGAAGGCCCTGGCCTGTGTGGTGGTCGGCATCATGCTGTATTTAGCCATCCGGTTTGAGTGGAAATTCGCGGTCGCCGCCATCATCGCCAACCTGCATGACGTGGTCATCATCCTCGGATTTTTCGCATTCTTTCAGTGGGAGTTTTCGCTGCCCGTGCTGGCAGCGGTGCTGGCCGTGCTGGGTTATTCAGTGAACGAGTCGGTCGTGATCTTTGACCGTATCCGTGAGAACTTCCGCCGTTTTCGCAAGATGACGCCGGTGGAGATCATTGACAACGCCATCACCTCGACCATCAGCCGCACCATCATCACGCACGGCTGCACCCAGCTGATGGTCTTGAGCATGCTATTTTTTGGCGGCGCAACCTTGCACTACTTTGCGTTGGCGCTGACCATCGGCATCTTGTTCGGCATTTATTCCTCGGTTTTTGTGGCCGCAGCGATTGCGATGTGGCTGGGTATCCAGCGCGAAGACCTGGTCAAGGGCGTGGTCAAGAAAGAGGGTGACCTGCCGACGGAACCCAACGATCCGAACGCTGGCGCCACCGTCTAGTCCTGCGCCTGGTCCGGCTTCTCAAGTCCGGGCGATGCGCTGATATGTGCCGCCCGGCAGGCGCGCCACCAGTCCTTGTAGCTCCAAGGCCATCAACTGGGCCTGCAACTCCGGCGTCGCCATGGCGCTGCGGGCTTGCAGAGCGTCCAAACCGATGGGGTCAAAGCCCAACGCGTGTAACAAGGCCTGGCCCTCGGGGTCCACTGGTTCGGGTTCGGTGGCTGGCGTGTAGGCAGGTGCTACGCATTGGGCGAACTGAAGCTCCTCCAGCACATCCTGTGCGCTTTCCACCAGCTTGGCTCCTTGTTTGATCAGCGCATGGCAACCCTTGGACTGGGTGCTGTGGATGGAGCCGGGAATGGCAAATACGTCGCGGCCCTGCTCCAGCGCCATGCGGGCGGTGATCAGCGAGCCTGATTGCAGCGCGGCCTCGACGACCAGGGTGCCGCGCGAAAGACCGGCAATCAGCCGGTTGCGCTGGGGAAAGTGAGCAGCAAGCGGCGGCGTACCCAGGTGGTATTCACTCAGGATCACGCCTTGCTGGGCAATCTGGTGTGCCAGTTCCCGGTGCTGTTTGGGGTAGACCCGGTCCAGCCCGGTGCCCACCACCGCCACGGTGGCGATGCCTTCGCGCCCGGGCGCTGCGTGGGCCTGCAGCGCGCCGGTGTGCGCCGCTGCGTCGACACCCAGCGCCATGCCAGAGACCACGGTAAGTCCGGCTTGCGCCAGTGCCTGGGCGAAATCCTGCGCGTTACGGGTGCCCTGGGGAGTGGGGTTGCGGCTGCCCACGATGGCCAGTCCTGCGGCCTGTGCCAGATCCAGCCCGGTGCGCCCATCGGCCATGGTTTTCCACGCCACCGGCAGGCCCATGGCGTACAGCATCAGAGGGGGGTCTTCCAGGTCGAGCAGACAACGCGGGTAGGCAGGGTCGCCCAGCGTCAGTACACGTCGGCGCTGCGTGTCTGCCTCCAGCCAGTCGCAGGTGGTGTGCAGCAGCTCCTCCAGGCCGGACGGGGGATCCCGCAGTGCCTCGGCGCTGCGTTCGCTGACCACGGCGCACAGCGCGCTCTGGCTGCTTTCGAAAATGGTCTGGGGAAGTCCGAAGGTTTTCAGCAACTGCCGGGCGCGCTGGTTGCCGATGCCAGGGGTCAGGGATAGCCGCAACCAGGCGGCGAGGTCCTCAGCCTCGGTCATGGACCCGCCAGCACATCGCCTTCCCGCACGCCCTCTTGTGACTCGGTGATCAGGGCATACGAAATGCGCTCAAAGGACGAAAAAACCAAGGCCGTTCCGTTTCGCTGCGGCGGCAGCTGCCAGCTGTCACCCGGTGAATCCTTCTTATCCTGGATTTTTGGCTGGCGCGCCACGATATTCAGCACGTGTCCGGTTTCAATCCCGTCCTGCCGTCCTTTATTGATTGTGATGATTTGGTGCTGGCTGGCCTGTTGCTGACCCATGCCATAGAGCCGCAAGACAAGGGCACTGACAGGCTGGCTTGGCCGGTGTGGCCGGATCGCATCGGGCGGCTCTATCTGCGCCACCAGCACCCGGTCGCCGACCATGATCTCGCGTTGGTTTGACACAATGTCCAGGCTTGCAGGAACCCGCCCTTGGGCCTTGTCCGCGCCTTCGGTGTCGGGGAGCAGACCCGCTCCATTGACCCAGACGGCGTTACCCAGAAACAGGGTCTCATGACCCAGTACGGCGCCGGTTTGCGGGTCTTTCAAGGGGCCCGCTTCGCGGAATATCCGCAGGCGCTGTTCGCGTGGGGGGGCTGTTTGTTCGGTGAAGTCGGTACCCGCCGCATAGATGCGATCCCCGGTACCGAATAGGACCCGGCCCTGCGGCCCGGCAATGATGCGCGCCGCGCCCTGAACTTGCGCATCGCTCAAGAACAGCAGTTGACCGACCATGGCGCGTAAAAGTTTGAGCGTGCTGTCGCTCAGACTTTCTTCGTCCAGAGGGGTGATGCGGGCGGTCGGGCTGAGCTTGACGGTGGGAATGGGTGCCTGATCCTGCGCGCGGGTCGGCAAGGTCAGGCACAAGGCGGCCAGGGCCAGCGCATTCAAGAGAGCGGCTCGGCCTGCGTTGGCCAGCGGTGAACGGGTAAGCAGCATGTGACAGGACTCCCTTGCGATTGGAATAGGCCGCGCCGGCCAGCCGGTGCAGGTGTGCCGGTACCGCGCGGAGGCATTCAATTTTGCAACTATTGTATGGATTTGCCGGGGTGATCGCATCCGGCGTCGGCGCTGCGAGCCAGAACGGTGAAAATATGCCCCCTCAGCTTGCGTGCACAATGGCATTACTCCCCATCCTCCAATACCCCGATCCCCGGCTACACACCGTGGCCAAGCCGGTTAGCGTTTTTGATGCGCGCTTGCGCGCGCTGGCTGCCGACATGCTGGAGACCATGTATGACTCGGGCGGTATCGGTCTGGCCGCAACCCAGGTCGATGTGCATGAGCGCCTGATCGTGATGGACGTCTCCGAAGAACGCAAGCAGCCGCTGGTGATCGTCAATCCGGAGATCGTCTGGCACAGCGAGGCCCGCAAAATCAATGAGGAAGGCTGCCTCTCGGTGCCGGGCGTCTACGACCGCGTCGAACGCTTTGACTCTGTGCACGTACGGGTGTGGGATGAGCATGGCGCGCAGCGCACCATCGAGGCGCAGGACGTGATGGCGATTTGCCTCCAGCACGAGATGGATCATTTGCTGGGTAAGGTGTTCGTGGAATACCTCTCGCCACTCAAGCGGGACCGGATCAAGAAAAAAATGCGCAAGGCCCAGCGCGAGGACGCGCATTGAGATTGGTTTTTGCCGGAACGCCTGCGTTCGCCCGCGTTGCTCTGGATGCCTTGCATGCTGCAGGCCATAGCATCGCCCTGGTGTTGACGCAGCCCGACCGCCCGGCAGGGCGGGGCATGAAATTGCAGGCTTCGGTTGTCAAAGAGTGGGCGCTTGCGCATGCGGTGCCGGTTCAGCAGCCGCGCAGCTTGCGGCTCGACGGGGCTTATGCAGATGAAGCGCGTCAGGCACAACAGGCCTTGGAGCAGGCCGGTGCCCAGGCCATGGTGGTGGCGGCTTACGGGCTGCTGTTGCCGCAGTGGGTGCTGGATATGTTTGCCACGGGGTCAGGCCTGGGCTGCCTCAACATCCATGCGTCCTTGCTGCCGCGCTGGCGCGGCGCAGCACCTATCCACCGCGCCATTGAGGCGGGCGACACCCAAACCGGCATCAGCCTGATGCAGATGGACGCCGGCTTGGACACCGGTGCGATTGTGCAAACCCGCGCTCTGCCCATCGGCGTGCACGACACCACCGCCAGCTTGCATGAGCGCCTGGCGGTTCTTGGTGGACAGCTTGTGGTGGAGGGTTTGGCCAATGCGCACGCCTGGGAGCCGCAGCCGCAGAGCGTGCAGGGCGTGCTGTATGCCGCCAAAGTCGATAAAGCACAGGCCGCCTTAGATTGGCAGGTAGACGCTGCCACGCTGGCACGCCGGGTGCGGGCCTTCAATCCCGCACCCGTGGCGCACACCGCCTGGCAGGGTGAAGCCATCAAAGTCTGGGCGGCCCACGATCTGCCCGACGCGGCCGCCAGCCCTGCGTCCGCCGCTGGCACCGTGCTGGGCATCGACGCCAACGGCATTGCGGTGGCGACCGCGCGCGGTACGCTGGTGCTGACCGAGTTGCAGCGTGCCGGTGGCAAGCGCCTGGGCGCGGCAGAATTTTTACGCGGATTTGTGCTCACCCCGGGCCGGTCTTTTGACCGGCCTGGCGCGGCTGTTCCGCAGCCCTAGCCAGCCCATGTTCTGGCATGCGCCGTATTACCGGCATCCCTGTTTTCGCGAGGGTGCGATTGCCCAGCTCGGCATCGCGCCGGGTGTTGCCGCCTGGGGCCTGATGACGGGTGTGGCGATGGTCAAACTGGGCTTGGGTGTGCCGGCCTCCATCGTGATGACCCTGGTGGTATTTGCAGGCAGCGCGCAGTTGGCCACGATTCCGCCTTTGTTGGGCGGTGCTCCGATGTGGGTGGTGCTGGTGACCGCTTTTTGCGTGAACTTGCGCTTTGTGGTCTTCAGCGCGCATTTGCGCCATTACATGATGCATTTGCCGCGCTGGCACCGCCTCACCATGGGCTATCTCAGCGGTGACCTGCCGTATGTGTTGTTTGTGCAGCGCTTCCCTGAGCCAGCGCAGGACGAGCAGGGGCGATTGGCCCAGATGGCGTTCTTGTGCGCGGTGGGTAGTACCAACTGGGCTACCTGGCTCTTGTTCAACCTCAGCGGCGTGCTGCTGGCCCAGTGGATTCCCAGCAGCTGGGGATTCGGTTTCGCCGGGGTGCTGGCCCTCTCCGGGCTGCTGTGGTCGCTGGCGGATACCCGGCTGCGTCTGGTTTCTGCCAGCACGGCTGGCTTGGCCGCCGTGCTGGCGGCGGACCTGCCGCTCAAACTCAATATTCTGGTGGGCATCGCGGTCGCAGTCGCGCTGTGTCTGGCGTTGGAAAAACACCTGGACCGGGTTTCTGAGGGGGATGCCTGATGAGTGCTGAATGGATGGGATGGTTGGTAGACGCTGCGCAGTGGCTCGACAGCCAGGGGCTGGACGCCCACACCCTGCTGACTGTGGTCTTGATGGGTTTTCTCACTTTGGTGGCACGGTCGTTTTTCTTTATGTCGGATGCCGAATGGACCTTACCTGGCTGGGCCCAGCGCGGTTTGAATTACGCGCCCATTGCCGCACTCACGGCCGTTGTCGTGCCCGAAGTGGTGATGACCAACGGCCGATTCATCCAGACGCTGGAGGATGCCCGGCTGGCGGCTATGGCCGCGGGGGCGCTGTATTTTTTCTGGCGCAAGGGCAAGAGCCAGGCGGTCTTGGGTACCATCGTCGCCGGAATGGCGGTGTATCTGCCGCTGCACATCGGGCTGGGCTGGTAGCCGCCACGCCAGGCCCCGTTTTTCAACCCCAGCTTTATTCAGCCATGCAAACCATTCGCTTTTCCGATCTGTGTGCCAGCGGCCAGGTGCGCGGCAAAAGAGTGTTCATCCGCGCCGACCTCAACGTGCCGCAAGACGCCAGCGGTGCTATCACCGAAGACACACGCATCCGCGCATCGGTTCCCTGCATCCGTATGGCGCTGGACGCCGGGGCTGCGGTGATGGTCACCAGCCACCTGGGCCGTCCCACAGAGGGCAGCTTCAAGCCGGAAGATTCCCTGGCTCCGGTGGCCGTGCGTCTGGGTGAATTGCTGGGTCGCCCGGTGCCGGTGCTTGCCAACTGGACTGACGGTGTGGCAGTCGCGCCCGGGGAACTGGTGCTGCTGGAAAACTGCCGCGTGAACGTAGGCGAAAAGAAAAACAATGAGACCCTGGCACGCAAGATGGCGGCTTTGTGCGACATCTTTGTGCACGACGCTTTTGGCACCGCCCACCGCGCAGAGGCCAGCACCTACGGCATTGCCGAGTACGCCCCCGTAGCCTGCGCCGGACCGCTGTTGGCCGCTGAGATGGACGCCATCAGCCAGGCCCTGCTCGCCCCCAAGCGCCCGCTGGTGGCGATTGTGGCGGGCTCCAAGGTGTCGACCAAGCTCACTATCCTCAAAAGCCTGGCTGAAAAAGTGGACCAATTGATCGTGGGTGGCGGCATCGCCAACACCTTCATGCTGGCAGCCGGCCTGCCGATTGGCAAAAGCCTGGCCGAGCGTGACCTGGTGGACGAGGCCCGCGCCATCATGGACATGATGCGCGCACGCGGCGCTGCCGTGCCTATTCCGAGCGATGTGGTCACCGCCACGACTTTCAGCGCAGACGCGGTCGCCACCACCAAAGCTGCAAGCGCAGTCGCCGATGGCGACCTGATTTTGGACATCGGCCCGCACACCGCAGCCGCGCTGGCGGCACAGCTGCAGCAGGCAGGCACCATTGTCTGGAACGGCCCGGTCGGTGTGTTTGAGTTTGCCGCCTTCGAGGGTGGTACCAAAGCGATTGCCCAGGCCGTTGCCGCGTCCCCTGCCTTCAGCATTGCCGGTGGGGGTGACACGCTGGCCGCGATCGCCAAATACGGTATCGACAAACAGGTCGGCTACATCTCGACCGGTGGCGGCGCGTTCCTGGAGGTGCTGGAGGGCAAAACCCTGCCGGCCTTTGAGATTTTGAGCCGCCGCGCAAAGAGTTTGTAAAGCGTTTCGGGTCGGCGTCGCCGATGTAGGACAATCCCGCCCGGGCAGCTATGGTGTTGCCAGTACTTATTCATGGAAAGTCAAACATGTCAAATCGTCGTGAATTCGCAGTGCAGTTGTGTTTCGGTGCCGGTGCTTTGTTGAGCGCTTCGGCCTTTGCAGCGCCCCCCATGGTGGATGAGAAAGACCCCGCCGCTTCCGGTCTGGGCTACAAGGCCGACGCCAGCGGTGTGGACAAAGCCAAGTTCCCCAAATTTGCCGCCGGACAAAACTGCGGCAGCTGCGCTTTGTTCCAAGGTAAGGCTGGCGACGCCGCCGGCGGATGCCCCTTGTTTGCAGGCAAACAGGTTTCGTCCAAGGGTTGGTGCAGCGCCTACGCCAAGAAAGCGTAAATCTCTCTGCGCAAACCGGATGGCCTCCTTGAGAGGCCATTTTTTTTTCCCCCAGCACCGGCACCAATCCCCTAGTCCGCAACGCCTAACGCGCAACTCGCCATGCCCTTTTCCGCACTCGGCCTATCCCCGAAACTCAGCGCCGCTGCGCACGCCGCAGGGTTTGTGGGAACTACGCCGGTGCAGCGTGCGGCTATTGGCGCGGTACTGGACGGGCAGGACGTGCTGGCAATTGCCCCCACCGGCTCCGGCAAAACGGCTGCTTATCTGTTGCCCTTGCTGGACCGTCTGGCGGCCAGCGACGCCATAGCCGTGCGCCGGCGGGTGGTGCGGGCTTTGGTGCTGGTGCCGACCCGGGAGCTGGTGGTGCAAGTTGCCCGCTTGGCGCAAGCCTGGGCCCAGCCCCTGGATTTGCGGGTGCGCGCCTTGTTTGGTGGCGTGTCGGTGAACCCGCAGATGCTGGCATTGCGTGGCGGTGCCGATCTGGTCGTGGCCACACCCGGGCGTTTGCTGGATCTGCTGGAGCGCCATGCGCTGGCTATTGATGCAGTCCAAACCCTGGTGCTGGACGAGGCCGACCGCATGCTCGACGCGGGCTTTGCCGCCGAGTGGGTCCGCATTGCCACTCAGTTGCCACCCCGCCGCCAGAACCTGTTTTTTTCCGCCACCTTTGCGCCGGGGGTGCAGGCGCTGGCCGAAGGCATGTTGCACCAGCCGCTGCGTATCAACATGGAAAGGCCGACGGCCACTCCGGCGGCAATCGCCCATAGCGCGATCGCGGTCGATGCGGAAATGCGCACCCGCTTGCTGCGTCATTTGTTAGCCCAGTACGCGTGGGAGCGGGTGCTGGTCTTCGTGGCGACCAAGTTCGCCGCCGAAATCGTGGCGGACAAATTGCGCAAGGCCGATTTGGCAGCCGAGCCTTTGCACGGGCAACTCAGCCAGGGCAAGCGCAGCCAGGTGCTGGCGGACTTCCAGGCCGGGCGGATCGCTGTGGTGGTCGCTACCGATCTGGCCGCACGGGGTATCGATATTGCGCAGATGCCGGTGGTGGTTCATTACGATCTGCCGCGCTCTGCGGACGACTACACCCACCGCAGTGGGCGTACGGGGCGCGCGGGTGAATCGGGCCTGGCAGTGAGCTTTGTCAGCGCTGATACCCAGCCGCATTGGGAGCTGATTTGCAAGCGCCAAGGCCTGGATCCGGTGCTGGAAGTGGTTGCCGGTTTTGAGCCGGTCCAGAGTGCCGCGCCGCGCCTGCACGACCCGCAAGGAACCGGCGGCATCAAAGGCAAGCGCCCGAGCAAAAAGGACAAGTTGCGCACTGCGGCTGCTACTGGGACGGTGCCGGATAAGCCGTTTTGAGGGCGCGCCCTGCGGCAGAGTGGCGTGCAGCGACATTGTCCTGCTGCCCGTGGCGCAGGTGCTTCGCACAGGTGGACTCAGAGCAGGGGCTGTTCTTTCAAGGCCAGAGCCTGCGTGTACAAGGTATTTTTGGATTCGCCGCTGATTTGTGCGGCCAGTTGCACTGCGGTTTTAAGGGGTAAGTGCGCCATCAGCAGCCCCAGGACACGGGTATCCGGTGCGTCGGTCTGGGCTTGGATTGCTGGGTGCAGCACCAGGGTGAACTCACCGCGCAGCCGGTTGGTATCCGCTGCCAGCCATGCAGACAGTTCTGCGGCTGGAAGTGTGTGAATCTCTTCGAACTGTTTGGTTAACTCACGCCCAATGGTGACCGCCCGTGCACCCAAAGTCGCCAGCGCCTGGGCCAGCGCGGCGATGCGGTGCGGTGCTTCGAGCAGTACCACCGCGCGGGCTTGTTGTTGCAGCGCTTGCAGGGTAGCGGACCGCTCCGTGGTTTTCGCTGGTAAAAATCCCGCAAAAACAAAGCCGGCTGCGGCGCTGTCGTCGATTCCGGCGGCGCTCAGTAATGCAGTTACGCTGCTGGCACCGGGCAGAGGGACGACGCGCAGGCTCTGCGTTCGCAGATGGGCAACCAGCCGCGCACCCGGGTCGCTGATGCCGGGAGTTCCTGCATCACTGACGTAGGCCACGCGTTGGCCCTGGCGCAGACGGGCAGCCACTTCCTGCGCTGCCTGCATTTCATTGTGCTGGTGCACAGCCAGAAGTCTCCCGGGCGCTTTGTCGATCCCATAGGCGCGCAGCAGCATCTGGGTGTGGCGGGTGTCTTCGCAGGCCACAGTGTCGGCCAGCTGCAGCAGATGCAGCGCGCGCAAGGTGATATCCGCCAAATTACCGATGGGCGTGGCCAGCACGTACAAGCAGCCCTGCGGATAATCCTGGGCACCGGCGGCAGACTGCGCGGCGTGCAGTGCCGGGCCGTAGCCGTCGTTTGATAAAGCGCCCATTGATGAATTCCTTTGAACGGTCGGGTTCCGCGCCAACGACCAAAAAAGCCGGTGACGCGGGTGAGGATGAGGCCCTGGCCTATTTGCAGGATCAAGGCCTGCGCTTGCTCGCGCGCAATTATCGAACCCCAGGGCGCGGCGGCGGTGAGATCGACCTGATCATGCGCGCGCCGGACAGCACCGTGGTTTTTGTGGAGGTGCGCCGCCGCCGCTCCGCCGCGCACGGAGGGGCTGCGGCCAGCGTGGGCCGGACCAAGCAAGGCCGCATCGTATTTGCCGCGCAGCATTATCTGGCCCGCCTGCGCACGCTCCCGCCGTGTCGCTTTGACGTGGTGGAGATCACCCCGGATGGCGTGCACTGGCTGCAGGCCGCGTTTGATGCCGGGCGCTAGCGGCAACAAGTGTTCTGACGGAGGGCCACGCTATCATTCGGGCATGCTTGAATCCCGTATCGAACAACATTTCATCGACAGCGCCGACCTGAAATACCAGGCTGCTCCCGTTCTCAGTAAACCGATCGCGCAGGCCATTACCGCCATCGTTGCCAGCCTGACCAGCGGCGGCAAGGTGCTGGCCTGCGGTAACGGTGGTTCCGCGGCAGATGCCCAGCATTTCAGTGCCGAATTTGTCGGACGCTTCGAGCGTGAGCGCCCGGAGTTGGCCGCGATTGCGCTGACGACCGATACCTCCATCCTGACTGCAGTGGCCAATGATTACGCCTTTGATGCGGTGTTTTCGCGCCAGGTGCGGGCTTTGGGACAGGCCGGCGATGTGCTGATTGCCATCAGCACCAGTGGCAATTCATCCAACATCCTGACCGCCGTGGAGGCCGCTCATGCGCGCGATATGGTGGTGGTCGCTTTGACCGGCCGCGACGGCGGCAAGATCGGAAAAATGCTGCGCGAGACCGATGTGCATATTTGTGTGCCCCATCCCCGCACTGCGCGCATCCAGGAGGTGCATCTGCTGGCGCTGCATTGCATATGCGATGGCGTTGACGCGGTATTGATGGGTGATGAAAGCGAGGGGAATGAATGACCGGGCACCGTAAAAATTGGATGCTATGGGCTGCCTTTGGCCTATTGATGTCGTCCTTGGCCGGATGTATTGCCGTACCCGCCGTGATGGTGGGGGGTGCCGCTATCGGCGGCGCCATGGTGGCCACAGACCGGCGGACCCCTGGTGCTGTGGTGGAGGACCGCGGCATCGAGGCCAAAGCGGCGCTGCGCATCCGTGAGGCGCTGGGTGATGCGGTGCACGTGAATGTGTCCAGCTACAACCGTTCGGCGCTGATCACCGGCGAGGTCCCTGACGAGAAGCGCAAAGCCCAGGTAGAAAAAATAGTTCGCGATATTGAGAATGTGCAGAAAACGCTCAATGAGCTTGCCGTCATGGATAACACGGCTATGAAAGCGCGCATATCCGATGGCATTCTGGCCTCGCGCATCCGTGCGGCGCTGGTGGATGAAAAAACCCTGGTCGCCAATGCCTTCAAGGTCACTGTCGAGCGCGATGTGGTCTACATCCAGGGTCGTGCCACGGCCAAAGAAATTGCGCTGATGACGGATATCGTCAGCGCCCTCAATGGTGTGACGCGGGTGGTGCGCATCATGGACACGCTCAGCGAGGAAGATCTGGAAGGGATGCTGCCCGCACCCCCGACCCTGCGTCAGTGAGCGCCGCCCCGCTCAGCGCAAGCGCTTGATCAGGCTGGACGTGTCCCAGCGATTGCCACCCGCCTGTTGCACGTCAGAATAGAACTGATCCACCAGCGCCGTGACCGGCAGCCGCGCACCGTTGCGCTTGGCTTCGTCGAGCACCAGTCCCAGGTCTTTGCGCATCCAGTCCACGGCAAAGCCGAAGTCAAACTTGTCTTCCACCATGGTGCGCCCCCGGTTGTCCATCTGCCAGCTTTGCGCCGCGCCCTTGCCTATCACTTCCAGCACCTGGTGCATGTCCAGGCCCGCGCGTTGACCAAAGGCGACCGCCTCGCTCAAGCCTTGGACGAGGCCGGCAATGGCAATCTGGTTAACCATTTTTGCCAGTTGTCCGCTGCCACTGGGGCCGAGCAGCGTCACGGCTTTGGAAAACGCCATGGCCACTGCCTGGATGCGGGCAAAGGCCGGTGCATCACCTCCGCACATCACGGTGAGTGCGCCGTTCTGGGCGCCGGCTTGTCCGCCCGAGACCGGGGCGTCGATGAAATGCAGGCCGGCGGCCTGCGCCAGCGCACTGAGTTCGCGGGCGATGTCGGCCGATGCGGTGGTGTGGTCGACCAGGACCGCGCCGGGGCGCATACCTGCGAAAGCGCCGTCGGGGCCGGTGACGATGCTGCGCAAATCGGCGTCATTACCGACGCAGCAGAACACGATGTCGGCCTGTGCGGCGGCTTCACGCGGCGTGGCTGCCTGGGCGTGGGGGCCCAAAGCGCTGGGTGTGGCGCCGAATTCGTCCAGCCAGGTCTGTGATTTGGCGGCGGTGCGGTTGTACACCGTCACATGGTGACCCGCCAAGGCGAGGTGAGCGGCCATGGGCCCGCCCATAACGCCAAGGCCTAAAAAGGCGACGCGAACAGGCGCAGAAGGGACGTAGGTTTTGCTGTTGACAGAGGGGGGTCGGTTCATATGCGTTGCGGGATAAAGGTTACAAAATGCCCAGGTGTTCGGTGCCTGCAGACAGATCCTTTATACCTTGGCGCTTGCTGTGCAGCTTGATGTGCAGGCGCAAGTCGTTCAGTGAGTCCGCATTGCGCAAGGCATCGTCCAGGTTGATGGTGCCCGCCTCAAACAAGTCGAAGAGCGATTGCTGGAAGGTTTGCATGCCTTCGCTGGGGTTGTGTTCCATTGCCATGCGAATGCCTGGGATGTCACCTTTGCGCATCAGATCGCCTATCAGCGGGGTGTTGAGCATGATTTCTACTGCGGGGATTCGCCCCTTTTCGTTGGCCCGGCGAACCAGCCGCTGCGAAATCACCGCGCGCAGGTTCATGGATAGATCCAGGTACAGCGGTGCACGCCGGGTGTCCGGGAAAAAACTCAGAATCCGCTCCAGCGCCTGGTTGGTGTTGTTGGCGTGCAAAGTTGCGAGAACCAGATGCCCGGTTTCCGAAAACGCGACGGCTTGCTCGGTTGCTTCGCGGTCACGCAATTCACCGACCATGATGACATCGGGCGCTTGCCGCAGGGCGTTTTTCAGGGCCACCGCCCAGTCCAAGGTGTCAATGCCGATTTCGCGCTGTGTCACCAGGCACTGCTTGTGGGGATGTAAAAATTCGATCGGGTCTTCCACCGTCACGATGTGGCCGCTGGTATGTGTATTGATCCAGTCAATCATGGCTGCCAGTGTGGTTGTTTTTCCAGCACCGGTCGCCCCCACCATGATGACCAGCCCGCGCTTGTGGAGCGCGATGGTTTTTAGCACGCTGGGTAAGCCCAGTTCATCCAGGCTTGGTGGATGCTGCGCAACCACTCTGAAAACCATAGAGATTTCGCCCAATTGCATAAAGGCATTGACCCGAAAGCGCTGCCGCGAAGGTGGTGCAATCGCAAAATTGCTTTCTTTGGTTCGTAGAAATTCATCGAGCTGGAGCGGGGTCATGATGGCCCGTGCAATGGCCAGGGTGTTGTCCCCGGTAATGGCTTTCCCCCCCAGGCGCACCACCTGTCCGTTTATCTTTACGGCGGGGGCTGCGTCTGCGACCACAAATAAATCGCTGCCATTGCGGCGGACGACTTCTTCGAGGAGCGTATACAGCCAGGTACGCTCCGCTTGGTTTTCAGTTCGCGCATTCATACAAGAAACTCCTCAGGCAGCTTGGCTTTGCTGCGGGCTTCTTCCAGAGAAATTTTTCCGGCATTGACCAGCATGCGCAAGCTCTGGTCCATGGTTTGCATGCCTGCACGGCTGCCTGTCTGGATGGATGAATACATCTGGGCTACTTTGCCCTCGCGGATCAAGTTGCGGATCGCTGGCGTGCCGAGCATGATTTCATGCGCTGCGACCCGTCCCGTCCCATCGACGGTTTTGCACAGGGTTTGCGAGATCACGCCCTGTAGGGACTCGGAAACAATGGCCCTGATCATTTCCTTTTCCTCGGAAGGAAAAACATCAATGATCCGGTCTATGGTTTTGGCAGCGCTGGATGTGTGCAAAGTGGCGAACACCAGGTGCCCGGTTTCGGCTGCGGTGATCGCCAAGCGGATCGTCTCCAGATCGCGCATCTCGCCCACCAGAATCGCATCCGGGTCTTCGCGCAACGCCGAGCGCAGCGCTGCCGCGAAGCTGTGGGTGTGCGAGCCCACCTCACGCTGGTTGACCAGGCAGGTTTTGGAGCGATGGACAAACTCGATCGGATCCTCCACCGTGAGAATATGCCCTTGCATGCGGTCGTTCAGGTAATCCACCATCGCCGCCAGCGTGGTGGACTTTCCCGACCCGGTCGGCCCGGTAACCAACACCAGGCCGTTGTTTCTGAGCGCCAGATCCGCAAAAACCGCCGGCGCGTTCAATTGCTCCAAAGTCAGAATGGTGTTGGGAATGGTGCGCAAAACAGCCCCTGCCCCGAGCTGCTGGTTGAAGGCATTGACACGAAAGCGCGCCAGTCCCTCAATCTCAAAAGCAAAGTCGATCTCCAAAAATTCTTCAAAATGTTTGCGTTGGACGTCGTTCATGATGTCCATGACCATGGCTAAAACCGCGGAATGGTCAAGCGCCTCGACATTGATGCGCCGCACATCTCCATGCACCCGTAATATCGGCGGCATTCCCGCCGACAGATGCAAGTCGGAGGCCTTGTTTTTGACGCTGAACGCCAGTAACTGAGTGATGTCCATTTTTGTCTGCTCCCTGAATTTCCGTGCCCGCGCGCGCCGCTGCCCCAGGGCAGGTGGCCTTCTGCTGACAGCATTATGAATACCATTTTGCAAGAAAACTTGCTGGGCGTGCGTCAGCGCATCGCACGGCAGTGCGCAGCGAGCGGGCGCGATCCGGGTAGCGTGCAGCTGTTGGCGGTCTCCAAGACCTTTCCCCTCTCAGCCATTCTGGAGGCGTACCAGGCCGGGCAGACGCGTTTTGGCGAGAACTACATCCAGGAAGGCGTCGACAAAATCCTGGCATGCCGCGCACGACCGGAGTGCCGGGACATGGAGTGGCATTGCATAGGCCCGATCCAAAGCAACAAGACCCGCCTGGTGGCTACCCATTTTGATTGGGTGCACTCCGTTGACCGTCTGAAAATTGCCCAGCGTTTGAGCGAACAGCGGCCGCAGGACATGCCGCCGCTGAACGTGTGCATCCAGGTCAATATCGACGGCGGAGCGAACAAGGCCGGGGTCGCGCCTGCGGATGCGCTCGATCTGGCGCGCCAGGTGACGGCCCTGCCGCGTCTGCACCTGCGGGGTTTGATGACCATCCCCGAGCCCGCGCCGGACTACGCCACAGCCTTGGCCACGCACCAGGCGGCCAAGACTTTGTGGGACCGCATGCGCGACGCTGGTATCGCGATGGACACGCTGTCGCTGGGCATGAGCGCAGATTTGGAGGCAGCCGTTGCCGCAGGCAGCACCATGGTGCGCGTAGGATCGGCTTTGTTTGGGTCACGCTAGACAGTGACCGATAGAATCCATCAACGGCCGGTTACCACCTGGTTACACGCTGTCCCTCGCACTACGTTCTATCAGGAAGGAAGTACCCATGGCCCTCGTCTCCATGCGCGAATTGCTCGACCATGCCGCCACCCACGGCTACGGTATCCCGGCCTTTAATGTCAACAACCTGGAGCAGGTACAGGCGGTGATGTCGGCGGCAGATGAAGCGGGTGCGCCTGTCATCCTGCAAGCCAGCGCCGGTGCCCGCAAGTATGCGGGCGAGGCCTTTATCAAGCACCTGATTCAGGCAGCCATCGAGTCCTATCCCCATATTCCGCTGGTCATGCACCAGGACCACGGCCAAAGCCCGGCGGTGTGCCAGGGCGCTATTGACCTGGGTTTTAGCTCGGTGATGATGGACGGCAGCCTGGAGGCCGATGGAAAAACCATTGCCAGCTATGAATACAACGTGCAGGTCACCCGCGAGGTCGTGGCCCTGGCCCACCGCGTGGGTGTGACGGTGGAGGGTGAGCTCGGCTGCCTGGGTTCGCTGGAAACCATGCAAGGCGACAAAGAAGACGGCCACGGCACCGATGCCACCATGACCATGGACCAGTTGTTGACCGACCCCGAACAGGCGGCCGACTTTGTCAAGCAAACCCAGCTTGACGCGCTGGCGATTGCCATCGGCACCAGCCACGGCGCTTACAAGTTCACCCGCGAACCCACCGGCGACATCCTGGCCATAGGCCGTATTCAGGAAATCCACCGCCGCTTGCCCAATACCCACCTGGTGATGCACGGCTCCAGCAGCGTGCCGCAGGATTTGCTGGCCACCATTAACCAGTACGGTGGGCGCATGAAGCAGACCTATGGCGTGCCGGTGGCCGAAATCCAGAAGGCGATCCAGTTCGGGGTGCGCAAAATCAATATCGATACCGATATCCGTATGGCCATGACCGGTGCGGTGCGCAAGTTTCTGCACGAAAACCCCGACAAGTTCGACGCCCGCGAATGGCTCAAACCCGCGCGCGAAGCCGCCAAAAACCTGTGCAAGCAGCGCTATATTGAATTCGGCTGCGAGGGGCAGGCTGCCAAAATCAAGGGCCAAAGTCTGAGTCTTATTGCGGCGCAATACAGCCGGGGTGAGTTGGCACAATCGGTTCGATGAACTCTGCCCTGCACACCTCCGCGCTCCAGTCCCTTCCGCTGCTGGCGCGTGGCAAAGTCCGTGATAACTACGCCGTAGGCACCGACCGCATCCTGATGGTCGCCAGTGACCGCTTGAGCGCGTTTGACGTGATCATGGGTGACCCGATACCCGGCAAGGGTGCGCTGCTGACCCGTATGGCGCTTTTTTGGTTTGACAAGCTCGGCCCCAAGGGTTTGAACCTGTGCCCCATCCACCTGACCGGCGAGGCACCTGAGAGCGTGGTGGCAGCGGACGAAATCGCGCAGGTCACGGGACGTTCCATGCTGGTCAAACGCCTCAAACCGCTGCCTGTTGAGGCCGTGGTGCGTGGCTATCTGGCGGGCAGTGGCTGGAAGGAATACCAGGCTGGCGGCGCCGTCTGCGGCGTGGCCTTGCCCGCGGGACTGCACAACGCCTCCAAATTGCCCTGCCCGATTTACACCCCCGCTGCCAAAGCCGCCGTGGGCGAGCACGACGAAAACATCAGCTACGCCCGCACCGTGGAGATGGTGGGGCCGGATCTTGCCGCCCGCATCCGCCGCATCAGCATTGGCTTGTATGAAGCGGCCGCGTCATTTGCCCTGACCAAGGGCATCATCATTGCTGACACCAAGTTCGAATTCGGTTTAGACGCCGATGGAACGCTCACGCTGATGGACGAGGTGCTCACCCCTGACTCCTCGCGCTTTTGGCCGCTGGAGCACTACCAGGAAGGCAGCAACCCGCCAAGCTTCGACAAGCAGTTTGTGCGGGATTGGCTGGAGAGCGCGCAGGTCGACGGCAAGCCCTGGAGCAAAACCCCACCCGCACCGCGCGTGCCTGACGAAGTCATTCGCAAAACCGCCGCCAAATACCAGGAGGCCTGGGAGCGTTTGACGGCCTGAGCCGCCGCGCTCAGTTCAGCGCCATGCTCAACTTGCGCCGGTAGCTGGCCACCATCTGGGCCTGTGGGTCCTGTTCCACCACCGTCTTGCCCAGCAACTCGATGCCGCCGGCTGCCTTGCCGGCGTCCGCGCCGGTATTTTTGGGCTTGGGCGGTGTCAGCAGCTCCAGGATGGCGACCAGGGTTTTGCGCGGCGCTGCGTCCCCCCAGGCTTTGTCGCGCATGATGATTTCCAGCAATTCGTCCATGGCAGCGGTCCACGCGCCGTCGATCATCAGTACCCGTGCTTTGGCCAGCCGGGTATCGAAGTCGCGTTTGTTGGCGGCAATCAGCGCATCAAATTGGGCGATTTCCCAGATCCCGCGCGGGTCTGCGGCGACAAACTCGACCGCCAGCAGATACTGCTGCAAAGCTTCGAAGCGGATCTGGCGCGGAATGGCTGCCAGCGCGGGGGCCAGGGTTTGCTTGGCGTCGGCAACCATGTTGCACTCAATCAGCAGGCGGACCAGATCAAAGCGCACGTCATCGTTGGCCGGGTCCAGGTGCAGGGCTTCGGCCAGTTTGTTGAGCGCCGCCTGCGTGTCGCCTGCGGCCAGCAGGGCTTGGGCGTCACCGGCCTCGTCGGCTGCGAGCAGCTCGCCCTCTGAGGGCAAATGTTTATCCAGAAAGGCCTTGACCTGGCCTTCCGGCAGCGCGCCCATGAAGCCGTCAACCGGCTTGCCGCCCACCAGCAGCACGCAGGTCGGAATGCTGCGGATACCAAAGGCCGAGGCAATCTGCTGCTCCTGGTCCGAGTCGATCTTGACCAACTTGAAACGCCCGGCGTATTCGGTTTCCAGCTTTTCCAGCAGCGGCCCGATCACCTTGCAGGGCCCGCACCATGGGGCCCAGAAATCCACGAGTACGGGAATATGGTGCGAATCGGCGATGACTTCGGCTTCGAAATTGGCGACGGTGACGTTGATCATGGGAAGGTGGGGCCGGTGAGCTCGTGGTGTGGGAGGGGCTAAACGTAAAATTGCGCGCTTCATCTTTGCGCCAACCCACAGGTTTTACCCCATGCATTCCAGCCAGCCGGATTCTTCGAACGAGCAAGTAGGACAAACGGGCGCAAAAATCGGTGTTGTCATGGGTTCCAGCTCGGACTGGGACACCATGCAGCACGCAGTCGCGATTCTCCAACACTTCGGTGTCGCCCATGCGGCACAGGTGCTTTCCGCCCACCGCATGCCCGACGCCATGTTTGCCTACGCCGAAGCCGCTGCCGGGCGCGGGCTGCAGGCCATCATTGCCGGGGCCGGTGGCGCCGCCCATTTGCCGGGCATGCTGGCGGCCAAAACCACGGTGCCGGTGCTCGGTGTTCCGGTGGCCGGTGAGCATTTGCGCGGGGTGGACGCTTTGCACAGCATTGTGCAAATGCCTAAAGGCATTCCGGTGGCCACTTTTGCCATCGGCAAGGCGGGTGCCGCCAATGCCGCCTTGTTTGCGGTTGCGCTGCTCGCCCTGCACGACGCCGCCTTGCGGACCCGCTTGGATGCCTACCGCGCGGAACAAAGCGCAGTCGCGCAGTCCATGGTGCTGCCGCCGCTTGCCACTGGTAATGGGTCCTGAGACCGTGGCTGCCGTGCAAGCCCTGTTGCCGCAAGCGGGTGTGACCCTGGGCGTGATGGGTGGCGGCCAGCTTGGACGCATGTTTGTGCACGCCGCGCAGGCCATGGGCTACCGCACCGCGGTGCTGGATCCGGACGCCGAGAGCCCGGCGGGATTGGTTAGCCACACGCACATCGTTGCCGCCTATGACGACCCGGCGGCGCTGGCCCAATTCGGGGCGCTGTGCGCGGCGGTCACCACCGAGTTCGAAAACGTACCCGCCCAGGTCTTGCGCACTTTGGCAGCGCATTGCGTCGTCTCGCCGCCCGCCGCCGCCGTGTCGGTCGCACAAGACCGTGCGCTGGAAAAAGCCCACTTTGTTCGCTGTGGAGTTGCCTGCGCGCCCTACGCAGTGATTGAAACGGCGGCGCACCTGCAGGCCGTGCCCGATGCGCTGCTACCCGGCATTCTGAAAACCGCCCGCATGGGCTACGACGGCAAAGGCCAAATCCGCGTGGCGGACCGTGCCGCCCTGGCGCAGGCCTGGGACGCGCTGCACCAGGTGCCGTGTGTGCTGGAAAAAATGCTGCCCCTGGCCGCTGAGTGTTCGGTGCTGGTGGCGCGTGGCGCCGACGGCGCCATGGTGCATTTCCCGGTGCAGCGCAATCTGCACCGCGACGGCATTCTGGCCGTCACCGAGGTGTTTGCCGGCAACCTGCCCGCGCCTGTGGCCGCGTATGCTGTTGCAGCAGCCGAATCGATTGCGCAGGGGCTGGACTATGTGGGCCTGCTGTGCGTGGAATTTTTTGTGCTGCAGGACGGCAGCCTGGTGGTCAATGAAATCGCCCCGCGCCCGCACAACAGCGGCCACTACACCCTGGACGCCTGCGACCAGTCGCAGTTCAGCTTGCAGGTGCGCACCCTGGCTGGGCTGCCGCTCACGCCGCCGCGCCAGCACAGCGCCGCCGTCATGCTCAACCTGCTGGGCGACATCTGGGCCGGTGGCACGCCCGATTGGTCCGCCGTGCTGGCGCTGCCCGGCACGCACCTGCATCTGTATGGCAAAGCCCAGGCCCGTACGGGTCGCAAGATGGGCCACCTGAACATCACCGCCGCCAGCCCCGAACAGGCGCACGCTGTGGCCTTGCAGGCGGCGCAGCTGCTGGGCATCGCCGCTTTTTAGCGCCACGCGCGCGCCACCCACCATGTTGCTGGACGCCCGCACACCTGCCAGCCTGGATGCTGCGCTGGCCCTAGCCGCAGCCTGCTTGCGCAGCGGTGGGCTGATCGGTTTGCCGACCGAAACCGTGTACGGCCTGGGCGCGGATGCCGACAACCCGGCGGCCGTCGCCGCCATCTTCGCTGCCAAGGGCCGGCCCGCCGACCATCCGCTCATCGTTCACGTGGCCGACGGCCAAGCCGGGGTCGCAGCGCTGGCGCATTTCGCATCCAGCGTGCCGCCGTTTGCGCAAGCCTTAGCGGCGGCTTTCTGGCCCGGACCGCTGACGCTCATCCTGCCACGCCGTGCTGGTGTGGCGCAGGCGGCGGCGGGCGGGCAGGACAGCATTGGACTGCGCTGCCCGGCGCATCCGGTTGCACTGGCTTTACTGCGTCTGCTGGCGCAGGGTGCGCAGCCGCTGCGCGGGATTGCCGCGCCGAGTGCCAATCGCTTTGGCCGGGTCAGCCCGACCACCGCGGCCCATGTGCGCAGCGAGCTGGGTGAGGCGCTGCTGGTGCTGGACGGCGGCGATTGCCAGCGCGGTATCGAATCCACCATCGTTGATTGCACGCGCGGCCAACCGGTGCTGCTGCGTCCGGGGCCGATCACACGCGCGCAGATCCAGGCGGCTTGCGGCTTGGCGGTTCTGTTGCCAGCGCAGGCAGCGGCGCAGCGGCTGCAACAGGCTGCGCCGCGTGCTTCGGGCACCTTGGCGTCGCACTACGCGCCACGGGCCCGTGTGGTGCTGATGGATGCCGCTGCGCTCAGCGCTGCGCTGGTCGGTTCTCCGCAGCACAACGCAGCGCTGCCTAGCGGCCTTGGGCTTTACCTGCGTAGCGCGGCCTTACACGTGGCGGCGCAGGCCCTGCCGCAGGCCGTGCTGGCGCGCATGCCGCGCACCGCGCCCGCTGCGGCGCGCAGCCTGTTTGCCACCTTGCGCCGTTTGGATGATGCAGGTGTGGACACGATTTGGGTTGAAGCGGTTCCCCAAGGCATTGCCTGGGAGGGCGTGCGCGACCGTTTGCAGCGCGCCGCCGCCTGAGCGGCCAGCGTCTGGGCCGTCACTGCGACTTGCTGGGGGCGTTGCGGTAGCGCAGCTTCATGGTCAGGATGGCCAGCGCCACCGGTGCGGTGATGCAGTTCGAAAAAATCATGGGCCACGAGCCCAGCGCAACGGCATAGACCAGCCACAGCAGCACTCCGGTGGTGAAGATGCTGTACATCGCGAGGCTGATGCCGCTCACATCTTTGGTGCGAAAGGTCTGCCAGGCCTGCGGAATAAAACTCACAGTGGTGAGCACGGCGGCAAGGCTGCCAATGATGTCGGTGGTGTCCATGGGGTTCCAAGGGTGGGGAAATGCCGGGGTGGGTTCAGTCGTTCGCCGTCCAGTCCAGCAGCGCGTCCAGCGCGGGGCGGGTCGACGCGGCGTTGGCGTGGTTGACCAAAGCCACCACGACATAGCGCTTGCCGCTGCGTGCCAGCACGTAGCCGCCGATGGCCAGCACATTGCTTAGGCTGCCGGTCTTGAGGTGGGCCATTGCGCTGGCTTGGCTGCGCCGCAGTGTGCCGTCCAGACCGGCAATCGGCAGCGAGGCCATCAGCTCGGGCATATAGGGCGAGGCGTAGGCAGCCTGCAGCAGCTGGCCCAGCGCAATTGCGCTGATGGTCTCCTGGCGCGACAGGCCGGAGCCGTTTTCCAGCAGCGGTGCGTCCGTTGCTCCGAAGCGTTGGGCCCACCAGTTGTGCACTGCAGCGTGGGAGGTGGCAAAACTGGCGACGCCGGGCGCATCGCTGCCGCTGCCGCTGCGCCCCAGCGTCAGGTAGAGCTGCTGCGCCATCACGTTGTTGCTGAATTTGTTGATA
>CANFHZ010000029.1 GCA_947446885.1 Comamonadaceae bacterium
ATCACCCTTTCACGGTGAGTACCGGGGTTCGAATCCCCGTGGGGTCGCCAGATTCATCGCCAGATGATGAAAGCACATAGTAGATAGCGGCAACGCTATCGCTACCAGGAGTGGTAGTTCAGTTGGTTAGAATACCGGCCTGTCACGCCGGGGGTCGCGGGTTCGAGCCCCGTCCACTCCGCCAAATGTAAAAAAGCCGTTGAAAATCAACGGCTTTTTTCTTTTCTTCCGCACTAACCCATCACCCTGTTGCGCGCCAGCGGCGGGTTCTTCGCGAAATACGCCAGCAGGCCGCGCATGAGCGCATCGGCAAACTGGTTTTGAAAGACCTCACTGGTCAGTTTGGCTTCCTCTATCGGGTTGCTGATGAAGGCGGCTTCAACCAGAACGCTGGGAATATCGGGTGCTTTGAGGACGGCGAACGCGGCCTGCTCGACCTGCCCTTTGTGCAGCCTGCCAACGCGGCTCACCTCGCTTAGCAGCGTGCCGCCGAGTTTCAGGCTGTCGACGATTTGTGCGGTAGTGCTCATGTCTAGCAAGGCGCTTTGCACTTCCGGGCTTTTGGCCTTGATGTTGATGCCGCCGATCAAATCGGCCTTGTTCTCTTTGTCGGCCATCCAGCGGGCGGCACTGCTGGAGGCGCCCCCCTGGCTTAATGCAAACACGCTGGCCCCTTGTGGGTCCGGTGTGAAAAAGGCGTCTGCGTGCAGACTCACAAATAGATCGGCCTGCACCCGCTGCGCTTTCTGCACGCGGACATGCAGGGGCACAAAGTAGTCGGCATCACGCGTCAGAAAAGCCCGCATGGGCACGCCTTTGACGCTGCTGGCGTTGATGCGTTCGCGCAGCAGGTGGGCCAGGCGCAGCACCACATCTTTTTCCTGTGTGCCAGCCGGTCCGATGGCACCGGGGTCTTCGCCGCCGTGGCCCGGATCCAGCGCGACGATGAACATGCGGTCCACACCGCCGATGCGGGGGCCGGTGTCCATAGTGGATGGCTTGGCCGTGGGTGCCGGTGCGGGTGCCGGCGTGATTACTGCGGATTGCGGGCTAGCGGCCTTGCCTGAGCCCGCAGTATCGGCCATGCCACGCTGCGCAATCAGATCACCCAGCGGGTCTGACTGTGGCGCGGCGGGTAGTCGCGGCGGTGTGTCGACCGGCGTGCTGCCCGTGCCCAAGCGCTCGTTGATCAAAGCCTCCAGCGGATCGGCCTCTTGCTCCGGATACAGGTCAAAAACCAGCCGGTGCCGGTAGGCTGCCACCGGTGCCAAGGAAAACACCTGCGGCCGCATGGGCTGCTTGAGCTCCAGCACCAAGCGCACGATATTGGCGGCGTATTGCCCTACCCGGATGCCGCTGATATTCGGGTCATCCGCGCGTACCTTGCCTACCAGCTCGGTGAGCGCAGGGTTGAGCGCGATGCCCTGGATGTCCACCGCAAGGCGTGGCGGGTTGGCAATAAAGCTGTGTTGCTGCACCAGTGGGGCGTCAGACTCAATGGTTACGCGCGAGTAATCGGGTGCGGGCCAGACGCGCACGTTCAGAATCGTCGCACCCCAGGCGATGTCCAGGCCGCCCAGGCTCAGCGCCAGGGCCCCGTTGCGGATAAACCGCCTGCGTCGCATCATGGTTCGGTGCCAGCTGTCCAGAGTTGTTCCCCCCGCGCGCTCCCGATGTGTACGTGCACGGTGCGGGATGCATCGCCTGTGGACAGCAAAAACACATCCCAGTCGGCAACTGGCAGATGCGGAGCCGCTTTTTCCGGCCACTCGGCCAGTTTCAGGCCGGGGCTGGCGAAAATTTCGCGCAAGCCTGCGTCCTCAAACTCCTGTGCATTGTTGAAGCGGTAAAAGTCCAGGTGCCAGGCGGCGAAGCCGGGGAGGTCATAGCTTTCAACCACCGCGTAGGTTGGGCTTTTGATGCGCCCGCTCACGCCCAGCGCGCGCAAGAGGTGCCGCACCAAGGTGGTCTTGCCCGCACCCAAATCACCATGCAGGGCGATAAATGCATCACCACCGTGCAGGCCTAAGGCTTGCGCCAACCGGGCGGCAAAAGCCTGGGTGTCGGTTTCGCTGTGCCAGCGCAGGGAATGGGTTGCGGGGACGGCTGTGGCAGCGGATGGGGGCGGGGCGGGATTCACAGGAGCACGCTGCTTTCTACAATGAGCTGGATGCGCCCGAAGATACCGCCAATTCACGCCCGCGCAGTTAAGGATGCGGATCAATTGCTGCGCGATGTGCGGCAGTGGGCCCAGGCGCTGGGGTTTTCGCAGATTGGTGTGGCCGGTGTGGATCTGGCCAGCGCCGAGCCGGGCTTGCTGGCCTGGCTGGATGCAGGATTCCACGGCAGCATGGATTACATGCAGCGCCACGGCACCCGCCGCGCCCGGCCCGCAGAGTTGTTGCCCGGAACCGTGACAGTCCTGACCGCCCGTATGGATTACCTTGGCGCGCAAACCCCCGCAAACTGGATGGACACCGAACTGCGGCGCTTGGGGCAAGCGGATCAGGCTGTCGTGTCGCTCTACGCCCGGGGGCGCGATTACCACAAGGTCATGCGCACCCGCCTGCAAACCCTGGCGGAACGGATCGCGCACGCCCTGGGTCCTATGGGACACCGCGTGTTCACCGATTCGGCACCGGTGCTGGAGGTCGAGCTGGCGACCCGCAGCGGCCTGGGCTGGCGCGGCAAGCACACGCTGGCTCTGGATCGGGAAGCCGGTTCCATGTTTTTTTTGGGTGAAATTTTTCTGGACATCGCTTTGCCGCTGACACCGGCGCAGAGCGCGCATTGCGGCTCGTGCAAGGCCTGCATCACAGTCTGTCCCACGCAGGCCATTGTTGCGCCCTACCGGCTCGATGCGCGGCGCTGTATCTCCTACCTCACCATTGAGCATGACGGACCTATCCCGGTGGAACTGCGCCCCCTGATCGGCAACCGCATTTACGGCTGTGACGATTGCCAGCTGGTCTGCCCCTGGAACAAGTTTGCCCGCCGCAGCGCCTTGCCCGACTTTGACGAGCGCGCCGGCCTGGGCAGCTCCACGCTGGTCCAACTGCTGGCCTGGAGCGAGGCGGATTTTTTACGCCACACCGAGGGCAGCGCCATACGGCGCATCGGCCACGTGCGGTGGTTGCGCAATCTGGCGGTGGCTGCCGGCAACGCCTTGCGCGCAGGTGCAGGAAGTGCAGACGCTTTGCGCACCGCATTGGTCGCGCTGCAAGGCCATGAAAGCCCGCTGGTGCGGGAGCACGCCGCCTGGGCCTTGGCGGCTTAGGCCAGCACCAGCGGCAGCAGTACACCCAGGGCCATGCTCAGGCTGAGCATGCCCAGCAGCGTCGACAGCGTCACCAGACTGCCTACGTATTCGCCGTCATAGCCCATGCGCGCAGCCAGCACGTAGCAGGTAGCTGCGGTGGGCATGGCAGAAAAAGCCAGCAAAACCGTGGCCTGGGTTCGGTCCAGCTGAAAGAAGACCGCCATCGCTGCCGCCAGCAGTGGAGCCACGGCATGCCGGATGGCGAGCACTGCGACCGCCAGCGTTTTGGCCTGTGCCAGGGCGCCCAGGCGCATGCCCGCACCCGCAGCCATCAAGCCCAAAGCCAGCGCCGCCGCGCCCATACGCGCCAGTGGGGGTTCGATCCAGGCCGGGATGCTCAAACCCATCAAGTTGGCGCTGAGCCCGCAGGCGGTGGACACGATCAGCGGGTTGCGCATGATTTCACCCAGCATGCTGCGCTCCGTGTGGCGTGCCATGGACCAGACGGCCGTCGCGTTGAACAGCGGCACGTAGACGCCAATCAGCAGCGCGATCAGCAAACTACCTTGCGGCCCGGCCAGTCGATCAATCAGGGCAATGGCTACAAAAGAGTTGAAGCGAAAGCCCACCTGCGCGCTGGCCGCATGCAGCCGCAGCGGCATAAAGGCCTTGAGACCGGGCAGATACGGCAGAGCCAGCGACAGCGCAATGCCCAGCCCCGACGCCACAAACGCAGCCGCCAGCAAATGGGAGGCCTCGCCGATGTGCACCGGGCTGCGCATGATGGAGTTGAACAGCAGGGCCGGGAACAGCAAAAAATACACCAGGTTGTCCACTTGTTCCCACACCCGCCTGTTGAGCGCGGTATAGCGGCAAACCAGGTAGCCACACAAAATCAAAGAAAAGTCCGGTACCAGCAGTTGCGCGTAATGCATCGGCTCGAGGATAGCAGTGGCCGCAAGCTTGCTACCCTTGGCAGCATGCGCGGCCACCACTCCAAAGCACTCAACGCTGCCCAGCGCGCGGCCGGGCCGGGCGCCAGCCTGCCCGAGGTCGATGCCTTTGTGGACCACTTGTGGCTGGAAGCGGGGCTGGCTAAAAATTCACTGGCTGCCTACCGGCGCGACCTGTCCATTTATGCCGCCTGGCTGGATGGCCGCGCGCTGCACAGCAGCACCGAAGCCGATGTGCAACGCTTTTTTGCCAGCCAGCATGCCCACACAAAAGCCACCACGGCCAACCGCCGCCTCACCGTGCTCAAGCGCTACTTCCGCTGGGCGCTGCGCGAAGGGGCAATGCAGTCCGACCCGACGCTCAAATTGCAAGCGGCCAAGCAGGCGCTGCGCGTGCCCAAGACCCTCAGCGAACGCCAGGTCGAGGCCTTGCTCGCGGCGCCCGACACCGAAACGCCCTTGGGTCTGCGCGACCGCACCATGCTGGAGCTGATGTACGCCAGCGGCCTGCGCGTGAGTGAACTGGTCGGCCTGTCGCTGTTGAACGTGGGCTTGAACGACAACGTGCTGCGCATTCTGGGCAAAGGTTCCAAAGAGCGGCTAGTGCCCTTTGGCGAAGTCGCTGCGCAATGGCTTACGCGGTATTTGGAGGGCGGCCGCGCCGCGCTGCTCGGCGCGCGCCAGAGCAAGGATGTGTTTGTCACCACCAAAGGCACCCAGCCCGGCAGCGCCATGACGCGCGAGATGTTTTGGCAAAACGTCAAGCGCTATGCCTTGCTGGCTGGCATCACCCAGCCCCTATCACCGCACACCTTGCGCCATGCTTTTGCCACGCATCTCATCAACCACGGGGCCGATCTGCGCACCGTGCAGCTGCTGCTGGGCCATTCGGATATTTCCACCACCACCATCTACACCCACATCGCCCGCGAGCGGCTGGCACAGCTGCACGCCAAGCACCACCCGCGCGGGTGATGCGCCAAGGTCTTCAGGCAGGCGGCATCAGGGCCGCCCGATGGCGCGGGCGGTGAACACGGCTTCCATCAGGCCACGGTCATCCACGGCTTGGGGGTAGTGGGTTTTGCGCACGCTGCATTCCACGTCCGGTTTGGATGCGCCCATGGTCTGCACGGCCTGCAGCGCGGCGTGCTGCGCAGCTGCGCTGGCGGCGGCCAGGGCCTCCTCGGCATTGGTAAAGGTTTGTGTCAGCGCTGCGCCGGTGACGCGGAACATGCCGCTGCCGTCGCCATGCACTTCGGCCACCGCCGTGTAGGCCACCACGCCGGTCGCCGCGCCCACGGCATTGGCCACATCGCAATGCGGCGGAAAGACGACCTCGCAATCCAGCCGGCGCGCGAGTTCGCCGTAGAACACTTTGACCGGCCCGCCCACAGCCACTACCGGCACGGCGGGCTTGATGCTGATGCGCGCCAGGCCCAAGGTTTGCTCGCCCTTGCAAATCGCGGTGCTGATGCGGTCCTCGGGCAGGGCGAAACCCAGGGCCGTGTCCAGAATCACCCGGGCGCTCAGACGCACGGTTTCGCTCCACACGTCGCGGGCATAGGCAGCAGTACGCTCCTGCGTGGGCATCTTCATCTCGCGCAGACGGCAACCCAGTTGCGCCGCCATATAGGCCGCCGGGCGCGACCAGTTGGCTTGCAAATCCAGCACATGGCCCGCGTCGGAGGGCGTGAAACCCGCAACTTGAATCAGGCCTTTGCGTTGCAGGGCGCTAATCGCGCGTTGCGCGTTCATGGATGTGGCCAGCGCGCGCAGCGGCTGCGGGCCCGGCCGCACCAGGCGCAGCAGTTCGGCTTCACGGGGTGACAACTCTGCCGAAACCTTGGGGGCGGTCGCCCCAAAAGGCAGCAATACAAAACGCCCGTGCATGGAGCCGCCGCCGTCCACATCGGCCAGATCGGCCTCCAGCAGCGCCAGGGTTTCGGGGAATCGTGCCGCCAACAGCGAGACCGGCACGATGCGTTGTGGCCGGATTTCCAGCCGTCCGTTGGCGGCCAAAGCCACTTCGCTGTCACCGCCCAGGCCGATGGTGCGCACGTCAATCGCCCGCACCATGGTGCGCCAACCGCCGACCTCGGCGCCATCCAGGTTCACGCGGGGCAGTCCGTCGACGAGCGCACCCACGTCGGTGGTGGTGCCGCCCATGTCGGAAAGAATGAAGTTGTCCAGGCCGCTGAGCCAGCGCGCGCCCACCAGGCTGGCCGCCGGGCCCGAGAGCACGGTCTCAATCGGCCGCTTGGCCACGCTGTGCGCCAGCGCCAGCGTGCCGTCGCCCTTGACGATCATCAGCGGGCAGACGATGTGCAGCTGCGCCATGGCACGTTCCACGGCGTCGATCAAATGCGTCACCCGCGAGATCAGCCGTGCATTCAGGGTGGCGGTCAGCGCGCGCCGGGGGGCGTCCAGGCTGGACGACAACTCGGTGGACAGGGTGACCGGCTTGCCGCAGCGCTCCACGATGCGGGTGCGTGCCTGCTGCTCATGTGCCGGGTTGCGCACCGCGAAGGCGCCTGCCAAGGCAAAAGCGTCGACCTGTGGGGCCATGCGGTCAATCGCCGCGTCCAGTGCCTCCAAGTCCAGTGCTGCTGCGGCCTCGCCGTTGTGGTTGTGTCCGCCTGCGATGCGCTCCATCGCCATGCCGGGAAAGGCCTTGGCAATGCCGGTGCGCTCGGCCATGGCCGCGTCAAAACCGATCAGCACTACGCCCACCGCGCTGCCGTGGCCCTCCACCACGGCATTGGTCGCCAGCGTGGTGGACACCGAGACCAGCGCAATATCCTGTGGCCGCAGGCCCTCGGGCAAGGCGGCGATGGCCTGGGCGATAGCGTCTCCCACACCCAGTGCCAGGTCGCCCTTGGTGGTGATGGATTTGGCCGTGGCGATGACGCGTTGGCTGCTGGCCTCAATGATGGCGGCGTCGGTGTAAGTGCCGCCGGTGTCAACGCCAATCAGGTATTGCGGGGCCGGGTGCGTCGGGACTGAGGGGTGCATGAAAAGGGCAAAGCTGCGTATTGTGGGGGGTGCGCCCCACCTGCCGCGCGGCGCCTTTGCTGGTTTCCCCGGTTTGACAGCCCGCCAGCCTGCCGCTAGTGTCGCCGCATGAAAACCATACGCCGCTTCCCCCGCACCGTTACCGAAACCCCCAACCTGTTTATCCCGCTGCGCGATGGCACCCGGCTGGCCACCCGGGTCTGGATGCCGGCCGATGCGCTCAAAAAGCCGGTGCCGGTCATTCTGGAGTACCTGCCCTACCGCAAGCGCGACGGCACCATCGTCCGTGACGCGCTGACCCACCCCTATCTGGCCGGCCACGGCTACGCCTGCCTGCGGGTGGACATGCGCGGCAACGGTGATTCGGATGGTCTGATGCACGACGAATACACCGAGCAGGAGCTGGCCGATGCCGAAGAGGTCATCGCCTGGGCCGTGGCCCAGACCTGGAGCACCGGCCGGGTGGGCATGATGGGTATCTCCTGGGGCGGCTTCAACAGCCTGCAAGTGGCTGCGCGGCGTCCGCCGGGCCTGCAGGCCATCATCACCCTGTGTTCCACCGTGGACCGCTACAGCGACGACATCCACTACAAAGGCGGATGCGTGTTGGGCGAGAACCTGGGCTGGTCGGCCACCATGCTGGCCTATTCCTCGCGGCCGCCGGACCCGGCCATCGTCGGCGAGCGCTGGCGCGCCATGTGGCTGGATCGGCTCAAGCACGAGCCGCTGCTGGCCATTCCCTGGCTGCAGCACCCGCACCGCGACGCCTATTGGAAGCACGGTTCGGTCTGCGAGGACATCGGTGCGATTGAGGCTGCCGTGCTAGCCGTGGGCGGCTGGAACGATGCCTATACCAACGCGGTGTCGCAGTTGGTGGACACTGTGCAAGCTCCGGTCAAAGGCATCGTCGGGCCCTGGGCGCACAAATACCCGCACTTTGCCGTGCCCGAGCCGCGCATCGGCTTTTTGCAGGAAGCCCTGCGCTGGTGGGACCGCTGGCTCAAAGACCAGGCCACGGGCGTGGAGTCCGACCCGGCCCACCGCACCTACATCATGGACGTGCAAGCCCCCGGCGGCAGCATCAGCCAGGTGCCCGGCCGTTGGGTTGCCGACAAAGCCTGGAGCGGCCCCCATGTGACCCGCCAACCGCTCTTTCTGAACAGCAGCGGCCTGGGCGAAAGCGCGGAAAAAAGCACGCGGCGCAGCATCTGCTCACCCCAGCACACGGGCGCGGACAGCGGGGAGTACTGCATCATCTGGCTGGGCCCCGAGTTCCCCGGCGACCAGCGGCAGGATGATTCCGGCTCTTTGACTTTTGACGGCGCGGCGCTCAAGGCAGACGCGGATCTGATGGGCGCGCCGGTGCTCACGCTCACTTTCAGCGTGGACCAGCCGGTGGCGCATGTGGCGGTGCGGCTCAACAGCGTCTGGCCCGACGGCGCGGTATCCCGCTTGACCTACGCGGTAGCCAACCTGGGTCACCTCGCAGCCGGTGGCACGCATGAAAAGCCGCAGCCGCTGGAGCCGGGCAAAACGTATACCGTGCGCATTCAGTTGGACGACACCGCCTGGCGCGTGCCCAAAGGCCACCGCCTGCGGGTGTCGCTCTCCACCAGCTACTGGCCGCTGATCTGGCCTTCGCCCAAACCGGTCACGCTCACGGTGCACACCGGCAAGAGCCATATCGACTTGCCGCTGCGCAAACGCCGCCGGGGTGAGAAAGCCCCCGAATTCGCGCCTGCGCAGGCAGCAGCAGCGGTAGAGCTGATCGAGCTCGACGCGCCCTGGCACAAGCGGGAGGTGCAGATTGACCAGGCCACCGGCGAGCGGCGCATGACCATCATCGATGACTTCGGCCGCTCCACGATTGCCGAGCACGGCCTGACCACCTGGGGCTGCGGACGCGAGTACTACCGCATCCTGCCGCACGACCCGCTCTCAGCCCGCCAGGAATGCCACTGGTCCATGGAAACCGGCCGGGGTGACTGGGTCACGCGCACCGAGACCTACTCGACCATGACCGCCAGTGCCACCCACTTCCGTATCACCGGGCGCCTGGAGGCGTATGAGAACGGCAAGCAGGTGCTGGTGCGCGAGTGGGACGAGTCGGTCAAGCGGCGGCTGGTCTGATAGCCCAGCCTTTTGTGGATGAAGGGCGATTAAGGGCCCTTGGCTCCGTCCGCAAACCAACGGCCTAACAACGCGCGCTCTTGCGGCGTGATGCCGGTGGCATTGTTCATGGGCATGGCCTGCAAGACCACGGCCTGCTGGTAAATCGCCTGTGCGTGCTGGCTGATGCCCTGCGGCGTATCCAGCATCACGCCCTTGTTCGCCAGTTGCGCGTTGTGGCAGACCACGCAGCGCTGCGTGACCACGGCTTGTACTTGCGCAAAGCTGGGGGGCGGCTCCGTTGCCGAGGCGGGGGCTTGCGGCGCGGGGGCCAATGCCACGACCACCGCCGCAATCAAGCCTACGCCGACCGCGGCAAATTCCCAGGGCACGCGCCGCCCCTTGAGTAGCGCCTGGTGGCGCGCCACAAAGCTGTGGCGCACCAGTGCGCCCGCCAGCATGAGTGCCACCAGCAGCGCCCAGTTGTGCGGTGCGCCGCTGAGCCAGCCGTAGTGGTTGGAGAGCATGGCCACCAGCACCGGCAGGGTGAAATAGGTGTTGTGCACGCTGCGCTGCTTGCCGCGCCAGCCGTGGATGGGGTCCACCGCTTGCTCCGCCTTGTGCTGCGCAATCACCGTGCGCTGGCCGGGGATGATCCAGACCAGCACGTTGGCGCTCATGGCCGTGGCCATCATTGCCCCCACCAGTACAAAGGCCGCCCGCCCGGCAAATACATGGCAGGCCAGCGCGCTGCCCAGCACCACCGCAGCCAGCACCCCTGCACCCACCAAAGCGTCGCCGTTTTTCTTCTGCCCCAGGGTGCGGCACAGCGCGTCGTAGACCAACCAAAAAGCCAGCAAAAAGCCGATCGAGGCCAGCGCCGCCGCACCGCCCGAGGACCAGTCGTATACCCGCTTGTCCACCAGAAATGTGCTGGCGTTGAACAGATACACCACGGTGTAGAGCGCAAATCCGCTGAGCCAGGTGGCATAGCTCTCCCAGTAAAACCAGTGCATGTGCGCGGGCAGGGTAGGAGGCGCTGGCAGGTACTTTTGCGGGTTGTAAAAACCGCCGCCGTGCACTGCCCATAGTTCGCCGGTCACGCCTTTGGACTTCAGCACGTCATCGATGGGCGGCGTGAGGTTGTTGTCCAGGAACACGAAGTAAAACGATGCGCCTATCCAGGCAATCGCCACCACTACATGGGTCCAGCGCAAGAGCAGCGCCACCCACTCCAGCAGATAGGCTTCCATGGCCTAGGAGCCCCGGTAGGTGGAATAGGACCAGGGCGAGACCAGCAACGGCACGTGGTAATGCGCCTGCGCATCGGCGATGCCGAAGTCAATCTGCACCGTGTCCAGAAAAGCCGGCTCCGGCAGCACCACACCGCGCGCGCGGAAGTACGGTGCGACGGCAAATACCAGGCGGTAGGCTCCGGCGGCCATGGCGGCGGCGTCCAGCAGCGGCCCGCCGTCGCAGCGGCCGTCATGGTTGAGCGTGAGGGTGCGCAGGGTGACCGGCTGGCCCCTGTCGATGCGTTGCAAGACCACGCCCATACCGGCAGCAGGGCAGCCGTGCATGGTGTCGAGCACGTGGGTGCTGAGGTGTCCCATGTGGGCTTCCTTTATGGGGTTCGCGGGTGGCGGGGATGAAAAGGCATGGCTTTGTCAGTGTAGCGACCCTAAGCCCCGCGCCGGCACCGGATCCCCTAGCCGCTTTACTTTTTGCGACGGTAGTGCGGATCGACGTGCGCCTTGCGCGCGATCCGCTTAACCCGGTTGCAAAGTCTGGGCATGCAGCTTAATGCCCAATGCAGTGGTCACTTTCAGAATAGTCGCAAAGCTGGGATTCCCTTCTCCCGACAGCGCTTTGTAGAGACTTTCCCTGCCCAGGCCTGTATCGCGTGCAAGTTGCGACATTCCCTTGGCACGCGCAATCGTGCCCAGCGCCTTGGCGATGAAAGCTGCGTCATCCCCTGCCTCTTGCAGGCAGGCCTCTAAATACAGCGCCATGTCCTCATCAGTTTTGAGGTGTTCTGCGCTGTCCCATTTTCGTAGCGTGAGAGCTGTCATCGCTTACTCCTTCAATTGACGCGCTAAGTCCTGCGCAATGTGAATATCCTTGGCCTGTGTGGCCTTGTCGCCCCCGGCCAGGAGGATGATGATCTCTGTGCCGCGTACCGTGAAGTACACCCTCAAACCGGGCCCGTGGTGAATCCGCATTTCGGAAACGCCTTCGCCCACCGGCTTGTGGTCTCCGAAATTCCCGTCTTGCGCCCGGTCAATACGCACCTGAATCCGTCGGGCGGCTTGTTTGTCCCGCAGGGAGTCAAACCACCTATCGAACGCGCCGGTTGTGTAGATCGTCCGCATCACCAAGTGTAACATTTGGGATACGAACACCAAGTGACGCGACAGCTTTGTATAGACCCGCTGACTACGGTTCTGAAGTTTCCTGCGCGAGGTTTTTGGGAAAGATGGCTTTAGGCGCGGGCAAGTGTTCGGATAAGTGAATACTTTCTATCCTCTGTTGCCAACCAGCACTGAAACGGCCCAGCAGCGCTGGCTCGAAGCTGACCCTCCAATGCTTCAGCTCATCAAACGTTCGAATCCGCAAACGAAGCCTTACGCCGGTTCACGTAGTCCAGCACCGCCTCGTCTGCAGCGGGGTCCAGGGGAGGTGCTTCGTATTCCGCGAGTTGCTTTTTCCACAGGGCGTTGGCGCGTGCGGACAGGTCGAGCCCACCTTCGGCTTCCCATTGTTCGAAGCTGTTGTTGTCGGTGATGGGCGAGCGGTAGAAGGCGGTTTCGAAATTGGCCTGGGTGTGGGCGCAGCCCAGAAAGTGTTTACCGGGCCCGACTTCGCGGATCGCGTCCATGGCCTGCCCGTTCTCGCTCATGTCCACACCAGCCAAGAGCGTGTGCATCATGCCGGCCTGGTCGCAGTCCATGATGAATTTTTCATAGCCCATGGAAAGGCCGCCCTCCAACCAACCAGCGGTGTGCAGTACAAAGTTCACGCCGCCCAGGCAGGTCGGCAGCATGGTGTTGGCGGATTCCGAAGCCGCTTGCGCGTCGGCAATTTTGGAGCCGCACAGGCCGCCGCCCGAGCGGAAGGGCACGCCCAGGCGCCGTGCGAGTGCCGCCATGACATAGAGCACGAGCGCCGGTTCCGGCGTGCCGAAAGTGGGCGCGCCGGATTGCATGGACACCGAGGACGCGAAGCTGCCCAGCACCACCGGTGCACCGGGGTTGACCAGTTGCACAAAAGCCATGCCGGCCAGTGCCTCGGCCAGGGTCTGGGCGCAGGTGCCTGCAACCGTCACTGGCGACATGGCGCCGGCCAGGATGAAGGGCGTGATGATGGTGGCCTGGTTGGCGCGGGCGTAAACCTTGGCGGCACCCAGCATGGTGTCGTCAAAGGTCATGGGCGAGTTGGCGTTGATCAGGCTGATGCAGACCGTGCGGTTCTTGCCGGTCGCGGGGTCGACAAAGTTGTCGCCGAACAGGCGCTTGGCCATCTCCACCGTGTCTTGCGCGCGCTCGGGTTTGGTAACCGAGCCCATGAAGGGCTTGTCGCTGTACTTCATGTGCGAATAGACCATGTCGAAATGGCGCTTGTTGACTGGCAGATCGACTGGCTCGCAAATCGTGCCGCCGCTGTGGTGGATCGCGTTGGCCATGTAGGCCAGTTTCACGAAGTTCTGGAAGTCATGCAGGGTCGCGTAACGGCGGCCTTTGTCGAGGTCGCGCACGAAGGGCGAACCGTAGGACGGCGCAAACACCGTGTTTTTGCCACCGATGACCACGTTGTGGGCGGGGTTGCGGGCGTACTGGGTGAATTCACGCGGGGCGCTGGCTTGCACGATGGCGCGGCACATGCCGCCGGGAAAGCGCACGCGCTCGCCGGTGATCTCGGCACCGGCTTTGCGCCAGATGTCCAGGGCCTCGGCGTCGTCGCGGAAATCGATGCCGATTTCCTCCAGGATGGTGTTGGCGTTGCGCTCGATGGTGGCCAGGCCTTCCTCGTCCAGCACCTCAAAGTAGGGGATTTTGCGGGTGATGTAAGGCACGGATTGGGCGCTGCGGGCGGAGCGCGCGGCGCGTTTGGCTTCGCGGCCTCCTGCGCTGCGGCGGGTGCGGGGTGCGGCGTCGGCTTCTGGCAGGGTCAGGGTGTCGCTCATGGCGTTCTCCAATACGGGCGGTGCGGGAATGTGGAGCGAGTATCGGCAGGGCACCGCTTGCGCGACGGTCACTGTGCGACGCGCACTTTCATCTAAACGCCAAGTGGCCTGTCGCCCCGGCATAGGGCTGCGTCGTGTGACGGACAATAGAAAACTGGCCCCGGCTCCCACAATTCTCGGAGAGCGCGTGCTCGTAACCTGTAAGGCTTTGCGCATGTCTTTGAGCGTTTTCGATCTCTTCAAAATCGGTATCGGCCCGTCGTCCTCGCACACGGTCGGGCCCATGAAGGCTGCCGCCATGTTTGCCCGTTCGCTCAGCGCCAGTGGTTTGCTGCCGCGCACGACCCGCGTCGAGGCCCGCCTGTACGGATCGCTGGGGGCCACGGGCAAGGGCCACGGCACCGATACCGCGGTCATGCTCGGCCTTGAAGGCCTGATGCCCGACACGATCGACCCGGACACCATCGCCAGTCGCCTCAAAGCCATACGCAAAGACAAGGCCCTCATGCTCAATGGCCAGGCGCGCGTTGCGTTCACCGAAAAAACCGATGTGCTGTTTTTGCGCCGCGAGACCCTGTCCTTCCATCCCAACGGCGTGAAATTCCTCGCCTTTGATGCGGACGGCGCGCAGCTGGACGAGCGCCGCTATTTTTCGGTTGGCGGTGGCTTTGTGGTCTCGCAGGAAGATGCCGATGCCGACCATGCAGCCACCCAGCAGGCCCCGCGCATCGTGGCCGATTCGACCGTGTTGCCCTACCCCTTCCACAGCGGTGACGCATTGCTGGCGATTACGGCCGACACCGGCATGGGCATCGCCCAGGTCATGCGCGCCAATGAGCGCGCCTGGCGCAGCGATGCCGAGTTGGACGCAGGGCTTGACGCGATCTGGGACGCCATGAAAGCCTGCGTGGCACGCGGCATCCGCACCGATGGGCATTTGCCGGGCAATTTGCTGGTCAAACGCCGCGCCGCTGAGCTGCACCGCACCCTCAGCAGCCGCCCCGAAGAGGCGCTGCGCGACCAGCTGACCATCCTGGATTTTGTGAATGTGTACGCCATGGCGGTCAACGAGGAAAACGCGGCGGGCGGGCGCGTGGTCACCGCGCCCACCAACGGCGCAGCCGGCATCGTCCCGGCTGTGATGCACTACTACGAACGCTTTATCTCCGGCGCGAACCAAAACGGCATCCGCGACTTTTTGCTGACCGCCGGTGCCATTGGCTTGCTCTACAAAGAAAACGCCTCGATCAGCGGCGCCGAGGTCGGCTGCCAGGGCGAGGTCGGCGTGGCCTGCTCGATGGCGGCAGCCGGTCTGGCCGCGGTCATGGGCGGCACACCGGCGCAGGTCGAGAACGCGGCAGAAATCGGCATGGAGCACAACCTGGGCCTGACCTGTGATCCTGTGGGCGGTCGCGTGCAGATTCCCTGCATTGAGCGCAATGCCATGGGCTCAGTCAAGGCGCTGAACGCCGCCCGCATGGCCATGCGCGGTGACGGCACGCACTTTGTGTCGCTGGACCAGGTAATCAAAACCATGCGCGACACCGGGCGCGACATGATGACGAAATACAAAGAGACCAGCCGGGGTGGCTTGGCGGTGAATGTGATCGAGTGCTGAGATGTTGAACACCCCCAACGGACGCGCACTGCGATTTTTTGGCTTACGGAGTGACTGAGTACCTATGAGCAACTTTTCCATCTTCGCCCTGGCGCGCAACGCCATGTCGTACCACGAGAACTGGCAGAAACAGTGGCGCAGCCCCGCGCCCAAAGCCAGTTACGACGCCATCATCGTGGGCGGCGGCGGTCACGGTCTGGCCACTGCGTATTACCTGGCCAAAGAGCACGGCATGCGCAATATCGCGGTAGTCGAGCGCGGCTGGCTGGGCGGCGGCAACACGGCGCGCAACACCACCATCGTGCGCTCCAACTACCTGTGGGACGATGCCACGCATCTGTATGAAAAAGCCCTGCAACTGTGGGAAGGCCTGTCGCAAGATCTGAACTACAACACCATGTTCAGCCAGCGTGGTGTGATGAACGTGGGCCACTCTTTGCAAGACATGCGCGACATCGAGCGCCGCGTCAATGCCAACCGGCTCAACGGTGTCGACGGTGTGGTGCTCACGCCCGCGCAAATCAAGGCCATGGTGCCCATCATGAACACCAGCGCCAGCCTGCGCTACCCCGTCATGGGTGCGTCCTTCCAGCCGCGCGCCGGTGTTGCCCGCCACGATGCCATCGCCTGGGGCTTTGCCCGCGCCGCCGACCGGCTGGGCGTGGACATCATCCAGAACTGCGAAGTCATCGGCGTGCAGCGCGAGGGTGAGCAGGTGGTGGGCATAGAGACCACGCGGGGCGTGATCAAGAGCAAAAAAATCGGTGTCGTTGCAGCTGGTCACAGCAGTGTGATCGCCAGCATGGCCGGTATCCGCCTGCCGCTGGAGAGCCACCCGCTGCAGGCCCTGGTGTCCGAGCCCATGAAACCGGTGCTGCATACGGTGGTCATGTCCAACGCCATCCACGCCTACGCCAGCCAGTCGGACAAAGGTGATCTGGTGATTGGCGCGGGCATTGATGCCTACGTGGGCTACGGCCAGCGCGGCAGTTTCCCCATCATCGAACACACGCTGCAAGCGATTTGTGAGCTCTTCCCCATCTTCCGCCGGGTGCGCATGAACCGCCAGTGGGGCGGCATTGTGGACGTCGCGCCCGACGCCTGCCCCATCATTTCCAAGACGCATATCAAAGGCCTGTACTTCAACTGCGGCTGGGGTACTGGCGGCTTCAAGGCCACGCCCGGTTCGGGCTGGGTCATGGCGCACACGATTGCACAAGACCGGCCGCATGCGCTGAACGCGGCGTTTGAGCTCAACCGTTTCAATACCGGCCATTTGATTGACGAACACGGTGCCGCAGGCGTTGCGCACTGAACCCGATTCAAGAGAACCACAACGATGCTACTCATTACCTGTCCCTGGTGCGGCCCCCGCGCCGAAAGCGAATTCAGCTGCGGCGGCGAGGCGCACATCGCCCGTCCGCTGGATACCGACGCCCTGAGCGATGAACAGTGGGGCGACTATTTGTTCATGCGCAAAAACCCCAAAGGCCTGCACCGCGAACAGTGGCTGCATGCGGCAGGTTGCCGCCGCTGGTTCAACGCGGAGCGCAACACCGTGAGCTACCAGTTCACCAAGTTTTACAAGCCCGGCGAGAACCCGGATGCTCCACACAGCGCCGGAGGTGCAGCATGAGCGGTCAACGCATCAGCGGTCTGGGTGAGCGGCTGGACCGCAGCCGCAGCGTGCGCTTCAGCTTCAATGGCCGCAGCTACCAGGGCTTTGCCGGTGACACGCTGGCCTCCGCCCTGCTGGCCGCAGGTGAGCTGCTGTTTTCGCGTTCCTGGAAATACCACCGCCCGCGCGGCATCGTCACCTCTGGCATTGAAGAGCCGTCCGCACTGGTGCAGCTGGAGCGCGGCGCACACACCATTCCCAATGCCAAGATGCCCGAGATTGAGTTGTATGAGCAGCTCGTGGGCGAAAGCGTCAACGGCTGGCCGGGCGCATTGGCGCGCTTGTTCAGCGTGAACCGCTGGGGCACGCCGCTGTTTCCGGCGGGCTTTTATTACAAGACCTTTATGTGGCCGGCCAAGGCCTGGATGTTTTACGAGCGCTTTATCCGCAAGGCCGGCGGCCTGGGCGAATCGCCGCAGGTCGAAGATGCGGCGACCTATGTGCACCAGAACATCCATTGCGATGTGTTCATCGCCGGTGGCGGCGTGGCCGGTTTGGCCGCAGCCTTGTCCGCAGGCCGCAGCGGCGCGCGGGTGATTCTGGCCGAGTTGCAGCCGCAGCTGGGTGGAGCTGCACACCGCCAGACCGCCACCATAGACGGCCAATCAGCCAGCGCCTGGGTGCGTGCCGCCGAAGCCGAACTGGCCACCATGCCCGAGGTGCGCATCATCCGCCGCGGTGTGGTCTTCGGTTACCACGACCACAACTTTCTGACTGTGCGTGAGGCGCTGACCGACCACTTGCCCTTGGCTGGCCGTAGCGGTTTTCGCGAGCGCTTGTGGCGCGTGCGCGCCAAGCAGGTCATTCTGGCCACCGGCGCGCACGAGCGCCCCATGGTGTTTGGCAACAACGACCTGCCCGGCGTGATGCTGTCATCGGCCATGGCCGACTACGCCACGCTCTACGGCGTGCTGGTCGGGCGCGAGATCGTGCTGCTGACCAACAACGACAGCGCTTATGCCGATGCCCTGGTCTTGCGCCAGGCCGGTGCCCGCGTCAGCGTGGTCGATGCGCGCGCAGGCAAAGCGCCTGCGGGTGGTTTGGCCGAACAGGCCGCGCATGCCGGTGTGGCCGTGTTGCGCGGCCATGTACCGGTGCACGCGGGTGGGGGCTTGGCGGTCACCGAGGTCGTCGTCGCTCCCGTGAACGCGGGCAAGGCGGGTGAACCGCGCCGCACGCTGCCCTGCGACGCGCTGGGCATGGCTGGCGGTTGGAACCCGGCCATCCATTTGTATTCCCACTCCGGTGGTAAAGCGCAGTGGAACGAGGCGCAATGCTGCTTCGAACCGGGCAACCGCATCGCCGACCAGACCATCGTCGGCGCGGGGGCTGCGGACTTTGGCATGGCCAGCAGCTTGCAGGCAGCCAGCCAGGCCGGTGCGCAGGCCGCCAGCGCGGCCGGTTTTGCGGCGCAGTCCAGCACGTACGCAGTTAGCGAAGCGGTGTCAGAGCCCATCACCGCGTTCTGGATTGCAGAGACCGGCGAGCCGGTTTCGCGCCGCGCCAAGGCCTTTATCGACTACCAGAACGATGTCGGCGCAGCAGATATTGAGCTGGCCGTGCGCGAGGGCTTTGAGTCGATTGAGCACATCAAGCGCTACACCGCCATGGGCTTTGGCACCGACCAGGGCAAGCTGGGCAATATCAACGGCATGGCGCTGGCCGCACGTGCCTTGAATAAGCCCATAGGCCAGGTGGGTACCACCACCTTCCGCCCGAATTACCTGCCTATCACCTTCGGTACCTTTGCCGGTGTGGACCGGGGCGATTTGTTTGATCCGGCGCGCCACACCAGTCCGCACCCCCACCATGTGGCCAGCGGCGCACCGTTTGAAGACGTGGGTCAGTGGAAGCGCCCCTGGTACTTCCCCAAGCCCGGCGAAGACATCCACCAGGCGGTGCAGCGCGAAGTCATGGCCGTGCGCGAGGGCGTGGGCATCATGGACGCGTCCACGCTGGGCAAGATCGACATCCAGGGCCCGGACGCCGCCAAGCTGCTGAACTGGATGTACACCAACCCCTGGCTCAAGCTCGAAGTCGGCAAGGCCCGCTACGGCCTGATGCTCGACGAGAACGGCATGGTGTTCGACGACGGCGTGACCGTGCGCTTGGGCGAAGAGCGCTTCCTGATGACCACCACCAGCGGCGGCGCAGCCCGGGTGCTGGGCTGGATGGAGCGCTGGGTGCAAACCGAGTGGCCCGATATGCGCGTCTACATGACCAGCGTGACCGAGCAGTGGAGCACCTTCGGCCTGGTCGGCCCCAAGGCCCGCGCGGTGCTGGAGAAAGTCTGCAAAGACGTGGATTTGTCGCTTGCCGCTTTCCCCTTCATGAGCTACCGCGAAGGCACGGTCTGCGGCGTCGCGGCGCGCATCATGCGCATCAGCTTCTCCGGTGAGTTGTCGTTTGAGGTCAACGTGCCGTCGCACTATGGCGCTGCGGTCTGGGCTGCGCTGATGGCTGCCGGTGCCGAGTTCAACATCACGCCCTACGGTACCGAGACCATGCACGTGCTGCGTGCCGAGAAGGGCTACATCATCGTGGGCCAGGACACCGACGGTTCGGTCACGCCGCACGACCTGGGCATGGGTGGCATGGTCTCGACCACCAAGGACTTCCTGGGCCGCCGCTCGCTCAGCCGCAGCCACACGGCAGGCCCCAACCGCAAGCAGCTGGTCGGCCTGCTCACCGACGAGCCGGCCACCGTACTGCCTGAGGGTGCGCAAATCACCGAAGTGGGTGCAGGTGCGGTCACGCCGGTGCCCATGCTGGGCCACGTGACCTCCAGCTATTTCAGCCCCACGCTCAAGCGTTCGATCGCCATGGCACTGGTGCGCAACGGCCACCAGCGCATGGGCCAAAAAGTGCAGCTCCCGTTGGTCGATGGCCGGGTGGTCAGCGCCACCGTGGCCAGCCCTGTGTTCTATGACCCCGAAGGAAAGCGCCACCATGTCTGAGATGACTTTGCAAAGCCCCCTGGCTCCGATTCTGGGCGCTGGCCCGCGTGCCCTGCAGGTGGACGGCCACGCGGTGGCGCTGGGCGAACTCCCGATCATGGACATGCTCAATCTGCGTGGCAAACCGCAGGATGCCGCCTTCACCGATGCCGTGGCTTCCGTCACCGGTCTGGCCCTGCCGCTGCAGGCCAATACCGCCACACGGGGGCCGGGCCGCGCGCTCTTGTGGCTGGGGCCGGATGAATGGATGCTGCAATGCGAGGCCGGTCAGGCTGCGACGCTGGAACAGGCCTTGCGCGCCGCATTGGCCGGGCAGCATGTGTCGGTGGTTGAAGTCGGCCATGGTTTCACGACGCTGAGCGTGCAAGGCCCCGGTGCGGGTGCGCTCTTGGCGCGCGGCTGCCCATTGGACTTCCATCCCAGCGCCTTCCAGGCCGGGCAGCTGGCGCAAACCCATATCGCGCGTACCAATGCCATCGTGCTGTGCCGCCAGACAGGAACGGACTACGCCCTCACCGTGCGGCGCAGCTTTGCCGACTACCTGTTCCGCTGGCTCAGCGCGGCGGCGGGCGCATGAGCCTGCGGCCCTAGGGCAGGGCGCGCCATGGCGTACGCGCTCGGCATCGATACCGGCGGCACCTTCACCGACGCAGTGCTGCTCAATGCGGCGCGCGAAGTGGTCGCCGCCTCCAAAAGCCTGACCACCCGTTTCGATCTGGCGCAGGGTATCGCCGCGTCGTTGGATGGCTTGCCGGCTGAATGGCTGGCGCAGGTGGAGCTGGTCTCCCTGTCCACCACGCTCACGACCAACTCGGTGGTGGAGGGCAAAGGCTCGCCGGTGTGCGCCTTGCTGTTGGGCTATGACGCGCATCAAATCAAGATCAGCGGCCTGGTGGACTTGCTGGGCCACGACGCGATCGAGAGCCTGCCCGGCGGCCATGATGCCGGTGGCGTGGCGCTGGCTGCGCTGGACGAAGCCGCCTGCCGCGCCGCAATTGCCAAGCATGCGCCACGGGTTTCGGCTTTTGCGATTTCTGCGACCTTCGCGGTGCGCAACCCCGCCCATGAAATGCAGCTGCGCGCCTGGGTGCAGGAACTCTGCGATGTGCCCGTGACCTGCGGCCACGAGCTGGCCTCCAGCCTGGGCGCACCGCGCCGCGCGCTCACGGCTGCGCTGAACGCGCGCATGATTTCGCACGTCAAAACCCTGATCGACTCGGTGCAGCGCACCCTGGCACAGCGCCAGATTGATGCGCCGCTGATGATTGTCAAAGGCGATGGTTCGCTGATTAACGTGGCCAGTGCCTTGCAGCGCCCGGTCAGCACGGTGTTGTCGGGCCCGGCAGCCAGCGTGTTGGGCGCGTGTGCGCTCAGCGGACTGGACAACGCCATCGTCGCCGATATGGGTGGCACCACCACCGATATCGCCGTGGTGCGCGGTGGCCTGCCAGCATTGAGTTTTGACGGTGCCATGGTCGGCAACTGGCGGCCCATGATTGAGGCGGTCAAGGTCTATGCCATCGGCCTGGGCGGCGACAGCGAGGTGCGCTTGCAAGGCGGCGAGGGGCTGACGATTGGCCCGCGCCGCGTGCTGCCCTTGAGCTTGCTGGTCCACCAGCATCCCCGGTTTCTGGCGGTGCTGGAGCGCCAGCAAAGCGAGATACCGCACGCCAGCCAGATGCGTTTTGCCCAAGCCTTGTCGGCGGATCCGGCGCACCTGGGGCGGCTCAATGACTCCGAGCTGCGTGCCTGGGAACGTCTGTGCCAGGGCCCGGTGGATCTGGAGGATGCCAATATGCATGACCGCGATCTGGCCCGCGCCGTGGCGCGGCTGGAGCGCAAAGGCCTGGCGATTTACACCGGCTTCACACCCAGCGATGCCGCCCATGTGCTGGGAATGTCCGCGCACTGGAGCGCTGCAGCCGCCGTGTGCGCCGCGCGTATTTGGGCGCGGCAGATGCGGCATATGTACGGCCTGGGCAAGTGGCCGCTGGGCGACGCAGTCGCACCCGCGCGCGATGTGGTGGCCAAAGTCACCGACACGATTTGCCAAAAACTGATCGAGGCCGGACTCAACGACGCGGGCCAGATGAACGAGGCCAATGCGGGCAAGGTCGCTGCGCTCCTGACGGCCATGGCGCTGGGCCGTAACAGCCCAGCTGCCAACGCTGCCGCTGCCGCGCCTACGCCCGGTGCAGCCGGTGTGCCGCAGCCGGTATTTGCCTTGCAGTTCTCGCCCGATTTGCCGCTGGTGGGCGTGGGTGCCCCGGCGGGCAGTTACTACCCGGCAGTGGCCCGTGGCCTGGGCGTGCAGCTGGTGGTGCCACCGCATGCGCACGTGGCCAACGCGGTGGGTGCCGTGCTCGGGCAGGTGGCGCAGCGGGTGCACATGACGGTGACCCAGCCAGTGCGCGGCACTTTCAAGGTGTTCACGCCCGACGGCCCGCTGGATTTCCGCGTGCTCGACGAGGCGCTGGCCCACGCCCGCAGCCTGGCCGCTGACGAGGCGCGCGCCCGCGCCCTGGCTGCAGGCGCTGCGGCAGTGGAGTTGTCCTTCGGGCAGATGGATAACCGGGTTGAAAACGAAATTGATGGTGACGTGTTTTTTGAGTCCACGGTCAGCGTCACGGCCTTCGGCCCACCGCTGCGCAAAAAGGTGTCCCCGTAAATGCCAGCCCGTGCAGCACTGGCAGCGGCCTTGCTTCCCCACGGTCTGCATGTGCGCGGTGGCTTTTGCCCGGAACCCTCCGACGGCCTGCGGCTGGCCGATGGCAGTCCGGCGCTTGTGCTGTGGCTGGTGGGCAATGTGGGCGGCTCTATGTGGGGCGCTTTTGCTGCCTCATCGTTTGCGCGCGACGGGCTGCCCGACCCGCTGGACCGCTGGAGCCAACAGGTCGGCGCTGCGCTGGCGCAGCAATGGGGCGGGCGGGCGCTGTATCCATTCAGCGGGCCGCCGGAGCAGCCGGCCTACCACCCGTTCCAGCAATGGGCGGCGCGCAGCGAAGCGGTGCACGCCAGCCCGTTGATGCTGCGCATACACCCGCAACACGGTCTGTGGCATGCCTACCGCTTCGCCCTGATTTTTTCGGCGCTAGACGACGCGGACCGGGCTGACTTGCGCGCCCAACAGGACCAGCAGCAGAGTCCGCAGCAGGAAAGCCCTTGTCTGCGTTGTGTGGAGCAACCGTGCTTGACAAGCTGTCCGGCCGATGCCTTCGACGGACAGTCTTTTGCGGTCGCGGCCTGTGCCAGCCACCTGCACACCCCTGCTGGACAGTCCTGCATGCAGGGTGGATGCAGGGCCCGCAATGCCTGCCCGGTGGCGGCGGGTTTGCGCTATTCGCCAGCGCAGGCGGCATTCCACATGGCGGCCTTTGCACGGTCGCGGAGCTAGGCCGTGTTGTCCGCAACGCCTTCTCTTGCACATGCGTGCCGGCTGCGCTAAGCCTTAGGACTTGGCCTGCACCAGCGCCGCTATGGCGTCGAGCGTGTCCACTTTTTCCACATCGAATTCCAGGTCCGAAAAACTGAGCTGGAAGCGGCTTTCCAAAAACAGAATCAGGTTCATCATGGAGAAGGAATCCAGCCTGCCGCTTAAAAACAGCGAGTCGTTATCGGCCATGTCCTGGGTGTCGCCATGTTGGCGCAGCGCATCCAGCAGGTAGTGGCGCAAGGTGTCAAAAACTTCGGGGTTCATAGGGGTATTCCGGTGGAGAGACCGAACAGCGAAAGCAAAAATTGCAGCCGCTGCTCAAAGCTATGGTCGCGCGTCCCGTCTGAGAATACGCGCAGCAAGACGACGAAAGACCAGACAAACAAGAATGCATACAGCCGCCCGGCCAGCGTGGCCGAGGGCCGGTAGCCCATGGAGGCGCGCACCTGTGACAGTCCCACGCCGACTGCCAGGACCAAGCTGTAAAACAGGTAGCTGCTGAAGCTGCTGACTGCACCCCACAAACCTTCCACAGCGATCAGCTGGATGTCAGCCATGAAATGCCACAGCGCATTGCCCACGCCCGCAGCCATGAAGGTGGCCGTGAACATGCGCAGGCGGGGGTGTTGCTTGAATACCTTGAAAAAAGTGGGGATGAAAAAAAGATCAACCAGGATTTCCTTGAAATAAAAATGGAAACGGTTGAAGTACTCCATCAGCGTGCGCGATTCCAGCGGCCGCCACGATCCGCGTGGCAAGCGGTAACCGGCCATGCGCGCCAGGCCGATAAACAGATGGGCCCAGATCGCAATTTGCAAGGCGTAGCGGAAGGTGCCGTAGACAAGCACTGCCCAGCCGGCGGCAATGGGCAGGGGCTGGCCTGCGACAAAGGCGTCGATGGCATCGATCAACCGGGGCAGTGCCAGCTGCTCGCTGAAGACCCATGTCAGTACGTGGCTGATGAGCAGCAACACGTTGGCCCAAAGAAGCAGTTTGACGCCCTTGATCTGCGTGATGGCTTGTTCGCGCGGCAGCGGGAAGAGGTGCTTGCGCAAATAACCAGCCCCTTTGCCGAAGGGCAGATAACTCGGGCTCCAGAATGCCCTTTGAACCGCCAATTGCATGGCAGGGGAGTCGGCTGCGCGTGCGCGCAGGTCGGCAATGGCCAGCGGAAAAAACCAGACAAAGGGTGTGAACACCACCAGCAGAGACCACACCAGCACGCGCAGCAGGCCGTGGTCCACCTGCGGCGCAGAAAGCACCAGCAAGGCCGCCTCCGCGCCAAGCAT
>CANFHZ010000030.1 GCA_947446885.1 Comamonadaceae bacterium
AGCCGCAGGCGGCGCAGCGGTAAACAAGTCCAGCGTGTAGCGCAACAAACGGTGCACGGCGCAGGCTCCTAGGGTTTGCTGTGTGGGGCGGCGTAGGCCTGCGGGTCCAGTCGGTGCATCTCGGCCTCAATCCACGCCTCGACCTCGGCCATCAGCTCATCCGCACGCCGTCCCTGGCTGGGAATCGGCTTACCAATCGATACCGTGACCAGTCCCGGTCTCTTGATAAAAGCCTTACGGGGCCACACGGTTGCCGTATTCACCGCTACCGGCACGACAGCCGCACCGGTTTGCACGGCCAGCTTGGTACCGCCGACTTTATAGACACCGCGCTCGCCGCGTGGTATGCGCGTGCCCTCGGGAAACATGATCACCCAGATGCCACGCGCCAGCAATTCTTGGCCCTGCGAGACCACTTTGGAAAACGCCTTGGCACGCAAGGACCGGTCGATATGGATCATGTCCAGCCGCCCCATGGCCCAGCCGAAAAAAGGGATGTAGAGCAGCTCTTTTTTGAACACATAGGCCAGCGGGCGCGGCATCAGCGTGGGCAGCAAAAAAGTCTCTAGCGTGGACTGGTGCTTGACCAGCAAGACCACGCCCTGCCCGTGGCCGGTGGGCAAATGCTCGGCGCCCAGCACCTGCACGCGGATACCCAGAATCAGGCGTGCGCCGTCCACGGCCCAGCGCAGCCAGCGCACCGCCATCCAGTACAGGCGCACGCCACGCACGCGGCTGGATACCAGCAGCATCAAAATGCCCCAGGGCACAACCGTGACGAGCATCCACAAGGCATGCAACAGCGAACGCAGAAAGTTCATGGTGGTCGGGTGCGACGCGATCGCTTAGGCGACACGACCAATCAGCGCGTCCACAAAAGCCGCCAGATCGGCGTGCGATTTGCACACGGGGGGACAGTCCTGCGGCAAAGCACCTTCGGCAAGGCCCTGGGCTTTGCCGGTGCGCACCAGGTGTGGTTCGCAACCCGCAGCCAGCGCCGCCACGGCGTCCCGCGCGGTATCACCGACCGCAGGCACACCGCGCAAATCAATGCCGTAACGCTCGCCAATGCGGCGGAACAGACCCGCAGCCGGTTTGCGGCAGTCGCAGCCGTCTTCCGGGGCATGCGGGCAAAAAAACACCGCATCCACGCGCCCACCGACAGCGGCCAGCTGGCTGTGCATCTTGCTATGCATGGCGTTCAAGGTTTCCATGTCAAACAGGCCGCGCGCGATGCCGCTCTGGTTGGTCGCAACCGCCACATGCCAGCCCGCCTGGTTGAGGCGGGCAATTGCCTCCAGCGCGCCGGGCAGTGGCAGCCATTCGGCGGGCGACTTGACATAGTCGTCGCGGTCCTCGTTGATGGTGCCGTCGCGGTCGAGGATGACAAGTTTCATGGCATACCCCGCGCGATCAGGCCGCGAGTTTGGACAGATCGGCCACGCGGTTCATGGCCAGGTGCAAGGTCTTGAGCAGGCCCAGGCGGTTGAGGCGCACATCCAGCTGCTCGGCATTGACCATGACACCGTCAAAGAAAGCATCCACCGGCGCACGCAATGCGGCGAGTGCTTGCAAGCTGGCGGTGTAGTCGGCGGCCTCGAACAGCGCATCGGCTTTGGGCAGCACGGTTTGCATCGCGGCGTGCAAGGCTTTTTCGGCGTCTTCTTGCAACAAGCCCAGGCTGACATGGGCGTCCACGTCATCGGTCTTTTTGAGGATGTTGGCGATGCGCTTGTTGGCAGCAGCGAGTGCCGGACTTTCGGGCAGGGCGGCGAAGGCGCGCACGGCCTCCAGGCGTTTAGGCACTTCGCCCAGGCGCTGCGGGCGCAGGGCCAAGACGGCATCGACCTCTTGGGCGCTATAGCCCTGGTCGCGGAGGAAGCCGGATAAGCGGTCATCAATAAAGTCGCCCAGCGCCTGGGATGAATCGGCAATCAGTGCACCGAAAGCCGGATGCGCATCGCGCAGCAAATCCACCAGTGCCAAAGGCAAGTCTTTTTCCACCAGCATACGAATCACACCCAGCGCATGCCTGCGCAGGGCAAACGGGTCTTTGTCCCCCGTGGGCATATTGCCGATGCCGAACATGCCGACCAGGGTTTCCAATTTGTCGGCCAGCGCCACCACCAGCCCGACATCGCTGCGCGGCAGGCTGTCACCCGCGAAGCGGGGTTTGTAATGGTCTTCAATCGCTTCAGCAACTTGCGCCGACAAACCATCATGGCGGGCGTAGTAGCCGCCCATGGTGCCTTGCAGCTCGGGGAACTCGCCCACCATGTCGGTCAGCAAATCGGTCTTGGCCAGGCGCGCGGACAGGATCGCTTTTTCGGCCAGCACCGCACCGCCCAGTTGCATGCCAATGGCACCGGCAATCTGGCACACCCGCTGCATGCGCTCGCCCTGCGTGCCCAGCTGGTTGTGATAAACCACTTTGGACAAACCATCGACGCGCGACTCCAGCGTTCGTTTGCGGTCCTGGTTGAAGAAGAACTGGGCATCGGCCAAGCGCGGGCGCACCACGCGTTCATTGCCACCAACTACAGCGCTTCGGTCAGCCGGATTGATATTGCTGACGATCAAAAACCGGTTGCTCAGCTTGCCCGCTGCATCGAGCAGCGGGAAGTATTTTTGGTTGGCCTTCATGGTCAGAATCAGGCACTCTTGGGGCACTTGCAGGAAGTCGGCGTCAAAGCTGCACACCATGACGGTGGGGCGTTCGACCAGACCGGTCACTTCGTCCAATAAAGCCGCGTCGTCTACCGGCTGCGCCCCAAGGGCCGCCGCTGCGGCGTCCAATTGCCGCGCAATCTCGGCGCGGCGCTGGTCGAAGCTGGCAATCACCGCGCCATCATCTGCAAGCGTTTTTTCATAAGCGTCTGCATGCGCAATCACCACCGGCGACACGCGGGCTTCAAAGCGGTGGCCTTGGGTGCTGTTGCCCGCACGCAGCCCCAACGCGGTCACCGGAATCACTTCGCTGCCATGCAGGGCAATCAGGCCGTGGGCCGGGCGCACAAAGCTCACAGTGCTCCAGCCGGGTAGCTCGCAATCGCCAGCAAGCTGGTACTGCATGACTTTGGGGATAGGCAGTTTGACAATCGCTTCGGTGAGGGCCTTTTGCAAACCTTCGAGCAGGCTGGCGCCGCGCACCGTACTGTCAAAAAACAAGGCTTCGACCTTGCCGTCCATGCGTTTGTACAGACCCGAAACTGCGCTGGCATCTGCGCCCAAGGATTGCAGTTTTTTGAGCAAAGCGGCGGTGGCCTGTCCGCTGGCATCCAGTCCAACGGAGACGGGCATCAGCTTTTGGGAAATGGCTTTGTCGGCCGCTTGTACGGCGACTGCTGCGAGGTGAACCCCGAGGCGACGCGGCGACGCGTAATCGGTCACCATGGCATCTGGCGCAGCCAGGCCCTGGGCCTTCAAGCTGTCAGCCAGCGCAGCCGCAAAAGCACGGCCCAAATTGCGCAGCGCCTTGGGCGGCAACTCTTCCACCAGCAGTTCAACAACAAGGTTCTGGGTGCTCATGCTCATGCTGCCTTCTTCGCCATTTGCGCGATCCATTCGGGCGGGGCCATGGGAAAGCCCAGGCGCTCGCGGCTCTCGTAGTAGCACTGCGCAACGCCGCGCGCCAGATTGCGGATGCGGCCCATATAGGCCGCGCGTTCGGTCACGCTGATCGCGCCGCGCGCGTCCAGCAGATTGAAAGTGTGCGCCGCCTTCAAAACCTGCTCGTATGCGGGCAGCGCCAGCGGAACGGTGATCAGATGCTTGGCCTGTTTTTCGTGGGCGCTGAAAGCCGTGAACAAAAAGTCGGTGTCGCTGTGTTCGAAGTTGTAGGTGGACTGCTCGACTTCGTTTTGCTTGTACACATCGCCATACGTCATATCAGCCGTCCATTGCAAGTTGTAGACGTTGTCCACGCCTTGCAGGTACATGGCCAGGCGCTCCAGGCCGTAGGTGATTTCGCCGGTGACGGGTTTGCAATCGATACCGCCCACTTGCTGAAAGTAAGTGAATTGCGTCACTTCCATGCCGTTGAGCCACACCTCCCAGCCCAGTCCCCATGCGCCCAACGTGGGGTTTTCCCAATCGTCTTCGACAAAACGCACATCGTTGTGCTGCAGGTCAAAGCCCAGTGCTTCAAGCGAGCCCAAATACAAATCGAGGATGTTGGCCGGGGCCGGTTTCATCACCACCTGGTACTGGTAGTAATGCTGCAAGCGGTTGGGGTTCTCGCCATAACGGCCATCTTTGGGGCGGCGGCTGGGTTGCACGTAGGCGGCCTTCCAGGGTTCGGGGCCGATGGCGCGCAAAAAAGTGGCGGTGTGCGAGGTGCCCGCGCCCACTTCCATGTCATAGGGCTGCAAGAGCGCACAGCCTTGCGCGTCCCAGTAGGCCTGGAGTTTCAGAATGATTTGCTGGAAGGTCAACATGGGTGCGGTTAGGTGAGAAAACAGCGCAGCGCGTGAGGCGCGCTGCATCGACCAATTCTACGGGCCGTGTCCGGCCAGCAAGGCCTGTTGGCGCAGCGCGCCTATGGCCCGGCAGATGGCCTCAATCGTCCGCAACAGCCGGTGCGCTTGCCATGGCTGACCAGAGGCAGGCCGCAAAAATCAAAGCACCGCCAATAAGGGTGTTGGTAGTCAACACGCCTGCCCCCAGCATCACCGAAGACGCACTGGCAAACACCACCTCCAGCAACATGATGATGGAGGTGGTGTTGGCCGGCAGGCGCGAGGCACCGTATTGCAGGGTGGAGTTGGCGATGATGATGGCCACCGTCAACAACAGCACACCGAACACCCATGGCGTTTCCAAGGGGGGCACGGCCTGCACCATGCCGAACTGCATACCGGCCAGCGCAGCCACCAGACAGCCCAGCCCGCCGCCGCCAAACATGGCCAAGGCATTGGCCACGGGCGGTGCGCTGCGCAGCTTGCGCAACATGATGTTGACCATGGCAAAACTCACGCCGCCCAGCAAGCCGAGTGCATCGGCAAAACTCTCGGGCATGGGCCAGGGGGACTCGGGTGTTTTCAGCACCACCACCATGCCGCCCAGCGCCAAAGCCAGGCGCGCGAGCGCGCCGCGATCCGGTTTTTCACCCAGTATGGGCCAGGCCAGCAGCACGACCCAGGCCGGCATCAAATAGGTCAGCAGCGTGACCCGCACCACGTCACCCACCACCACGCCCCAGCTGAAGCCCACATTGGTTCCCCCGGCGGCCAGCGCCAACAGCCACAACCAGCGGTGCGCGAGAAAAGCGCGCCAGATGCGCGGAAACAGTATGACGATGCCCGCGCAGGCCAGCGCATCCACCATCACCGTTGCCCACATGGGATGCAGGCCCCAGCCTTGCAGGTAGCGCAGCGGCCACCAGATCAGCCCGTAATTCAGGGCATTGATGACCAGGCCGGCAACGGCCAGTACAGGAACCAGGGCGGCAGGCGGGGATCGCACAGCGGCTTGCAGACCTTAGCCGTGGGCCGAATCGTCGCGGGCGATTTGCAGCAGCTGATCGACTTCAGGGCCATGCTGGCGCAGGTTGCTGGCGTGCCAGACTTGGATGCGCCACATCAGCACCGCCACCAAGAGGCCGAAACCGCTGATGGCACCGAAAGCCGATACACCCTCGCCAGTTGCCCAGGCATACAGGCCGCCCAGCACCAAAATGCAGGCCTGCTCATTGAAGTTCTGCACAGCAATCGAGCGGCCCGCACCCATCAGGTTGTGGCCCCGGTGTTGCAGCAGCGCATTCATGGGCACCACCAGATAACCACCCAGCGCGCCCAGCAGCACCAGAAAAGGCGCCGCCAGCCACACGTTGTCAATCACGTTCAGCAAGAGCACCAGCACACCCATTCCGATGCCTAGCGCCATCAAGCGGGGCGCGTCTTCCAGACGGCAGCGCACCGACGCCACCACCGCGCCGACCGCAGTGCCCAGTGCAACTACGCCCACTAAGGTGGAAGCCTGCGTCACCGTGTAGCCCAGCGCCGCGCCCGCCCAGGCCAGTACGATGTAGCGCAGGTTGCCGCTCACGCCCCAGAACAGGGTGGTGGTGGCAAGCGAAATCTGGCCCAGCTTGTCGCGCCACAGGCTGCGGTTGCAATGCCAAAAATCCGGCAACAAGGTCATGGGGTTGCGCGGCAGAGGACGCATGTCCACGCCGGTATCCGGAATACGGTTGTTAAACCATGCAGCGGCTAAGTACAGAAGCACCAGCACGCAAATGGCAACCTCCGGCGCGGTGTCAATACTGGTCTCAATCAGCGGCACATCCCACCCCAACAGCCAGGGCGCGATGGTGGGGCCGATCAGCTGGCCGCCCAACAAAACGCCCAGGATGATGGAGGCAATCGTCAGGCCTTCAATCCAGCCATTGGCCTTCACCAGTTGGGAGGCAGGCAGTAGCTCGGTGAGGATGCCGTATTTGGCCGGGGAGTAGGCCGCCGCACCCAGACCGACGATGGCATAAGCCAACAGAGGATGGCCACCAAACAGCATCATCAGGCAGCCCACGATCTTGATGCTATTGCTCACCAGCATGACCTGGCCCTTGGGCCAGGCGTCGGCCACTGCCCCTACGAAGGGGGCCAGCACCACATAAAACAAGGCAAACAGCGGCACCAGCGAAGCCTGCTGCCACTCCGCCGCCTGGGCATCGCGCAGCAGCTGCACCGCCGCCACAAACAAAGCGTTGTCCGCCAGCGAGCTGAAAAACTGCGCCGCCATGATGGTGAAAAAACCGCGTTTCATGCCGTGGCGGGGGGATTCAGGTGCATGGGGGGGGAGGTGTCGACGCGGGAACGGGTGAGCGAATATGCGCGGCTGCAAAAGGGTGCTCGGGTTATAGCATGCGCCCCGATGCCACAATTCCGCGCAGGAATACTTCTTGCTCGCCGCTTCCACACGCCATGCCCCGCCCCATTCTTGCCACCATCCACCCAGCGGCACTGCGCAACAATTTGCAAGCCGTGCGCAAACATGCGGGTGATGCCCGCGTCTGGGCCGTCGTCAAGGCCAATGCCTATGGGCACGGAATCGAGCGGGTTTTCGGCGCGATGCAGGCCGCAGACGGGTTTGCCCTGCTGGATCTGGCCGAAGCCCAGCGGCTGCGCAGCCTGGGCTGGCGCGGACCGATTCTGCTGCTCGAAGGCGTTTTCGATGCCCGCGATTTGGAGCTGTGTTCTCGGTTGGGCCTGTGGCATACCGTGCATTGCGAGGCGCAAATCGACATGCTGGCCGCGCACAAAACCCATGAACCGCACCGGGTTTTTCTGAAGTTGAACAGCGGCATGAACCGCCTGGGCTTGCGGCCCGCACAGTTCCGCGCCGCCTGGGCCCGGCTCGATGCGCTGCCGCAAGTCGACGAAATTTCCCTGGTCACCCACTTCAGCGACGCCGATGGCGCGCGCGGCATTGCCGAGCAGTTCGCCGCCTTCAACGCCGCCTGCGGTGACTTGCCGGGCGAGCGCAGCGTATGCAACAGCGCGGCCCTGCTGCGCTTTGGCAGCGACGCCCGCGTGGCATCAGACTGGGTGCGCGCCGGCATTGCGCTCTACGGCAGCGCCCCCGATTTCCCCGCACCCAGCAGCGCGGCTTGGGGGCTGGAACCTGCCATGAGCTTGCGCGCCCGGATCATCGGTACCCAAACATTGCAGGTGGGCGACTGCGTGGGCTACGGCTCGACCTTTGTGGCTGAGCGCCCGATGCGCATCGGGGTCGTCGCCTGCGGTTACGCCGACGGCTACCCGCGCCATGCGCCGACCGGCACCCCGGTTCTGGTGGACGGCGTGCGCAGCCGTCTCGTGGGGCGGATCAGCATGGACATGCTGACCGTGGACCTCTCCGACACGCCGTCGGCTGGCTTAGGCAGCGAAGTCACGCTATGGGGCTGCAGCACCAAAGGCGCACGACTGCCCATCGACGAGGTCGCATCCAGTGCGCAGACCGTGGGCTATGAACTGATGTGTGCGCTGGCGGCGCGGGTTCCGGTGGTGGTGGATACCGAGGCCGCAGACACCTGAGGGGCTGTTCATATATCCAGTACCATGCAGCCATGGCCAAAGAAAAATCCCAGTTCGTGTGTTCCGATTGCGGTGGCACCAGTCCCAAATGGCTGGGCAAATGCCCGTCCTGCGGTGCCTGGAACAGTCTGGTAGAGGGCGTCGCGCCCCAGCAAGGCGAGACCAGGAACCGGTTTGCCGCGCTGAGCGCCACCGCAGAAGTGGCGGTACTGGCCGATATCGAGGCCAACGAAGTTGAACGCAGCCCCACCGGCCATGAGGAACTGGACCGCGTACTAGGAGGGGGCATTGTCGAAGGCGGGGTGGTGCTGATCGGCGGCGACCCGGGCATAGGCAAGTCCACGCTGCTGCTGCAGGCGCTGGATTCACTGCAACGGCAGGGCAAGAGCACGCTGTATGTCACGGGCGAGGAAAGTGGCGCGCAAGTGGCGCTGCGCTCGCGCCGTCTGGGGCTGGAGCGCTCCCAGGTCCGGGTGCTGGCTGAAATCCAGTTGGAAAAAATCCTCGCGACGCTGCAAAGCTACACGCCCGACGTCGCGGTGATCGACTCGATCCAAACCGTCTACTCCGATCAACTCAGCTCAGCGCCCGGCTCGGTGGCCCAGGTGCGGGAATGCGCGGCACACCTCACGCGCGCAGCCAAGGCCAGCGGTACCTGCGTGGTACTGGTGGGCCATGTCACCAAAGAAGGCGCTCTGGCCGGGCCGCGCGTGCTGGAGCACATGGTCGACACCGTGCTGTACTTTGAGGGCGACACGCATGGCCCATTCCGCCTGGTGCGGGCGATCAAAAATCGTTTCGGTGCGGTCAACGAGATCGGCGTGTTCGCCATGACCGAGCGCGGACTCAAAGGCGTATCCAACCCCAGCGCCATCTTTTTGAGCCAGCACAGCGAGCCAGTGCCGGGAAGCTGCGTGATGGTCACGCTCGAAGGCACGCGCCCACTGCTGGTCGAAATCCAGGCACTGGTTGACAGCGGCGGCCCCTCGCCCCGGCGGCTGAGCGTGGGACTGGACCGGGACCGGCTGGCCATGCTGCTGGCCGTTCTGCACCGCCACGCAGGGGTGGCCTGCATGGACCAGGATGTTTTTGTAAACGCGGTCGGCGGTGTGCGCATCAGCGAACCGGCGGCTGACCTGGCGGTGATGCTGGCAATTGCCTCGTCGCTGCGTGGCAAAGCGCTACCCAAAGGATTTTTTGCTTTTGGGGAAGTCGGACTGGCCGGTGAAGTGCGTCCGGCACCGCGCGGGCAGGAGCGCCTGAAAGAAGCCGCCAAGCTGGGCTTTACGGTGGCACTGGTACCCAAAGCCAACGCGCCGAAGAAGCCGATTGCCGGCTTGGCGGTCCATGCCGTAGACCGTGTGGAGGAGGCTTTACAGCGGCTGCGGGATCTGGAATGAGCAAAATTTGAATCGGATGCTGAAATTTGCTCAGCATCACCAGGCCGCTTATAGGGGAATGCACTATGCGCAGGGCAGCGGCGTGTGCGCTCTAATCGGGTATCCTGCGGAGTCGCTGATTCCCTGGGAACACCTGCCACAGTCTGGCTACGGGTTCTGGCGGATCGGTACATTTTGATTTTCTCGTTTCTCGGCTTTTGCCCTTTTTCTTCTGTTGGAGACACCATGACATCTCATCTTGCTCAAGTTTCGCGTCGTTTGGCGATCAGCGCGGCCGTGCTCGTATTTGCCGGCGCAGCAGCAGCGGCCGACACCATTAAGCTCGGCGTTCAAGGCCCATTCACCGGGGGCTCCTCGTCGATGGGCGTGAGCATGCGCGACGGCGTGCGCCTCGCAGTGGACGAAATCAACAAGGCCGGCGGCGTGCTGGGCCGTCAAATCGAACTGATTGAACGTGATGACGAAGCCAAAAACGAGCGTGGCGTTCAAATTGCCCAAGAGCTGATCAGTCAAAAAGTCACCGCGACAGTGGGTTACATCAACACCGGCGTGGCCTTGGCTTCGCAGCGCTTCTACCAAGAAGCCAAGATCCCGGTGATGAACAACGTGGCCACCGGCTCGATCGTGACACACCAGTTTGACGACCAGCCCGAGAACTACATCTTCCGCAATGCTGCGCACGACAGCATCCAGGCGCCCATGATCGTGGAAGAAGCGATTACCCGCCGCAAATTCAAGAACGTCGCCATCCTGGCTGACTCCACCAACTACGGCCAGCTGGGCCGTGAAGATTTGGAGCGCGCCCTGTCCCTCAAAGGCATCAAGCCAGTGGCGGTTGAGAAATTCAACGTCAAGGATGTGGACATGACCGCCCAGTTGCTGAAAGCCAAAGCAGCCGGCGCCGAAGTCATCCTGACCTACGCAATCGGACCGGAGCTGGCGCAAATCGCCAACGGTATGACCAAGCTGGGGTGGAAAGTCCCGATGATCGGCAGCTGGACCTTGTCGATGGCCAACTTCATCGACAACGCAGGCCCCGGTGGTGAGGGTGCGCGCATGCCCCAGACCTTTATCCAGGCGCCCACCACACCCAAACGCCAGGCTTTCATCATCAGCTACCTGAAGACCTTCAAGCCCAAAAATGCGCGCATCGACTCGCCCGTGTCTGCGGCGCAGGGATATGACTCCATCTACTTGCTGGCTGCTGCGATCAACCAAGCGCAATCCGTTGAAGGCCCGAAAATCAAGGCCGCTTTGGAAGATCTGAAAACGCCCGTCGTGGGCGTTGTGACGACCTACAACAAGCCCTTCACCGCCAAAGACCACGAAGCCATCACCGCCAACATTCCGGTGTTCGGTGAAGTGAAGAGCGGTAAAGTGGACTACGCCTACGAAGAAGATCAAAAGAAAGCTTCTGAAGTTCGGGTGAAAGACGCGAATGCCAAAGGCGCATTGGAAGTGAAGACCAAATAAGCTGAATCCACAGCGAAGTTCCCCTACATTACCGCGTTGGCCTGAACAGGCCGACGCGGTAATTTTTTAGGTGGCGAAGGTTTGAATATCCGACGGTTTCAAAGGGCGAGATAGAAAATGGAAATATTGCTTCAATTGGTGTACAGCGGTATCGCGTTGGGAATGATTTACGCAGTCATTGCCTTTGGATACCAGCTGACCTTTCAAACATCCGACACCTTGAATTTCGGCCAAGGTGACGCGCTCATGCTGGGTGCCATGGTGGGATTGTCTTTGGTAAATGCCGGGGTGAATTACTGGTTGATGCTGCCCATCGTGATCCTGTTCGGATTGGTGCAAGGCAGCTTGGTGGAGCGCATCGGCGTGGCACCAGCCATCAAGATCAAGAGTGAATTCGGCTGGATCATGTCCACCATCGCGCTGGGCATCATTGCAAAGAACGTCGCCGAAAACGTGTGGGGCCGCGACGATCTGAAGTTCCCATCGCCTTTGCCCGAAGCACCTATGCATTTTCTGGGCGCCAACGTGCTTCCCATGGAGGTGCTGGTGGTATTCGGCGCGGTGGCCATGATGCTTGCCGTGGAGTTTTTTAACCGCAAAACCATCTACGGCAAAGCGGTGGTTGCCACCTTCAACGACCGCGACGCAGCGAAGCTCATGGGCATCAACACCAGCCTGGTGATCACCTTTTCGTATGCGCTGTCTTCCGCAACCGCAGGTTTTGCCGGCGCGCTGATCGCGCCACTGACCCTGACAGGTGCGACCATGGGCGCGGTACTGGGTCTCAAGGCTTTTGCCGTGGCTATCATCGGCGGCCTGACCAGCGGTCTTGGAATCATCGTCGGTGGCGTCATTCTGGGTATCGCCGAAACAACCACCGGGTTCTATATCTCCACCGGGTACAAGGATGTACCCGGTCTCGTTTTATTACTGATGGTGTTGGCCCTCAAACCGGCAGGTTTGTTCGGAAAAACCGCGATCAAGAAGGTCTGAAGATGAACCGCTCACATACCTTGTCCGCCGTGGTCGGACTGGCACTGCTCGCCACTGCGCCGTTCTATTTGAACAACTCGTATTACATCCACATGATCGGCACGATCATGATTTACGCCATCCTGCTGTTCGGTTTGGACATTGTGGTGGGTTACACAGGCCAGGTGTCGCTGGGCCATGCCGGCTTGTTCGGTGTGGGCTCGTACACCGCCGGCGTTTTGTTCTTCAAGCTCGGGGCGCCTGTCTGGTTGATCCTGATTGCCAGCGTCGGGGTGACCGCCGTTTTCGGGGCCATCCTCGCCTTGCCGGCTTTGCGGGTGACGGGTCCGTATCTGGCCATGGTGACCTTGGCCTTTGGCACCATCGTGCAAATTCTGATCAACGAGATGACCTTTCTCACCGAAGGCCCGCTGGGCATCAAAATTCCCAAGCCCAGCATCTTCGGCATGAAGTTCACGGAAGATGGCTTTTATTGGCTGATTCTCGGGCTCATGGCCATGTCCGCGCTTGTGGTGGACCGCATCTTGCGCAGCCAACTTGGCCGGGCCTTTGAGGCCTTGCGTGGCAGCCCCGTAGCTTCCGATTGCATGGGCGTGTCGGTCTACCGCTACAAGGTCTACGCTTTTGTGATCAGCGCGGGATTTGCCGGCCTGGCCGGCTGCCTTTATTCCTATTCAGAGCAGTACATCTCGCCAAACACCTACAACTTTGAGCTGACCGTTTTGTTCTTGCTCGCAGTCATCATGGGTGGCCGCAAATCGCGCTGGGGCTCATTGCTGGGTGCGGCCATCATCGTGATATTGCCCAAGTTGCTGGATGACCTGGCGCTGTTCCGCTCGGTGGCGACCACGCTTGCCGTGCTGATGGCTTTGGGTGCCGCAGTGGCAATCAGCAAAAAAATGGCAACGCCCCGCAACATGGCGATTCCCGTGGTCGGCACTGCGGCCCTGGCTGGTTTTTCATTTTGGCTGACATCCATCACCGATTGGCGCCTGAGCATTTTCGGCTTGATGATTTTGTTTGTGGTGTATTACCTGCAGGACGGAATCGTGGGCTTTTTCCGCAATCTGCTGGTGCGCAAAACGCGTTCTGTGGACGCCGACGCTGCCTTTGACCCAGCACGCGACGCGCTGAGCCAAGCTGCGGCAGGCCGCAACGCCGGCGAGGTTCTGGTTGCACAAGGCGTGCTGATGCAATTCGGCGGACTGAAGGCCTTGAACATGGTGGACCTGCACATCAAGCGCGGCTCCATCCACGGTTTGATCGGGCCCAATGGCTCGGGCAAGAGCACCATGATGAACGTGCTGACCGGCATTTACGTGCCCACGGCGGGCACCATCGCCTTCGATGGCCAGTCCGTCGTCGGCCGCACCTCGTCGGACATTGCGCTCTCCGGCATTGCCAGAACCTTCCAGAACGTGCAGTTGTTTGGCGAGATGACCGCCTTGCAAAATGTGCAGGTGGGTTTGCACCACACCTTTGACAGCAATTTTGTTGACGTAGCGCTCAACTCATCCCGGTACCAGCGCGAGAATGATGCATCGGTGCAGCGCGGCCTGGGCCTGTTGCATTTCGTTGGACTTGGCGAACTGGCCGCCGAAGAAGCCCGCAACCTGCCCTACGGCAAGCAGCGCTTGCTGGAAATCGCCAGGGCGCTGGCCCTGGATCCGCAACTGCTACTGCTGGATGAGCCGGCCGCCGGCTTAACGGCTCCGGACATCAAGGAATTGATCACCATCATCCGCAAAATCCGCGACCATGGCATCACGGTCATCTTGATTGAACACCACATGGACGTCGTCATGAGCATTTGCGACGAAGTCACCGTACTGGACTTTGGTCAAAAAATTGCCGAGGGCAAGCCTGCGCAAGTGCAGGCCGATGAGAAAGTCATCGAAGCCTATCTCGGTGCACCGGCTGCCTGATCGATTCTGAGGAACAGAACCATGTTGAGCATTAAGAATTTGGAAGCGGGATACGGCAAAGTGCAGGTGCTGCATGGCATCTCCATCGACGTCCCCAAGGGCAAAGTCGTCACACTGATCGGCTCCAACGGCGCCGGCAAAACCACCACCATGCGCGCCATCTGCGGCATGGTCAAGCCGGGCGCGGGCGAGATCAGCCTCAATGGCAAGCGCATTGACGGCCTGGAGTCCTACACGATTGCCAAACTCGGGTTGGCGCATTCGCCCGAGGGCCGCCGCGTGTTTGCCACCATGTCGGTCACCGACAACCTGATCCTGGGCGCATTTCCCCGCCTGACCGGCAGCCGCCCCAAAGGCGATGTCGCAGGCGACTTGGAACGCGCTATGGAGTTGTTTCCCCGCCTCAAGGAGCGGCGCAACCAATTAGCCGGAACCTTGTCGGGCGGCGAGCAGCAAATGCTGGCCATGGCCCGCGCGGTCATGCTCAACCCGGACATCGTCTTGCTGGACGAACCGTCGATGGGCCTGGCCCCTATCCTGGTGGAAGAAGTGTTCCGCATCATTGGCGACCTGAAGTCACGTGGCGTCACGATGCTGCTGGTCGAGCAATTTGCCGCCGCCGCCCTGAAAGTGGCCGACTACGGTTACGTCATGGAAAACGGGCGTATTTCGGTACACGGCGACGCCGCGAAGTTGCGCGACGATCCGGCGGTCAAAGCGGCGTACCTGGGCGGCGGGCACTGAGGCAGTTCTCTGCCCCTAAAATGGACGGCTGACTTCACCCCAGCAGCCTGTTCATAGAAAGACGCTCCCATGACCGCTATGCCGCCCTCCATGTCCGACCGCGATGGAAAAATTTGGATGAACGGTCGCATGGTCGAGTGGCGAGACGCCAAGATCCACGTTCTGACGCACACATTGCACTATGGATGCGGCGCTTTTGAAGGTGTGCGCGCCTACAACACGGTGAACGGAACCGCGATTTTTCGCCTGCAGGAGCACACCGAGCGGCTCTTTAACAGCGCCAAGATCCTGCGCATGCACATTCCTTTCAGCAAAGAAGAGGTGATGCAGGCACAAAAAGACGTGGTTCGCGAAAACAAGCTGGAGAGTTGCTACCTGCGCCCGCTGACCTGGATTGGCGACCGCAAACTCGGCGTATCGCCCAAGGGCAACACCATCCATCTGATGGTCGCTGCGTGGCCTTGGGGTGCCTATTTGGGTGAAGAAGGCTTGCAGCGCGGCATCCGCGTCAAAATTTCCAGCTACACCCGCCACCACGTCAACATCACCATGACGCAGGCCAAGGCGGTATCCAACTACACCAACTCCATACTGGCCAATATGGAAGCCACCGATGACGGCTACGACGAGGCCATGTTGCTCGACGCCAATGGTTTTGTCTCGGAAGGTGCGGGGGAAAACCTGTTCGTCATCAAGGACGGCGTGGTCTACACACCCGATCTGTCGGCCGGTGCGCTCAACGGCATCACCCGCAACACGGTGTTCCACATCTGCAAAGACCTGGGGCTGGAACTGGTGCAAAAACGCATCACCCGTGACGAGGTGTACATCTGCGACGAGGCCTTCTTCACCGGAACTGCCGCCGAGGTCACGCCCATCCGCGAACTGGACCGCATTCCTCTGGGTGCCGGTTCGCGCGGCCCCATCACCGAAAAAATCCAGGCTGCGTTTTTCGATATCGTCAACGGTCGCAACCCCAAATACGCCCACTGGCTGGCCCGGGTCTGAAACACAGCGCCGCTATGAGCAAGCAAGCCTCCGTAATCGAAATCCTGGCCAAAGACCTGAACCCGCAGGGCGGCGTCTTTTGTCCCAGCCCCCTGGCCGGCATGAAAACCTGGGATACCCATCCCAAGGTCTACCTCGATGTAGCCCGCGAGGGCCATGGCAAATGCCCGTATTGCGGCACGGTTTACCAGCTCAAAGCCGGTGAACATGTCGACGCCCACCACTGAAAACTCCGCGCGCCGTGCACCAACGCTGAACAGGTGCGCCGCGTGATCCCCGCTGCCGATGCGCCGCACGGCACAGACACGCTGCTGATCGCGCCGCAATGGATTGGTGATGCGGTGATGACCCAGCCGCTGATCGCTGCCCTGCACGCCCAGGGGCAGGTAGTGACAGTTGGCGCACTGCCTTGGGTTGCGCCGGTGTACCGGGCTATGGCTGACGTTCACCACGTCATCGAGTTCCCGTTTGCCCACGGCGGCCTGCAATGGGGTGCGCGCCGCCAATTGGCAAAAAACGTGCGCGGACAGTTCCAGCGTGCAGTGGTGTGCCCCAACTCCCTCAAAAGCGCTTTGCTGCCCTGGTGGGCCGGGATCGGTGAACGCGTGGGCTACCGTGGCGAGGCGCGCTGGGGGCTGTTAACCACGGGCTTGCCGAACCCACCCCGGCATGACAGGGGCTCCATGGTGGCGCATTACCTGGCGCTCGCCGGTGGAGCGCAAGGCGGATCCGGCGCGCCAGCGCGCCCCGTATTGCGTGTGGCACCGGACGCGCGGGCCAGAGCCCGGCACAAGTGGAACCTGAGCGACAGCGGCTATTACGTATTTGCACCGGGCGCCGAATACGGCCCTGCCAAACGCTGGCCACCGCAACACTTTGCCGCACTGGCTGACACACTCGATGCGCCGGTGCTGCTGCTAGGCTCTGCCAACGATGCCGCGATGTGCCGTGAAATCGTGGCGCTATCTGGCCGTGCTCCGCATAGCCCATGCATCAATCTGGCCGGTAGCGCCAGCCTGGATGAAGCAATGGGCCTGATTGCCTCTGCCCGGGCACTTGTCAGTAACGACTCCGGTCTGATGCATATTGCCGCTGCGCTGGGAACTCCGCAGGTTGCGGTGTTCGGTTCCTCCAGCCCCTTGCACACACCGCCACTGAGCGAGGTCGCGCGGGTTGTATGGTTGAAAAACGATGCCGCCTACCAGCCCGCCCTGGATTGCGCGCCCTGCTTTGCGCGCAGCTGCCCGCTGGGCCACACCCGCTGTTTACAGGATCTGAGCCCCGCCAGGGTGGCGGATGCTTTAGCAGAGGTGTTGTAAGCTGGGTGCTGTCCGCTTTATGGGCTAAAAAAAAGCCACCCCGGTTAGGGGTGGCTATAAAGGTCTCCGAGGAGACTTCGTTGGAACCAGTAGGCTGATCGCGCAAACCGCAATTCAGGAAATTGACTGTGACAGCAGTGAAAAAGAATGTATGTGACCGGGCAGACGGACTTATCCCCCACACGGGGGATATTTACAAATTTTTCTATTCACTATCCTGAAGTGGGGCTGCTTGCACTTGTTGCAATGCCTGCGGGCAATGTGATCTCAAACCGCGCGCCACCCTGCGGGTTGTTGCTGCACTGAACCGTACCGCCATGGCGCTCGACGATGGACTTGACCAGCGCCAGACCCAAGCCTGCGCCACCGCTGGTTTCTGACACACCGGGAAGCCGGTAAAAGGGCTCGAAAACACGCTCTTGGTGCTCCGGGGGAACCCCAGGTCCCGCGTCGATCACCGCGAGGCGGACCACCGCAGCACCAGCCTGAACGTCTTGTCGCAATTCCAGAACGACAGTGGCAGGTGCAGCGTCACCGCGCGGAGAGCGACCATGGCGCACCGCGTTTTCAAGTAAATTGCGCACCGCCCGGCGTAGCAGTTTGGGTACGCCTTGGATGGGTAAGGCCGTGCCGGCGCAGTCAAGACGGGCTCCGGTGTGGGCGCATTCCTGCGCACACAAGGGCACCAAGTCAAGCATCTCAATAGCGCCCAAATCAGCCTCCTTGGCATCCAAGCGGCTGGCCAAAAGGATCTCGCCGATGAGCTGATCGAGCTCGGAGATGTTGCGCTCCAACTCTTCACGCAGCGCCTCCCGGTCTCCACCGCCCTCCAATAATTCCAAGCCCATGCGCAAACGTGCCAGCGGCGAACGCAACTCATGCGAGGCGTTGGCCAGCAATGATTTTTGCGAGGCAAGCAGGGCGTCGCGGGCCTGCACCAGTGCCTCCACACGCTGTGCCGCATGGTTGAATCGGCGGGCGAGGAAAGCCGCCTCGTCGTCTCCATCGACCAAAGCACGCACGCCCAAGTTGCCGTCACCCCAGGCCTCCACGCTGGCCTGCAAATTCTCCAGCCTGCGCGTCAACCTGCGCACCACAGGATAAGTGCCCAACGCAACTGCAAGGGCCACCAGACACAAGGCCGATACATAACCTATTGAGCCCATCCAGGGCCTGAGCTCCGGACGTGGCATGTGGACATGGAGCAGCTGCCCGTTGTCCATTTGAACCAAAAATTCAGGGCCGCGACCAAATTGGCCCACTGGCGGGGCCTGGTGTTCCAGGGCATCGCCAGCGCCAGTGCCGTGATGCGAATCCTGTTCGCCCTCACTCTCGCCTTCTGCTGAATGCCATTGGGATTGGGCGGACTCAACCCGCGGACGCAGGGCCGCAGCCCCCAGAACATCACCGGTGGAATTGCGCAACACCACATGGCGCAGGGGCGGCTCCATGCTCAAGCGCCACACCGTACCCACGGCCAGTGTCAACACGGCGATTGCCAGAACCACCGCCAGCCAAATCCGGAAATACAGCTTACGGTGCATAGGCCGCAGCCACTCAGTCTTGCTGCCGCGCAAAGATGTAGCCGACGCCGCGCACAGTGAGGATGCGCTTGGGATTTTTGATGTCGTCCTCGATCACGGCACGGATGCGACCCATGTGGACGTCGATGGACCGGTCAAAGGCTTCAAGCTCCCGCCCGCGCACCGCTTCCATGATTTGGTCGCGGGTAAGAACCCGACCGGCGCGCTGCGCCAAGGCCACCAACAAGTCGAATTGGTAGGCGGTCAACACGCAGGCCGCGCCAGCCAGCGTGACGGTGCGTGCATCACGATCGATTTCGAGGCGGCCGAACTGCATCTTGCCCAGCACGCCATCACTGAATACCGTGCCCTGGCGGCGCAATATGGCTTTGATGCGGGCCAGCAACTCCCGCGGCTCAAAGGGTTTTGAGAGGTAATCGTCGGCGCCGATTTCCAAGCCCACAATGCGGTCCATCGGGTCGCCCTTGGCGGTCAGCATCAGTACCGGCACTCTGCCCGGTCCATCGCCCAGCGCCCGGATGTTGCGGCACAAATCCAAGCCATCGATATCGGGCAGCATCAAATCCAGAATCACCAGATCAATCGCCGGATTGGCGCTTTGCAATGCCGCCAATCCGGCGCGGCCATCGCCCGCCTTGATGACAACAAAATGGTTTTGTTCCAGGTAGCTTGCCAGCATGGCGCACAGGCGGGCGTCGTCGTCGATGATGAGTAAACGGGGGGTCATGGTTCAGTTTAGCGGCGGCCTTGGCAGGCGCGCTCCACGCCCATAAAGCGCGTGAAAAGTTATGTAAAGCCCGAGCGCAGATTAAGGCGCAGACTAAGGCGCGGGCTTCAGCGCACGCGCAGCCGCTCGGCCAGCCAGATCAGCGCCAGCACGGGTACACCGAGAAAGGCGGTGGCGGTAAAAAATTCAGCATAGCTGTGGGCATCCACATACTGGCCCGAAAAGCCGGCCAAAAATTTGGGAAATAAGAGCATGAGCGAGCTGAACATGGCGTACTGCGTAGCCGAGTACTGGACATTGGTCAGGGACGACAGATACGCAATAAAAGCGCTGCTGGCAATTCCGCTGGCCAGGTTGTCCGCCGACACTACAAAAATCAGCGCATGCACATCGTGCCCCTGCCCGGCCAGCCAGGCAAACAGCAGATTGCTGGCCGCGCTGAGCACAGCACCCAGCATCAAAACCCGCATCACGCCCCAACGCAGCGCCATGGCACCGCCTGCAAACGCACCCAGCAGCGTCATCAACACGCCGTACACCTTGGTGACCGCCGCCACTTCGTCCTTGCTGTAGCCCATGTCGACATAAAAGGGATTCGCCATGATGCCCATCACCACGTCGCTGATGCGGTACGTGGCGATCAAGGCCAGGATCAGCACGGCCTGCGTGCGGTAACGCAGCACAAAGTCCGCGAATGGGCTGACCACTGCGCCATGCAACCACGCACGCAGGTTTTTGCTGGGTGCCAGTGGCAGGGCCGCGGGCTCCTTGGAAAACAAGACCGTTGCAACGCCGGGCAACATGCTCAGCGCCATAACCAAATAGGCGGTTTGCCAGGGCCCGTGTTGGTAGCCCGCTGTGTCCGGTACTTCGGAACGTGCCGCAATCCACAAGGCACCCGCGCCGGCCCAGATCATGGCGATGCGGTAACCCGTTTGGTAGGTCGCGGCAAGCGCCGCCTGGTGGTCGCTATCGGCTGACTCGATGCGGAAAGCGTCCAGCGCAATGTCCTGTGTCGCCGACCCCACGGCCACACCGATGGCGCACCACACCACCGGCATCAGTGACTGCTGCGGATCCGTCAGGGCCATGCCCAGCAGGCCCGCCATGATCAAGGCCTGCGCCAACAGCAACCAACTGCGTCTACGCCCCAGCAGGCGGGTGAGCACGGGAATCGGCAAACGGTCGACCATGGGCGACCAAGCCCACTTGAAGGCATAGGCCAGGCCGATCCAGCTCATAAACCCGATGGTGGTGCGGTCAATGCCCGCCTCCCGCAGCCAGAAACTCAGGGTGCCAAAGACCAGTAGCAGCGGCAGCCCGGCAGAAAAGCCCAGCGACAGCATGCGTAATGAGGCCGGTTCGGCATACACGCGCAGACTTTGCAACCAGCTTGTGGGCGAATCTGTGTCGGTGTGTTTCTCCATAGGGGAATAATACTTGTGTGCAATCCCGCACACGGCCGGAGACAGAACATGGGCGAACCGGGTGACGTCGTCGTGTCAGCCGCCAGGTACAGACACAGCCGCATCGCGCGGCACTGGGTAGCAACAACATTGGCGTTGGTGCTGGCCTGCTTCACTGCGACAGTTTTTGCACAGGAGCGCGAGGGCGTCAATGTGGGCAGGCGTTCGGCCTTCACCAATCTGGTTCCTGCCCAGGAAGTGGAGAAGATGGCCGGGCAGCAGTACAAACAAGTCCTGCAGCAGGCAGACAGCAAAAACGCCCTGGCCCCACCCAACAGCGAGGAGCTCAAACGCCTGCGAACCGTCGCGCAGCGACTGATCCCTTTTGCCACACCCTGGAATGAGCGGGCCAGCCTGTGGCAGTGGGAAGTGAATCTGATTGCCTCCAAGCAAATCAACGCTTACTGCATGCCAGGCGGCAAGATTGCGTTTTACACCGGCATTTTGCGTAACCTGCAACTGACCGACGACGAGACCGCCATGGTGATGGGGCATGAAATGGCCCACGCCCTGCGCGAACACGCCCGCGAGCGCATGGGCAAGTCCACGGTGACCACCGGTGCCGCCCGCCTGGGTGGGGCTTTGCTCTCAGGCTGGCTGGGGATTGACCCGAACCTGACCGACATGGTGGCGCAGCAAGGAGCCAATTTGCTCAACCTCAAGTTCAGCCGGGAAGACGAGTCCGAAGCCGATTTGGTGGGTATGGAGATCGCCGCGCGCGCCGGATTCGACCCGCGTGCCGGGATCAGCCTGTGGGAGAAGATGGGCGCCGCCAACAAGGGCGCGCCGCCACAATGGCTGTCCACCCACCCGGCCAGCGGAACCCGCATCGCCGACATGCAAGCGGCCTTGCCGGATGTGATGCCGCTGTACGAGCGGTCGAAATCGGCGCGCTGACAAGATCCGGAGTCAGTGAAAACCCTGATTGATTTATTTTTTGATGGGATAACACTGCGGAGCACTATCCCTGCTCTGCTCCATGTCCGCCAACGTCACCATCGCTGAAATCGCGCGCAACGCGGGTGTCGGCACGGCCACGGTCGACCGGGTGCTCAACGGCCGCACCGGGGTGAATTCGCAGACCGAGCGCAAGGTCTTGCAGGCCATCGACAAACTCGGAACCCCTATCGTCACCCGGGGGCGCCCACGCAGCAAGGGCAACTGGAAATTCGCCTATGTGCTGCCCGACCAGCACAGCCCGTTTTTTGACCAGCTCGAGCGCCATATCGCGCAGACCGCAGGCGATTTCCGGCACCAGCACATCACCGAAATCACCTACCGGCTCGATGCCGAGGATCCGGCCGAGTTCGGGCTGGCGCTGGGCCGGGTCAGCGGCTGCGACGCCATGGTGCTGGTGGCGCCGGACGTGCCGGCTGTCAAGCTGGCCATCAATGAGCATGTCCGGGCCGGGATGCACGTGGTCACCCTGTTCAGCGACGTGGCTGGCTCCATGCGCCAGGCCCACATCGGCGCAGACTCCCGGGCCGAAGGGCGCACCGCCGGCCTCCTGCTGGGCCGCATGGCGCGGCCGGGCACGCGTTCCGTATTGCTGCTTTTGTCCACGGCCACCCGCATGTCCAACGAGATCGAGCGACGCATTGGCTTCGCGCAGGTGGTCGAAGACCGTTTTCCGGCGCTGGAAGTGCTGCGCCTGACCGATGTGCCCACGGATGATGAGGCAGCCTGCGACTACCTTATGCGCCAGCTTGGTGGGGCACGGGACGCAGACCGTATCAGTGGCGCCTACGCTGTGGGCGGCGCAAGTACCGGGATTGCAGCGGCGCTGGCGCAGCTCGGGCTGACCACGCAAGCGCCTTTGATTGCACACGATTTGACGGCGATCCACCAAACCATGCTGGTGGACGGAAGCCTGGCATTTGTGTTGCACCAGGATGTGCATTACTGCGTGCTCGCGGCAGCGCGCACACTGCGTGGCCTGTGCGAAAACATCCGGGGCGCACCCAGCGTGGTGCAGCCCCGGGTCGAGATCTTGACTGCTGAAAATCTGCATTGATACGGCGGCCGGGTGTGTGTTGGTGTGTTGGACTCTGTTTATTACTTTGAGGAGAATTTTGAATGAAGAAGCTGTTGAAAAAACTGCCTGCACTCGCGTGCGTCGCGGTAGCCGGTGCACTGAGCATGGGCAGCGCCCAGGCCCAGGACAAAACCATCACGCTGTGCTGGGCGGCCTGGGATCCTGCCAATGCGCTGGTCGAGCTGTCCAAAGACTTCACGGCACAAAGCAAGGTGAAGATGAAGTTCGAATTTGTGCCATGGCCCAATTTCGCCGACCGTATGCTCAATGAGCTGAACTCCAAGGGCAAGCTGTGCGACCTGATCATTGGCGACAGCCAGTGGATCGGTGGCTCCGCCGAGAGCGGCCACTACGTCAAACTGAATGACTTCTTCGCCAAAGAAGGCATCAAGATGACCGACTTTGCACCGGCCACCGTGGTCGGCTACGCCGAATGGCCCAAGAACACGCCCAACTACTGGGCGCTGCCCGCCATGGCCGATGCGCTGGGCTGGACCTACCGCAAAGACTGGTTCAGCAAGCCTGAAATCCAAGCGGAGTTCAAGAAGAAGCACAACCGCGATCTTGCGCCACCCAAGACCTGGACCGAGTTCAAGCAGGTGTCCGAATTCTTCCAAGGTCGTGAGATCGACGGCAAGAAAGTCTATGGCGCCTACATCTTCACCGAGCGCGGCTCTGAAGGCATCACCATGGGCGTGAGCAATGTGTTCTACCCATTTGGCTTCAAGTACCAGAACCCGGCCAAGCCGTATGACCTCGACGGTTACGTCAACTCGGCGGATTCGATTCGCGCCCTGGAGTTCTACAAGTCCTTGTACAAAGGCAGCACGCCGCCCGGCATGACCAACTCATACATGGGTGAAGGTCTGGACGCATTCAAGTCCGGCCAAGTGGCCATGATGATGAACTGGTTTGCCTTCTTCCCAGGCCTGGACAAAGATCCGCAAGTCGGTGGCGCGAAGATTGGTTACTTCGTGAACCCGTCGGACAAAGCCAAGGGCGTGCAACTGGGCGGCCAGGGCATCTCGGTGGTGTCGTACTCGCCGAACCGTAACGAAGCATTGCAGTACATCAAGTGGTTCGCCAACCCGGAAGTGCAGAAGAAGTGGCAAGCCATCGGCGGCTCTTCGGCGCACAACGCCGTGCTCAAAGACCCGGGTTACCTGAAAAGCGCGCCGTATGCGGCAGCCTTCCAGGAGTCTATGAACCAGGTGGTCGACTTCTGGGCTGACCCGTCCTACGCGCA